>JAHBWW010000002.1:356505-713010 GCA_019636795.1 Phycisphaeraceae bacterium
AGCCACTCTGGAGCGGCAGCACCGATGTCCGCCGCGTCTACGACATCGCCATCAACGCCGGAATGCTCGTCGTCGGAGGCTCGGTTCCACAACCCAACGAGCAGTGGGCGCTCTCGATCATCTCCGTCGATGCCCGCACCGGAAACGTCGTCAATCGACTCAACGATCCGCCCGGCAACATCCGATGGATGCGCGTCACGCCTCAACGCCTGCTCGTCGCAGGCCTCGACCGTGGCGTCCTCTGCGTTGACCTCGAAGAAACCGATGTCCGATGGATGCTCGCTGAAGAACCCGTCACCGCTTCACTCGACGCATGGATCTTCGACGATCGCCTTTACGTCCTCGACCAGAACCGCTCACTCTGGCAGGTCAGCATCGCCACGGGCCGACTCGTGCGCCCCGAACTCGACACCAGGGGCCGACTCGTCGATCGCATCGGCATTCAGGCCTACGACCTCGGCGACACGATCACATTCCTCTCAGGTTCAGGCATGCTCGTCTACGACGCCAGCGGAACTCTGCAAGGCATCGACGTCTTCGAAACCGTCGGCTCGCTGATCGTCTCCGACCCCGCGACCGACCATGTCGTCCTGCTGGAATCCTCTCCGGTCGAAGACCCCGAAGGTTTCGGCAGCTTCCCGCTCTACATCATGGCTCTCGATTCGGCGCACCTTATCAGCAGCCAGCCAGTCAGACTCCACGCCCCGCCCGAATCGATCACAGTCCTCGACGGGCTGATCCTGATCTCCGCCGGCGAAGCCACGTTGGTCTTGCAGGCACCTCGCCAACCGTGAGCATGCCCTCAGCGATCACTCCGCGCTGCCGAGCCCCAGGGCACGAATCGCCCCGATGATCAGCCCATGCACCCGAGGCGGCGCACACACGATCCCCCGATTCTTCTCCAGCCCCCGCCCGTGAGAAAAATCGAGCTCGCGCCCGTCAATATCCGTCACCGCAGCACCCGCCTCAGCCGCGATCATCGCGCCCGCTGCATGGTCCCAGATCCGCTCGACATACCCCTTGCGTGTCGGCATGCGGATGTAGGCGTCCGCCTGCCCGCGCGCGACCACCGCGTACTTCGCCTGGCTGTCAAGCCTCACCATGTCCGACTCTTCGCCGATGTGCGCCAAGATCCGGTCCGTGTCGTCAACGTTTGTGTGCGCCTTCTCCACCGACGCGCACACCAGAATCGGCTGGCCCCGCGCATGGTCGAGTCTCGTAATGCGGATCGGTTTGGCCAGCGCATCGTCGCACGGCGCCTCATACACCCCCTCGCCACGAATCCCGTAATACAAACACCCCGTCGCATCCGCTTCATCCAGCGGCTCAGACAAATCCATCGGCAGATTCGGGCACCCCATCACCCCAATCGTCGGCACGCCGCTCTCGATGTACCCAAGCGCAATCGCATACTGCTGATTGCGCAAAAAACCCTTCGTCCCGTCAATCGGATCCAGCGTCCAGAATGACCGATGCGAAGTGTCCCCCGCCCCGACATCAATCGCAGCCAGCACATCATCCACCGACGCATCCGTCCACACCTCGCGCACCGCTGTCAGCGTCGCATCGAGGTGCGCCGCATGATCCGCCTCACGCAAAAACTGGCTCGCCTCTTCGCCCACCAGCACAATCTCGCCAAGCCGCTCGCGCAGCACATACGCCACGATCGCCTGGCTCGCAAAATCCGCAACCGTCACCGGGCTCTTGTCGTCTTTCGTGATCGCACGCACCTGCTCAAGCGACGCCTGCACCTGACGGCAGACCACACTCGCAAGCGTCACGGCTTCACGACTGGCTTCAATCATTCGCGCATAATCAGGCATCAACATTCTCCATGCTTCATCCATCCTGACAATAGCCCCCAAAGGCCCCGGCTGAACCAACGCCCCTCGACGCCAATAAAAAACGGGCGACCGCTGCCGGCCGCCCGAGTGCATGTTTCACCATTCAAAAACCGATTCACGCCATCGAAATCAGCCCGCGATCGGCCAGCGCCTTGAGGCACTGCTTCACGCACGCCGCCACATCGTGCTCGGCCGTCTTGAGCACCAGCTCGGGCTTGACCGGAGCCTCATATGGATCATCGATCCCCGTGAAGCCCTTGATCTCGCCCGCCCGGGCCTTCTTGTACAGCCCCTTCGGGTCGCGCTGCTCGCACACCTCGATCGGGGTATCGACAAAGACCTCGATAAACGCCAGCCCGGCGTCCTCGTGCGCCTTGCGGGCTGCGTCGCGGTCCTTGATGTACGGGCTGATGAAGCTCGACAGCGTCACGATCCCCGCATCCGCAAACAACTTCGACACCTCGCCGATGCGACGGATGTTCTCCTCGCGGTCGGCTGCGCTGAACCCCAGGTTCTTGTTGAGCCCGAAGCGGATGTTGTCGCCATCGAGCCTGTAACACGACACCTTTTCATTGACCAGTGCCTGCTCAAGAGCGCACGCGATCGTGCTCTTGCCGCACGCGCTGAGCCCCGTGAACCACATCGTCGCGCCCTTGCACCCGAGTGCCTTCCAACGCTCCTCGCGGGAGATATCGCCGTCGTGCCAGTGAATATTCGTCGCCTTGACTTGACTCATGTTCGCCTTTCCCTTCATCAACGTGCTTGTGGAACGAGCACTGTAGTCGCGCCCCGCAGGGGATCAAGCACCGCACGCCTCAAGTGCGCCTCAACCCCTCGCTCTCGCACGACTTGCCCGCCCGCCCGGCATCAGAACCGCCCCAGGCCGCCCCGTTCTCGGACCTCACGCCGCAGCGGAGTGGCACCGATGTTTCGCGCCCGTGCCACCGTTCGCCGGTTCCTCCGGCGAGCGGTGCGAAGGACTCACGCACCGTCGTACACCGCCAGCATAGGTTCGCCTTTCCACCGCCGCGATCGGCAAGCGGATGGTTTGCGCAGCCATCTCAGACGATGTTCCTGGCATGCTCACGCGAACCGCAATCGCCGCTCACGTCCATCGCTGGCCAACGGCCAGTTCTTCCCTCGCGCAATGGTCGGCTCGACATACGGGCGACAGAGGCCCCGACCCGCTGATCGAGTACGACCCCGCCACAGGGTGAAGTATGGGACCGGGTTGAAAGGATGGAAATGAATGGCGAACACGATGGCAAAAGGCTCATCGGCACCGCTCGCCGGAGGAACCGGCGAGCGGTGGCACGGCCAGAGTCATGCGCGCGATCGGTGCCACCAGCCCCCCGACAAAGAGTTCCTCCAGCACCAGATACCCTTCATTGTCCTCGTCGAGAGTGACAGAAACAAGGCCTGCCAGCGCATATTGGTCTGAAATCGAACCGACAATACTTAGATTGATCTGGCGAATCAAATTATTATCTCGGTTGATCTTGACCACCAGATTGCGCAGGATCGGGCTCTCGTTCTCATTGACCACAATGCGCACGTCCGCCATGGCCGTAGAGTGTTCGATCTCCAGGTAGAGATCCCATGTGTCACCCGACACATGCGTACACGAAGACGTGACCGAATCGGCATTCACATTGTCGATCGTGAACGGGCAGGATTGTGCAGCGGCAATCGACACAACTTGAAACAGAAGAGCCGACAGGGACAGCAGGATGGCCAATTTCATTCGATGTTCTCCTTGTCACCGATTGCCAAATTGACGACGTCGCTGCCGCGCAACTATCGTCATCAATGTTCCAAGCAGCAAAGCACCTCCCGGCGCGGGGATCACCATGGCGAGTCGGAGCCCGTTTCCCGACGAACGAGGGAATAGCGTGCCGACGGAATCAATCTCGTCTGCAAATGCGGAAAGCGACCATGACGAACCTCGGGAATACAGCCAGTTCTGCCCGCCATTTTGGAGCATTTCACTGACGCCGCCTGACCCGTCGAGCAATCCCCACGGGCTCATGTGCCCATACGCACCAACGTTGTACGTCAATCCTGTGCCCGCATTGGTATCCCCCTCCCCTGGCGGCCCCGCCACCGGCCGCGTGTCGCTTGAGGTCGGATAGCGCCAGTACCCACCTTCGCCATCGTTCTTATCCGGATCCCAGTGCATGGCCTTGGTCCACTCGTCGAGATTCGGGATCCAGAACTTGGCATCGGCGCTGCGCGTGCGATCGTCGGTGTAGTTGCCGTTGGCATCCTGGCCGAAGGTGCTCGCGTCATACACGCCGCCCTCGAAGGCCCACTGCTCGCCGACCTTGCCGTTGTGCAGCCAGTTGCAGAAGCGGGCCGCATAGCGCCAGCCCATGTTGGCCGCGAAGTTCTCGCTACCGGCGATCGCGCGATAGCGACCGAGGCTGTTGTCATAGACGATCCAGTCGCTCGTAAACTCGCTGGCAAAGACAACGCCCTGGTAGTAAGGCCGATAGGCGTTGACGAACTCGAGCCACTGCCCGACGGTGATCTCGGTGCGCGACATGCGGTACTTATAATTGACCGTGCCGACGGTAAAGCCTTCGTGCGCGTACGGCGGATAGAACCGTCGGCCCTCGTCGAAGTTCACATGCCGATTGCCGGGGTCGCCGATGATGGCGAAGTCGATCCCGTAATCCGGCGTCGGGCCCGCTGCTGCGGGTGAGGCCGACAGCGCGAGCACACCGATAACCGCGACCGATGCTGTGATCGCGCCAGCCACCGCAACCGCGACGCGCCCGAAGAAGCCTCTGTTTCGCTCAAACCCAAATCGCATAGCCACCTCCCGAATGCCGAACGAGCCACTCGTCAACGTGAAGGTACACCACGATGGGCAAACTGCCCAACGAACTGGCGGAATAACCGCCCAGGCCACCGCCAGGCCCGCGGCATCAACGCACACCACCCTTCACCTCGCCCCTTTGAACTCTGCCCGCTGCCCTCCTATCCTCTGGCCCCGAGGAGGTCTCACCGCAGACCCCGGCTGTCCAAAAACCGAAACAGAAGCGCGTGATCCGTCGCCGTGCGTCGGCCGCTGATGTTCACCAGTCTTTGCAAGGGAGATCGACTATGTCCGGGCTGATCGAGCCGCATGGCGGCAAACTCGTCAATCAAGTCGCCAGCGCCGACCGCGCCAAGGCCCTCACCGCCGAAGCCGCCGGCCTCAAGCGCATCAACCTCTCCGCCAAGCAATCCTGCGACGTCGAGATGATCGGCATCGGTGCTTTCAGCCCGCTGACCGGATTCATGGGCAAGGCCGACTTCGACTCGGTCGTCTCATCCATGAAGCTCGCCTCGGGCGACATCTGGCCGATCCCCATCACCCTCGCGGTCAACGCTGCCGACGCCCCCAAGGTTGGCGAGCGCGTCGCTCTCTACTCCCCCAATGGCGTCCTTCAGGCTGTCATGACCATCTCCGAGACCTACGCCCACGATCGCGCCAAAGAAGCAACCATCTTCTTCAGCAAGCCCGGCGACGATGACGGCCAGCACCCCGGTGCCGAAGCCGTCAAGAAAGAAGGCGACACCTGCCTCGCCGGACCCATCGAAGTCATCACCGTCTGCGTCGATCCCGACGGGCCCGAAGCCTTCCTCGACTACCGCCTCACCCCGGCCCAGACTCGCGCCGAGTTCGCTCGCCGCGGCTGGAAGACCGTCGGCGCGTTCCAGACGCGCAACCCCATCCACCGCGCACACGAATACCTCTGCAAGTGCACCCAGGAAATCTGCGACGGCCTGCTCATCCACCCGCTCGTCGGCGAGACCAAGCCCGGCGACATCCCCGCCGACGTCCGCATGGACTGCTACAAAGTTCTCATCGAGAACTACTTCGTCCCCGAGCGCACGCTCCTGACCGTCATGCCCGCTGCCATGCGCTACGCCGGGCCGCGTGAAGCAATCCTCCACGCCCTGGTCCGCAAGAACTACGGCTGCACGCACTTCATCGTCGGCCGCGACCACGCCGGCGTGGGCAACTACTACGGCACCTACGACGCCCAGACGATCTTTGATAACCTCGACAAGAACAACCTCAAGATCGAGCCGCTCAAGTACGAGCACGCCGCCTACAGCCGCAAGGCACAAGGCATGGTCTCGGGCAAGACCTTCCCCAAGATCGAAGGCGATCAGGTCTTCCTCTCGGGCACCAAAGTCCGCGACATGCTCGCCGCCGGCGAGCGCCCGCCGATGGAGTTCAGCCGCCCCGAAGTGGCCGACCGCCTCATCGCCTGGGCGACCAAGAACAAGTAATCATCAAGCACATCAGACTTGCCGCTGGGCGATGGACAACCTCCATCGCCCTTTTTTTATGCGCCGATCAGCCCCAGCGCTCGCCCGGCCGACTCGCGATGAATCATCAGCGAACGCATCCCCACTTCCCGCAATACCTGCGCACGCACAAGTTTCGAGATTTCTTCAGCGTAATCCGCATCCTCGATGCGGCTGACCTCGCTTGACAGCGATTCCAACTGATTCATGCTCAGTCGAATATTGCTTTCGTTCCGCTGGATCATGGCTCCGATCCCGGCTCGCGTGAGGTTCACGCCGCTGCTCGCACTGTCCACTGCTTTCTGAATCGCCTCAAGATCACCCCATTGAAGATCCATGAACCAGCGCGGATGCGACTCTCCTTCGTCGTCATCGTCACTGGCCACCAGCCTGCGAAGCCCCAGGTCCTTCGCGTTCAACCGCTCGAGCAGCAGTTCGCCGTTGAAACGCGCCGTCGCCGCGATGAAGTCGATCCCATCGAGTATTCCGTTCGCCTGCTGCTGGAGCGCCTCGAGCTCTCCCTGCCCCAGCGCCCCACGATTGGACGCCTGCACCGTAATCCCCTGCAACTCGATCATCATGTCGGCGATGACGCTCAATGATCCTTCCTTGGCTGCGAGATAGTGGTTATGCCGTTCTGCCGCTTCGATGCTTTTCTCGATCTCCTTGATTTCGGTCTTGAAGTTCGTCGCAACGATCATTCCCGCCGGATCATCAGACGCGCGATTGATGCGCTTGCCCGTCGAAAGCCGCTCGATCGCCTGCTTCATCGCCCGGTCCGATGCAGCGATTCGTCCCTGCAGGAACAGATCCATCATGCTTGTCATCCCGATCGACTGCACGCGCGCGGTAGCCTCCTATCGAGGCTATCGACCCGAACGGGCGGCGATTCCTCCAGCGCCCGCGCGTCCCCCATGCCACGGTCGCATCGTGCAGCCGACACCCTCGATTCGGGCATCAAGCCGCAGCACCCGCACAAGCCGCAAAGTCGCTCACTCCCACTCGATCGTCGCCGGCGGCTTCGACGAAATGTCATACACCACGCGGTTTACCCCGTGCACCTCGTTGATAATCCGGTTCGAGATCGTCGCCAGCACGTCATAGGGCAACCTCGCCCAATCCGCCGTCATGAAGTCCTGCGTCTCGACCGCACGAATCGCGACGACCTTCTCATACGTCCGCCCGTCGCCCATCACCCCCACGCTCGAAATCGGCAGCAGCACCGCGAACACCTGGCTCGTCCGCCGATACAACTGATTCGCCACGATCTCTTCGAGCAATATTTCATCGCACTCGCGCAGCACATCCAGTTTCTCGCGCGTCACATCGCCCACGATGCGCACCGCAAGCCCCGGCCCCGGGAACGGATGCCGCCAGATGATCTGATCGGGCAGGCCCAGCACCTCGCCGAGCTTGCGCACCTCGTCCTTGAACAACTCCCGCAGCGGCTCGATCAACTCGAACCCAAGATCCTCGGGCAGCCCGCCCACATTGTGATGCAACTTGATGTTCGCGCTGTGCCCCGCGTGCCCGTGCCCGCTCTCGATCACATCCGGATACAGCGTCCCCTGCGCCAGGAACTTGGCATCGCGAATATCCGCAGCCGCCGTCTTGAACACATCGATGAACCGATGCCCGATCCGCCGCCGCTTTTCCTGCGGGTCGGTCACGCCTGCAAGATCGCCCAGAAACTCTTTCTCGGCATCCACCACGCGCAGATCAACCGAGAAGTGATCGCGAAACGTCGTCTCGACCAGGTGCCGCTCGCTCTTGCGCAGCAGCCCGTTGTCCACAAACACGCACGTCAGTTGATCGCCGATCGCCTTGTGCAGCAGCACCGCCGCCACCGATGAATCTACCCCGCCCGAGAGCCCGCAGATCACGCGGCTCTGCCCCACACGCTCGCGCGCCCGCTTGATCGCTGTGTTCGCAAAATCGGCCATGCGCCACGAGCCTTCGCACTTGCACACTTCATACAGAAAATTCTGCAGAATCTCGATCCCGTGCGGCGTGTGGGTCACTTCCGGGTGAAACTGCACCCCGTAAAACCGCAGCCCCTCATGCTCATACACCACCGCTGCGTGCTGGCACGTCGCGGTGCTCGCGATCGTCCTGAAGCGCTGTGAATCCAGATTCCGCACCTGATCGCCGTGCGACATCCACACCGCTGTCCGCTCAGGAATCGCCGCCAGCAACCCCGAGCGCTCCGCGATGTTCAGGTTCGCACGCCCGAACTCGCGCGACCGGGCCTTCTCGATCTCGGCCCCCAGCACCCGGCACACCAGCTGCATGCCGTAGCAGATCCCGAAGATCGGCACGCCCAACTTCAGAATCTCCGGGTCCATCGTCGGCGAACCCGCATCGAGCACACTCGCAGGCCCGCCCGACAGAATGATCCCGCGCGGGTTCATCGCCGCCAGTTCCGCCGCCGAAATCGACGGCCGCACCAGCACGCTGAACGCGCCCGCCTCGCGCACCCGCCGCGCGATCAACTGGGCCGTCTGCGACCCGAAATCCAGAATCGGAACAATCTCCCGCGATGGAAACTCATCCATGGGCGTCTCATCTCGAAGCAAGGGGAAACGCCAGTGTAGGCCCAACCCCTTTCCATCGCGACCAACCCAAGGTTCTGACCCGCAGCGATCCCGCCGAGGCTTTGTCGGGGTGTACCACCGATCCATGCATGTCAACGTGCCAGGCTGGTGGCAGCGATGGCGCGCATGTTTTTTTGGCGTGTCACCGCTCGCCAATGGATATTCCAGAAATCCGCTTGACAGACTTCCATCGTGAGGTACCTTCACCGTGACAAGTGGCTCGTTCGGCATTCGGGAGGTGGATATGCGGTTTAGGTTTGTTGAGCGAAACAGAGGTTTTTTCGGGCGAGTCGCGGTTGCGGTGGCTGGCGCGGTCAAGGCATCGGTCGCAGCTATCGGTGTGCTCGCGCTGTCGGCCTCACCCGCAGCAGCGGGCCCGACGCCGGATTACGGGATCGACTTCGCCATCATCGGCGACCCGGGCAATCGGCATGTGAACTTCGACGAGGGCCGACGGTTCTATCCGCCTTATGCCCACGAAGGCTTCACCGTCGGCACGGTCAATTATAAGTACCGCATGTCGCGCACCGAGATCACCGTCGGGCAGTGGCTCGAGTTCGTCAACGCCTATCGGCCGTATTACGACGGACCTACCAACGCCGGGCAGTTCACGAGCGACTGGATCGTGTACGACAACAGCCTCGGCCGATACCGCGCGATTTCCGGCAGCGAAAACTTCGCGGCCAACATGGGCTGGCGTTTTGCAGCCCGCTTCTGCAACTGGCTGCACAATGGCAAAGTGATGGAACAGTGGGCGTTCGAGAATGGTGCCTACGACACGAGCACCTTCGGCCGCGACGACAACGGCAATTACACCGATCAGCCTGTACGCCATGCAGACGCGAAGTTCTGGATCCCGAATCTCGACGAGTGGATCAAGGCCATGCACTGGGATCCGAACAAGAACGACGGCGAAGGTGGGTACTGGCGCTATCCGACATCGAGTGATGAGGCTCCGATTTCCGGGCCTCCGGGAACAGGAGAAACCAACGCCGGTACATGGAACTTCTATGACGTCGGTTCATATCCGCACACGACAAGCCCGTGGGGGCTGCTTGATGGGTCAGGGGGGCGAAGTGAGCATCTGGAAACTCTCGCGTCATCAAGCGGTGTGCGACTGACCAACGGGTCCGATTGGGGGGGGTTGGTGAGTTTCGATGAAATAGATCGGACTGCATCCGAGCTGCCTATCAGTTCACGTTCCGGACTCAGGCTGGGATCGATCGTGCCGTCTCCTCCTGCATTTGTGGCTCTCCTTGTCGTCGGAGCAGTAGTCGCCCAGGCAAGGCGGAGGTAAGGCAATCAGGTACCGGGCGAGTAGTTCGCCGCAGAACATTGATCTTCGTTCCTTGGAGCAATTGAATGTACAAGTTCCTATGCTTTGTTGTTGCTGCCTCACTTTTTCTTCATCAGATTTGTTACGGACAATCCTGCCCGTTTGATGTCATGAGCGATGCAGACCAGTTGACGGTGACTTGCACTCCGGTCACAGGACTGACTGATACATGGGATCTTCATGTTGAGGTTGTTCACAGCGCCGCATCTGCTGATGTTGAAATCATTGTCAACAAAACATCATCCGGGAATCGGCCTTCAATCAGCAACTTGACGTTTGCCCTAGAACGACAGGGCGGAGGTTCACAAAGTTTGAGTATCAATCTTTCTGTTCTGGGGCCGCAGGGAGATCTGGATAATTTGCACCATCTTGGAAGCTTGAGACTCTTTTCCTGTAGCGGCTTTCTCACCTGTCCAATATTTATAACTGAGCTTTACACCCACGGCAATGTCGGATACATTCAGTGTCATGGTATGGATTTCGGCTATATTGGCGGAAATTTGGAAGAACTTTATTTCGATATTTATCAGTTTCAACAAGGCACCTCTCTTGGCAGTTTGGAGGTTGGAGGAAATATCACGGGCGCTATTCGTACGACACCATGGCAAACATTGCATCATATTGTGGTTGCGGGCGATATCGGTTCGGAGACCCATCATGCCCTCATTGGAGATGATGCGGCCAATCCTTGGCCTGATATTAATATAGGGACTATCGAATGCCAAAACATGTACGCCAAAATCCTGATTGGTGGTACATTGCGTCGTGTAGATATCGCGGGAGAATTCGGAGGCATTGTTCGTGCAGGCAAAATGCTAGCGGTACAGGGCCTTGGCGTCGGCGATCCTGGTTTTTTCATCGACTCAGTGAACGTCAGCGCGGATGTCGCTGTTATTACCTCGTTCGATGCAGTGATCGAGATCAATGGAGACCTCTTGCCTGTCTCCCAACTGTTGCTCCCAGAGATCCCTACTGAAGCAGGGGTTCGCGTCGAAGGGGATCTCGCATGCACATTTGAAATAGCGAGCGACGTTGCCGGATTTATCGAGGTCTCCGGCACAATTGAGGACACCTCCGTGATGGTTGGAAGAGATATTACTTCGAGCGGAAGTGCCATCGTAGGAAATCTCGATTGTCCGATTGATATTGTACGTGATCTTGCAGGAACCGTTGAGGTTGAGAACAGGTTCATCCGCCCCCTTATTGTTGGTGAAGAGTTCTCCGGTGATATAATCGTGCGCGATGAGAGCGGTCTTGTCGGGCAGATCGTTATCAACGGCGCGGCGACATCTACTCCAAACTTGTGGAGCGGCGAAGTTTCATTTGGCCCAAGCACGCCCGTCATTGTTCTCGGCCCCGGCGAGTCCCAGCCCTACAAGGCTCCCTACTACCACATCCTGAGCAGCGAGCTCGGCGGCGGGGCGATCGGGCTGGTGCCGTATCAGTTCCATGAAAAGGAAAGTTCGCCCGAGCACGACTCGGTCGTTTCGTCGGCCGTGCCGACGAGCGTGACGATTCACCACTACGGTCCGCTGCTCGACGATGGCAACGGCGGGACCACGCCGGTCCGCATTTTCCGCGCCGGCATGGCGCTGCCGCTCGGGTTCACACATCATCGCGAGGTGCCGCTGTGTTACGGCTCGGTCTGGACGGAAGTAACATCCGGATTTGATATTTCAATCAGCGGCCGCGAAGTTCATATTGCAAACGATGCGGCTTCGTTCCAAAAGGGCTACGCCTACCAGTTCATCGCCGAGGGGATTCTCTGCGGCCTGGCCGCGGGCACGCCCAGCACGTTCTACCGCGAAGACTGGGCGTGGGAAGGCGCGTGGGACGAAGGGGAGGACGACTGGTGTTGCGGCCTGCCCAAATCGCGCGGCTACGGCTTCATCATCCCGACCGGCATGGACCTGAACTTCAACCTGATGCACGACACCGGCGATCTCGAACTCTGGCTGCTCGATCCGGTTGATGTCAACGACGATGACGTGATCGACTTCCTCGACGCAGCCGCCATCATCGACGCGATCGCAGAGCAGGAGTAGGCGGGCGAAACGACACCGACCCCGGCCATCGAACAATGCCCTCACCATGCCGCCGAGCGCGGCTTAGTGTCGCGATTGAGGACAGGCAAGACGGGTACGGTCTCGGGTCGGTTCGTGAAGGCCTCGCGCAGCCTCAGGTCCGCTGTAAAAACCGGCCTGCGGAACGCGGAGCAGGGTTCGCAGCGTAAGTTGCCGTCTGTTCGGGGCGTCCCGATGCTCTGGAGGATGCTCCTTCCGGTCCGCAGGATGCTCCCTCCGCTCTGGAGGACACTCCTTCCAGGCTGGAGGATGCTCCTTTTACTCCGCAGGATGCTCCTTCCGCTCCGGAGGACGCTCCCTCCGCTCTGGAGGATGCTCCTTTTACTCCGCAGGATGCTCCCTCCGCTCCGCAGGATGTCCCTTCGGGCGTGCTCGCTGGCCACCTCTGAACGCCGCCCCGCCAGTCGGCCAGACCCCGCCTACGGCTCATACCCGGCGTCCGGGGTTGTGTTCTCGGGTGTCTTGTTCTAAGGCGCCTTGTTCTCGAACGAGATCTCCGTCTCGGGCGGCAGCTTGCTCAGCCTCGTCACCGAGTACTCAATCCGCGGCTCGTACGCCACCGACAACTCGAACTCCACCTTGTCGCCCACCGCCAACCCATCGAGCGTCACGCCAGCACCCAGCGACGGAAACGGCATGTCCATCGCCTTCATCCCCAGCACGCCGTCGGCGTTGACGTGCACCTGCCCGCCCTTGCCCCGAAACGTCGGGATGTGCTCGTGATAGATGCGCAGTTCCGCACGAAAGTCGCCCGCCGAGGGCATCGCCGTGATGACGCCGCGCGCCACATACACATGCGTCTGGCCCTGCACGACCGGCTCGACCGGTTGAGCCGCCGCAGGCGTGCGATCGCAACCCAGGCCGCACAGCGCCAGCACCACAACGCAAAGAAGTCTTGAAAGAATCATCGCGCACGCGCCGGGCATCTGCAACCCCCCGACTCCTTCACGCTGACCACTCACACCGACCACTCAGGCCGCTTCGATCGCAAGATACGACGACACCGACGCCAGATCCTTGCCGAGATCCGGTGTGTACGGCATGGTCCACGACCGGCCCGTCTCGACGCGCACAATCCTGGCCGGATGCTCGCGGTCATACCACATGCGCCCGCCACGAATGTAAGCGTGCATCCGCCGGCGACGCAGTTCCTGCGCCCGCTTGAGCCCGCGCACCACATCCGGGTCACGCCGCATCAATCTTTCGATTGTCTTGCGCGGCGCCTCGGCACGCGGCTCGGACTTGACTGTGCACTTGATCGTCTGACCTGCTGAGAAAGACATAGCACCCGCTCCATCTGGCGATTGATGAGATCTACCCATTCCATGCGCACGTCCGCAAGCCTCCCGCGTCCGGCACAGCCGACAAGTGTAGGCAACCACCGTCCTCCAGCCCACGCCGCGCTACACTCCAACCACATCAACCGTATCCCAGGAAACGCCCACATGACCGATCAGAATGACCAGGCGCCGCAAGTCGCCTTCGACCCCGCCCTCCCGCACCACCACAAGCCCCGCCTCCGCAAAGTCCGAGGCTTTCCCCTCCAGGCCCAGGGCCCCGATGGCAAGACTCAACCCCTCCTCGGCCTCGCCGACGCCCAGCAGATCTCCGATCGCATGATCGCCACCCTCCCGGCCGCCCAATTCATCCTCCCCCTCATGGACGGCACACGCACCACCGCCCAGATCATCACCGAGGTCGGACGAGGCCTCAACGACGAGTTCCTCCACAACCTCGTCGCACAACTCGACGGGGCAGGCCTCCTCTTCGGCCCAACCTTCGACGCCCTCCTCGTTCGCATGAAACAGGACTTCGACAGCGTCGATCACCTCCCGCCTGGCGCTTCGGCCCAGTTCGCTGAAGCCCTTGCCGCACAAGAACTTGGAGAAGATTCCACCGAAGAAGCCCGCATCGCCGCCTCGACCGACAAACTCCGCGAAGCCATGGACCAATGGATCGATCAGGCCCTCGCCAAAGCTCCAAACCCCAGCCTCGACCGCCTCCCCCGCGCCATCGTCGCGCCCCACATCGACTACCCCAGGGGGTGGATCAACTATGGCTCCGTCTGGGGACGCCTCCGCGTCACCGACCGCCCCGACCGCGTCATCATCCTTGGCACCAACCACTTCGGCCAGTCCACCGGCGTCTGCGGCTGCGACAAAGGCTTTGCAAGTCCCCTCGGAACCTGCGAAGTCGATCAGCAACTCATCGCCGCCCTCCGCAGCGCCCTCGGCCCTTCAGACACCGAAAAACTCTTCGAAAACCGCTTCGACCACGAACGCGAGCACTCCATCGAACTCCAGATTCCCTGGATCCAGCACTGCCTCGGCAAAGACGACCAGGGCAACTTCTGCACAGTCTTCGGAGCCCTTATTCACGACCCCGCAGTCAACAATGGTGACTCTTACGACGGCCAGGGCCTCGCCCTCGACCCCTTCATCGCCGCCATGAAGAACGCTCTCGCCACACTTCCCGGCAAAACCCTCATCGTCGCCTCTGCCGACCTCAGCCATGTCGGGCCCGCGTTTGGAGATCGTCAGGTGCTCGCCGGTGACGAGGGTGAACCCGTCGAGTTTCGCAACCGTGTGGCCCAGCACGATCAGGAAATGCTCTCACTGATCAAACAAGGTAAGGCCGACGACCTCATAGCCTCAATGGCGTGGCAGCAAAACCCCACCCGCTGGTGCTCCACAGGCTGCATCGTCGCTGCCATAAAGATCATCGAGCCCCAAACCATCGAAGTTCTCAGCTACGCCGCCGCCATGGACCAGCAAGGCGCAAGTCTGGTCAGCCACGCTGCCCTCACAATGGAGTAGTCGCGTGCTCGACCTCTGGCAGATCGCCGGTGCGGCACTGGGAATCTTCATCATCGGCTTGGGCATGTACCTCTTGCGATGTGGCCGAACCCGTGGGGTCTCCGACGACGAAACCTCGAACGCGCCTGCACCGTCAATCTTGGGACTCTCCGTTCCCACTCGCCTCGCATTAGGCTTCAGTCTGATGCTCCTGGGGTACCACGCCTGCGCCTACAGCCTGCCGCCGCACTGGATCGCGCTGAAAGTACCCGCCAATCTCCTCTGGGTCCTGGCTCTGTTCTCAGGCGTCCTGGTCGGCGGGTCCCTGCTGGCCGATCGCGTTGCACGTCCATGATGCTTGGCCATCACCGGCATGTCACGTCTCTGTCACAGGCGCATCCGCCCCCGGAACTGACCCGATACCTTCTCGTATCCTCTTAGGGTCCAGGCGTGCGAGAAGCCCGAAACCCGGGTACGATCGCCCCTGCATCAGCACGGTCAGGGATTCGGTGCACACAGCAATTCGAGGATTCACATGGCAACGTCAAACACCAGTTGGGGCATCGAGGTCGGATCAGGCGGCATCCGCGCCATCAAGTTGCAGGCTGACGGCGACTCGATCAAGGTTCTCGACTTCCTTTCCTACGACCACGCCAAAGTTCTCACCACGCCCGAACTCGACCTCGACGACGCCCTGCGCGTCGCCGTCGGAACGCTCGTCAGCCGCCACGATCTCTCCAACTCGCGCATCGCCGTCTCGCTCCCCGGGCATCAGAGTTTCGCACGCTTTGCCAAACTCCCTCCAGTCGAAGCCAAGAAAGTTCCTGACATTGTCAAGTTCGAAGCCGTTCAGCAGATCCCGTTCCCCCTTGCCGATGTCGAGTGGGACTACCAGACATTCGTCAGCCCCGACTCGCCCGAAGTCGAAGTCGGCATCTTCGCCATCACACGCCAACGCATGATGGAACGCCTCAATCTCCTGGCCGACGTCGGCATCACCCCAGATGTCGCCACACTCAGCCCCATCGCCGCGTACAACTCGTTCGCCTACGACCTCGAGTTCACCGAGAACACCGTCGGCACCATCCTCCTCGACATCGGAACCCAAGCCACCGACCTCGTCATTGCCCACTCAGGCCGCGTCTGGGTCCGCACCTTCCCCATCGGCGGGCATCAGTTCACCGAAGCCCTCGTCGAGCAGTTCAAACTCCCCTATTCCAAAGCCGAAAAACTCAAACGCGACGCCGAGCAGACCAAGCACGCACGCCACGTCTTCCAGGCCATGCGCCCCGTCTTTACCGACCTCGTGCAGGAAGTCCAGCGATCCATCGGCTACTACCAGTCCCTTCATCCTCAGGCCGATCTCAAGCGACTCATCGGCATCGGCGCCACCTTCCGCCTCCCAGGACTGCGCAAGTTCCTCAAGCAGCAACTCCAGATCGATGTCTACCGCCTCGAACAGTTCAAACGCATCAATGTCGATGGCCCACGCGCCGGTGAGTTCCAGACCGCTTCACTCAACCTCGCAACCGCCTATGGCCTGGCGCTTCAAGGACTCGGAATCGCCACCCTCGAAGCCAACCTCATGCCCGTCAAGATGATCCGCAACGCCATGTGGAAGCGCAAGGTCGCATGGTTCGGCGCGGCCGCAGCCGTCGCCGCCGCTGCAAGCGCCGCGATGTTCATCCGTCCCGTCATGGACAACAACGCCATCACCGCCGCAGGAACCCCAACCCAGTTCGATGCCGCGATTCGCGAAGCCGATGGAGCAAAAAGCCGCGCTATGAACGCCGGAGTTCTAACCTCCGAAGGAGAGGCAGCCGCTGCTGAGCAGATGATCGGGCTTTTCGATGCCAGCGAGGTCTACGGCCACATCGTCTCCGATGTCGGTCAGATCATCGCTCGCGCACACGAAGCCGCCCGCGCCGAACTCCCCGCAGGTCAACTTCTCTTCCACCTCGATCGCATCACCACCGATTACCGCGCCCCAGAAGGCGCAGCCGGCTCTTCCGACATGGGCGGCGGATGGAACGAACCGGGCATGGACTACATGGGAGGCGACGAATGGAGCATCATGCCGCAAGCCATTCCCGGCCGCTCCGCAGCTCCAAGCCAGACCGCCCAATCCGACGAACCCGACGAGGTCAAATCACTTCGCCGCGTACGTGTTCAGGTTGTCTTGAACACCACACACCCGGCTCCACAGGACTTCGAAATCGAAGTCATCGAGCAATGGCTCGCCGCAAACAAGACCCGCAATGGCGTGCCATACACCATCGTCGCCGTCGAAGAACCAGGCCGGTTTGATCGCATCACAACCGCCCCTCAGACCGGGTTCCAGCCAGGACCGCGTTCACCGTTCCCCGGCAGTCAGGGCATCCCGACCGAAATGATCCCCGACGCTCGCAGGCCGGTCAATGCGCCCGATCAGTTCATGATCGACGACCGCGGCAACCCAGACCCAGGCCAGAGGACGGACATCGACCTCGAGCGCGTCGCCCCCATCGCTCCGCAACCCAATGAAATTCCCAGATACACCAGCCAGTTCACACTCGTCTTCTACGCGGTGCTCGACCCGATGCCCGGCGGAGGTCAATCATGAAAAACGTTCTCGCATGGATCAAGGCCCGCATTCTGATTGTTGCACTCAGCGTGCTCATGCTCGCGATGCTGCCCACAGCCTTCATCATCAGTGGCAAACTCAACAAGGATCTGCGCGAACGCCAGACCAAAGCCTTCAATGATGAAAAGTCCCGCATCAACCGCGCAGCCAAAGTCGATTACAAACTCCCTCGCATCAGCGCCAGCGAGTCCGATGCCGCTCTGAGCGAGTCTCGCCCGCCCAACGACTTCGTCACCACCTGGTACGCCGAACAGCGCGAGGCACGCCTTGCTCAGGCCGAGCGCGTCGCCGCCGCCACACTCACACTCAATCGCGCCGAGCACGGTCCCCTCATCGACACCTTCCCACCCCCGCGTCGATCCGATGACCGCACCGTCGGCCGCCGCGCAGCGGTCGACCTCGCACGAGCCATCACCGGACAGGGTCGCGGTGCCAGCGGCCGATCGGCCTACGACACACTCTTCGAACGCTTCGGCGCCGGCATGCCACCCTCACGCCAGTCTGTCGCACGCGCCGTCGCCGACTATGAAACCCGCGAACTCGACGCCATTCAAAACCGCGCCCCCGGCGGACGAGTCACTCCTGAAGCACGCGACACACTCAGCAAGCAACTTGTCGATCGACGCCTCAGCGAGTATCGCAGACACGCCGAGCAGTTCTCCTTCTATGGCTCGTCAGCCAGCCTCTTTGCCCCTCAACAACTCGGTCAAGCCCCCGGCCAGCGCCCCGGATCATCCGACGCACGCCCCACCTCGCCATTCCTTGCCGCAATCCCCGAACGCCCCACCGTCGAAGAAGCCTACATCTGGCAGTGGGATTACTGGATCGTCTCGGACCTCCTTCGAGCCGTCGCTCGCGCCAACCGCGACCAGACCGGCGACGCAACCCCAGTCCGCCTCTCTGTTGTCAAACGCGTCGAGTCGATCTCCATCGACGCCTTCAACATGCCCAGGGCCCAATCCCTCGGCGACATGGGCGCCGATGCCGGCATGGACATGATGGGAGGTTTCGGCGACATGCGCGGCTCGCAACCCGCCGCAGGAGGCGAACTCACCGCCCCACGCGTCACCCTCACCGGCCGCTCAGGTTCCAGCGTCTTCGATATCCGCCACGCTCGCATCGTCGTCATTGCTTCGAGCGAACGCCTTCCCGTATTCCTCAATGCAATCAAGACCACAAATCTCATGACCGTCACCGATCTGGATATCGAACGCATCGACGTGTACAACGACCTGCGCGACGGATTCTTCTATGGCGACGAGCATGTCGTGCGCGCCACCATCGAAGTCGAAACCGTCTGGCTCCGCGACTGGACACGAAACTTCATGCCCGACGCCGTCCGTACCGCATTCGGCATCACTGACTGATTACACCGCACCAACGCCCATTGACCCAGGGGATCCGACGATGAAACTCAAGGGAATCAGCACAATCGAACAGCATGTCGAGAAGATCGTCCTCGGCGTCATGGTCGCCGTCCTCCTGGGCGTCGTCTCCGCACAGTTCGTCCTCGAACCCAATCACGTCGACATCGGTGGCGGACGAAAAGTCAGCCCCGACAAGGTCTTCGCAGAACTCGATCGCGAAGTCAACACCCTCCGCGCCGCTGTCAGGAATGAAAACCCCGCACTCCCTGATCTCAATACCCCCGATCTCGTCCGCGAATATCAGCAAGCCCTCGCCAACGGCTCAACCCTCCCGAGATCACTCCCCATCCCACTCGGTGTCGGCGTAACCATCGGTGGCGAAACCGAGACCGCACAACTCATCTCCGGGCCAATCATGCCCATGCCAGCGCCAGTCCCACAGCAACTCCTCGGCTACAGCACATGGGTCACCGCAGACCCGTACATTATCGACGAAGCACCCGAATACGCCGCTTACCTCCCGGCCCTGCAACCCTACGATATCGTCGGCGTCACCGTCGAGGCCTCGCTCGAAGGCGCCAAACTCGCCGACCTCCTCCGCACCGGCGATGGAACACACCGCCCGATTCCCGCAACATGGTGGCGCAGCGGCGTCGCAGTCCTCGACATCGTCGCCGAACGCCAGCAACAACTCCCCGACGGTGCATGGAGCCCCGCCAAGATCGTCGATCGTTTCCCCGGCTCCATCGACCTGCTTCAACGCATGAATCTCACCGCCGAACCTTCCCCCATTCAACTGCGCGAAATGGTCTCTCAAGCCACATCGCTCGTGCGCGAAATTGTTCAGCCTCCATTCGTCCCGCAGATCGCCGGGCCCGAGTGGGCCGAGCCCAGCCGCGCCATTCCACGCGATTCGCAACTCATGAACATGACCGGCGTCGATCGCTTGCGCTTCAAGCGGCGGCAACTCCTCGCCGACATTCGCCGCCTCGAAGGCGAACTCGACCCCAATCGCCAGCAGCAGCCACGCTCCACCACCCCCGATCGCTCCACCGCGCCATTCGTCTCCCCCGGCGGAAGATCCCCCTCCACCGGACGCGAGCCCTCACAACGCACCAGCCCCGAACGCGATCAGCAGGCCGAACAGCGCCGCGTTGCAAACCTCACCCGCCGCATCGAAAACGCTCAAAGCCAACTCAATGATGTCGAAAGCGAACTTGCGAAGATGGGCTTCCCGGTCACCACCGCTGACAATCAGCCAACACAACCCGATCCGACTCAGGATTTCGCATCTCGCCTCGACCTGCTCAACGCCGAATCCTTCAAAGTCTGGATTCACGATCTCAACGTTGAACCGGGAGGGGTCTATCGCTATCGACTGCGCGTCAAACTCAACAACCCAATCTATGGCAAGGAAACCTCGCTCGACGCCGCTGCCGGCGACAACATGAATCTCGCACGCCAGCCATACGCCCTCGGCTCATGGTCCAACTGGTCCGAGCCAATCCTCGTCGGTGAACAGACCTACGTCTTCATGGCCGCCGCCGACGAGGCCATGGCACGCCAGCAGGGCATCGGTGCCGCAATCGGCAGCGGCGACGCAAACGTCTCCGCCGAGGTCTACCACATGTACTACGGCCACTACCGCCGCGGAACCATGACTCTCAGGCCAGGCGATACCGTCATGACCGATGTTCGCGTCCCCACAGGCCTCTACCTCTTCGACACTCAGAAAGTCACCAGACAGGACGCCTACACCCTCTTAGGCCTCAACCCCAACACCGGCACACGCCAGACCGGCACCCCCGGACTCAACCCGGGCCGCGACTGGCAGGAACCATCAGACATCTTCATCCCTGGCGACCGCATCCCCAGCGACCGCATTCCCGGACGACAATCCGTCCCGGACGATCGCGTACCAACTCAAACTCAGACCCCCGCAACCGGAAACCCCATTGACGTCTCCGAAGCCCTCCCCGATGGCGTCACCGAGGCCCCCCAACGCATCACCATCTCCATCGACTCCATGCTCCTCGAAGTTGTCAAACTCCCTATTACCCTCCAGGGAACAGGCACCGGGGGCATCGAGCAGGCACGCCCAATCTTTTACGCCTACTTCCAGAGCGAAGGCGGATTGATCGAACGCCGCCGCCCCGATCTGGACCGCTCAGGGCCTTCCTATGGCTTGGTTCGGGCCTCATACATCCTCGGCTCCCCCTCCGCCGCTGACGAATAACCCGCAAGTCGAGCCCGCCATTCACCTTCCTCGTAACCGCAGCTCTAAGCGCGACGATACCGCCCCGCGATCGTTTTGGACGCAAGATCCTCCCGTCAGCCATCGCCGTACCTGGGGTCAACCCGTAATGATTCGTGCACATCGCAAAAAGAAAGCCTCAGATCCCGATTTCGGAGGCCTGAGGCTTGACGTGGGCGAGTTGGCGGATAGTATCCCCCCGCCTCTCGAATCGGCTTGAAAACACGCCGCTTCGAAAGGCAAATCGGGCACGTTCAGGGTGATCCTGAGCAACGCCCAACGCTCTTTGACAACTGGATATGAACGAGTGGCGTCCCCTTCCTTCTCACTATTGGAGGGGACGATTGATTGAGTATCTCGAGATGCGTGCGGCGAGCGTTCGGAGCGTGCCTGCTCCGGACCCGATTGCGACAGCAAAGTCGCAGTTGGCTGGTACATATCGTCGGCAGTCGTGTTGCGACTTCCGGTAGGTGTGATCAGGCCAGTAAGGGCACACGGTGGATGACTTGGCGTCAAGAGGCGATGAAGGACGTGGCAACCTGCGAAAAGTCCAGGGGAGTTGGAAGCGAACTGTGATCCTGGAATGTCCGAATGGGGAAACCCACCTCGCAAGAGGTATCACGCACTGAATGCATAGGTGCGCGAAGCGAACCCGGGGAACTGAAACATCTCAGTACCCGGAGGAAAGGAAAGCAACAGCGACTCCGTGAGTAGCGGCGAGCGAAAGCGGATAGTCGATAGCATGACGAGCGCGTTGGAATGCGCGGCCGAAGAAGGTGAAAGCCCTGTAATCATGTGATTCGACACAGCCCTAGAGTAGGCTCGGGCTCGTGGAACCCGGGTTGAAGATGGGGGGTCCACCCTCCAAGGCTAAGTACTACTTGACGACCGATAGCGAAACAGTAAAGTGATTGAAAGTTGAAAAGCACCGCCATGAGCGGGGTGAAAGAGTACCTGAAACCGTGTGCTTACAAGCGGTCGGAGCCCTTCGGGGTGACGGCGTGCTTTTTGCATAATGAGCCCGCGAGTTAGTCTCTGTGGCGAGCCTAAGGCCTACCGGGCCGGAGGCGGAGCGAAAGCGAGTCTGAACAGGGCGTTCAGTCGCAGGGACTAGACACGAAACCTATGTGATCTACCCATGGCCAGTGTGAAGGAGGGGTAAAACCCTCTGGAGGCATGAACTCGTTGTCGTTGAAAAGACATGAGATGAGCTGTGGGGAGGAGTTAAAGTCTAATCAAACTGGGAGATAGCTTGTTCTCGCCGAAATAACTTTAGGGTTAGCCTCAGGGTGCAACCGTCGGGGGTAGAGCGACTGGATGGATGGTGGGCCCTACCCGGGTACCCCGTCCAACCAAACTCCGAATACCGATGGCCGAGTCCTGGGAGATAGACTGCGAGTGATAATATCCGTAGTCAAAAGGAGAATAATCCAGACCGCCAGCTAAGGTCCCCAATCTTGGCTCAGTTCGAAAGGAAGTCAGATTGCCATGACAACCAGGATGTTGGCTTAGAAGCAGCCATCATTTAAAGAGTGCGTAATAGCTCACTGGTCGAGGAGTCTGGCGCCGATAATGATCGGGAATAAGCCAAGAACCGAAGCTGCGGACGCGAAAGCGTGGTAGGCGAGCGTTCCACGGGCGGTGAAGATTGTCCGTAAGGGCAGTTGGAGCGCGTGGAAGTGAATATGCGGGCTTGAGTAACGATAAACAGGGTGAGAATCCCTGTCGCCGTAAGTCCAAGGTTTCCTGGGGAAGGTAAATCCGCCCAGGGTTAGTCGGGTCCTAAGGCGAGGCCGAAAGGCGTAGTCGATGGCCAGCAGGTTAATATTCCTGCACACCCATGGTGATCAAAGCACGATGCGGATTCTTTAAGTCAGCGAAAGCAACAAGTTGCGAGGTCTAGGCCGATGCTGATGGCGGGAGTTCCCAGAAAAGTCGTGTGGGCAAAGTGGGTCCCGTACCAAAACTGACACAGGTGGACGAGGCGAATAGCCTCAGGCGCTCGAGAGAACGGTCGTGAAGGAACTAGGCAAAATCACCCCGTACGTTCGCAAGAAGGGGGCCCTTTGGGGCGCAGAGAAAAGGCTCTGGGAACTGTTTATCAAAAACACAGCACTGTGCTAACTCGGAAGAGGATGTATACAGTGTGACGCTTGCCCAATGCCGGAATGTCACGGAACCGGGTCAGCTTCGGCGAAGCTCGGAACCCAAGCACCGGTCAATGGCGGCCGTAACTATGACGGTCCTAAGGTAGCGAAGTTCCTTGTCGGGTAAGTTCCGACGCGCATGAATAGCGTAATCACCGGAGCACTGTCTCCACGACCGACTCGGTGAAATAGTAGTGGCGGTGAAGATGCCGCCTACCCGCAGCAAGACGGAAAGACCCCGTGGACCTTTACTGCAGGCTTCTATTGGTCACGAGCACATGATGCGTAGCATAGGTGGGAGGCTTTGAAGCGGAGGTTTAGGCCTTCGTGGAGCCACAGGTGAAATACCACCCTTCGTGAGTTTGTGGCCTAACCTTGATTCCCGTGAAACCGGGCAGGGGACAGTGGGTGCTGGGTAGTTTGACTGGGGCGGTCTCCTCCGAAAGAGTAACGGAGGAGTGCAAAGGTCGGCTCAGCGCGGATGGAAACCGCGTTGTAGAGTGTAAAGGCATAAGCCGGCTTTACTGCGAGTCCGACGGGACGAGCAGTTACGAAAGTAGGCCTTAGTGATCCTGCGCTCCCGTGTGGAAGGGGCGTAGCTCAACGGATAAAAGGTACCCCGGGGATAACAGGCTTATCGCTCCCGAGCGTCCATAGCGGCGGAGCGGTTTGGCACCTCGATGTCGGCTCATCGCATCCTGGGGCTGAAGGCGGTCCCAAGGGTTAGGCTGTTCGCCTATTAAAGCGGTACGCGAGCTGGGTTCAGACCGGCGTGAGCCAGGTCGGTCCCTATCTGTTGTGGGCGCGCCAGACTTGAAAGGAGTCAACCCTAGTACGAGAGGACTGGGTTGGACCAACCCCTGGTGATCCTGTTGCGCCGCTCGGTGCATCGCAGGGTAGCTACGTTGGGCAGGGATAACCGCTGAAAGCATCTAAGCGGGAAGCCCCCCTTGAGATGAGGTCTGGTTGTCTTTTGACGAAAGACCCCCGGTAGACCACCGGGTTGATAGGCCGCACGTGCAAGGGCTGAGAGGCCTTCAGCGGAGCGGTACTAACGGTCGAAGGTCTGATCACTCCTACCAGACGTCGCAGCACACGTCTAGAGATACAAACAATGAGCACCGGCCCAACAAAAGCCAACGCTCCCACTCGTTCATTCCGGCACATCACGCCGCTGTCGCTCACCCGCGACACCGGCGATTGTCGGTGACCATAGGCTCGGAGAAACACCTGTTCCCATTCCGAACACAGCAGTTAAGCCTGAGCCGCCGATGATACTGTTCAGCGGGAAAGTAGGTCATCGCCGACGCTTGAACCCCTCGACCTCAAAAATCGAGGGGTTCTCCTTTTTGTCCCACACATTCCACACCACACCACATCCCACACGATGACATCGCTTCCTCTCTTGACATCGCTTCCTGATAACCAGGCACGCACTTCCCTCACCGCCTGATCCCAGTGCGATCAGCCGCCCCCACCACCACTCCCGCCACCACGGTTCCCCCGAAGCAGATCCTGGATCCCACGCTTCACAGCATCATCCAGCAGCCGCTCAGGCTTGAACAGATCCCCGGTCGCCTTCGAAAAGTCCGGCGTCCACCGCGACGCATCCAAAGCCCCCGCATTCGTCATCGGCACCATCACATTCCCATTGATGAACTCCCGGGCCAACCCGGTGATCCCAAACGCTTCCACCGCAAACGCCCCCGCCGGCATCATCACCAGCAAGTTCTTGCGCTGCTTGACCACATCAATATCGCCACGACTCGTAAACGTGAACTCGCCCAGCGGCACCGCCAGATTGTCATAATTCACCACCCCCTTGGCCATCGAAACATCAAACGGACTGATATCCCCCCCGATCTCCCCAAGCGCCCGCTGACCAGTCAACTTCAACGCTCCCTCGATCGGGCCGCCAAGTGTGTACCGCAATGACCCCGGCGATGCCTTGAGCACAAAGGCCATATCCTCGATCGCCCCGCTCATCGGAATCCTCGCCGAAGAAATATCGATCCGCGACGGAGCCTGCGCCCCGTCCCTCTTCTCCACCCCCGCAAAAATCGGCACCACCCCAAACACGCGCTTCGAAAACGCCTGCCGAATCTCCGACAACTGCATGTAACTCCCACTATCGATCACAAGGAACCCGTTCTCCAGGACTCCATCAGCCCGGTCATCCCTGAACGACCCGGTGATCTTGGTGCTCGCGGTAGGCGTCCGAGCCTCGAGCGAAATTGTGCCGCCCTCAAGCGGCGCTCGCACCACCGCTAGCTCGCCCTGAATCTCGTTCCCGAGCATCTCCGTCAGCCACCCGTTCATCCCCGAAAGAGCATCAACCAGTGAGGTTGGAATGTGCCGTATTGATCCATTTGCATTCAAGTACGCCTTGTCCGGCGTCAGCACCCCGCCTTGCGCAAGGCTCATCACCTGCGCCTTCAGATCGACCGCACGCGCCGCATTCGCCGCATCCAGTTGCACGTCGGCCGAAACTTCCGCATCGACCATCGTGCCCGGCCGATCCGACTTGGCCGTCACCAGCAAGCGCCGGAATGCCCGCTTCTGTCCGCCCGGAAGCACCACGTCAAACTGTGGCACACGCGCAACCATATCGACCGCAAACCCGATTCCCTCCACCGCCCGCTCGCTCGAAGGCAGCGACAACTGCCTTACATCCAGATCCAGCTCAACGCCCCCCGTCACACTCGGTGCCTTGTCGCCCATCGATTGCGCAAAACGCCGCGAGATCCACCGCTCATCTCCACGCCACTTCGCCGTCACAGGCCTATCGAGCACAATCGCGCCCGAACGCATCGTCGCATGAACCGCCGACATCTCGCGCAGCGCCGGAGCCGTAAATGTCGCCACCACTTTCGTCGACTCGGTCGCAGCATCGACCGATGCTTCCGCATTCACCCCCACTGTGTCGCCAAGCAATCCCTGATACAAATCATCCGAACCAAGCAACCGATCCGCCCACGCTGTCCGAAGCCCCGTCGCCACCACATTTCCGCGCACCGGCCCCGCAACCTCGGCCCCGATCGTTGTCGCCACATCCGCTCGAATCTCGCCGATCCTGGCTCGCTCCGCGTTCTCGATCGTCGATTGTGCATTGACCGTGATCGGCATCGCCGAAGTCGTATCGTCAGCCTCGCGCAGCACAAGCCTCGTCTTCGCATTCGTCGTCACACGCAACGCCGACGCATCGAGCCCTTCGAGCGTCAATGCCGAAGTTGACGCCGTCAGATCAACCTCGCGGCCGTTCTTCAGCGTTCCCTGCGCCCGCAGCGCAGTAGCCCCCGAAACACGCACCGTATCCGCCATCTCAGGCAGAAACGCGCGCATGACCTGCTCCATACTTGGCCGCGAGAGTCGCACTTCCGCCCCGAACTCCGCTTCGATGGGCTTATCACTCATCGTCGCCTTGGCATTCAGGTCCAGCCGCTCGCCCTTGGCACTCACCGCCGCAACCGTCACCGCGCTTGATTCAACCGTCGCATTCACCGAAAAGTTCGCGCCTGCGATATCCGCAGCCAGCGCATTGGCATCAATGCCCTCGATGTTGCCGAGCCGAATCAACTGCGCAAGCAACGACGCCGGAATCTCCGCAAACGAAACCTTCCCTCGCGGCGACAACGCCGGCACCGCCCACTCGCCGCCGCCCAGCGCCGCCATCAGCCCCGGCACCTCGATCTCGCCCGCTCCGCGAATCTGCTGCCGCTCGTTGTACAGCACTGCTGTGATGTCGGTCTTGAACACTTCCCCAGGCCGCACGCGCGTGTTGAGCACAATCTGCCTCAACTCCGGTGCCATGCGCTGCTCAACGCCCGGAAGATCCACAAACACCGTCCGCACCGCCACACGCGACGCCAGATCCAGTCTCTCGATCAGAGGCTGCCGTGTTGCTCTATCCAGTGGCAGCACAAATCGACTCAGCGAAAACTCGAGCGAACCGCCCTCACGCCGAATCGACGCCTGCTCACCAAGATCCACCATCGAACCCAGAAGCTCACCAAGCCCCGCATGCGACAGCGTGAACCCTGCCGGATCCAGCGATACCGCCTCTTCCCGCAGCAAAAACGCCCCGTCCGCAAGCAAACGCTCCGACGTCAACCCTAACTTGATCTGCGTCGTCCCGCCGCCCAGCGAGGCCGCTTCCAACTCCAGATCCACCGTCGGCCCAACCAGCGCGCCAGCATCCACACCCGAAGCCCTCAGGAATGGCTCCGCAATCGCTGTCGAAACCCCCACCAACTCGGCGCGCCCCACAACCGCCGACGGGAAACCAAAACTCCATCCACCCTCATTCCCAACCACCCCGTCAATGCGAAACTCCGCCGCAGCCTGACCCGCCGGTTGACCGTCGAACTTCCCCGATGCCACACTGCGGATCCGCGCCGCCCGCGCAGGCCCCGCAAACTCCATGAGCGCGCCGACCTGGTTGATCGCGTACGAAACACGCCGCCCATCAACAAGCATCGTTCCCGATGTCGGCCCAAGCATGACCTCAGCACGCACTTCAACATCGGTCGGACCCACCGTCGCGCCAGCCAACATCGATTCAACATTCACCAGTAGATGCTGCAAATGAGCCTCGACGCTCCCGCCCTGTTCCACCACCACGCCCGAAGCCTCAAACAGCCTCGTCAGCAAAGGACCAAGCGTCCCGATGCGCAACTCACCCGCCGGGTCATCCGAACGCAGCGTCGAACCTTCCAGAAGCAAGTGAATCTCGCCGTTCACGTTGGTCGATTCAACGAGTCCTGCAAAACGTGACACTCCCTCCATCACCCGCCCGACATCGCCACGCACCGTCAGCGTGGGGCCAACCTCCTGTTGCAGATTCACACCACTCGCAGCCACAAACGGCTGGAGCACCGCCGTATCCACGCCAGTCACCGCCATCGACCCCGTCACACCCTGCAAGCCATCCTCGCGCAGAATCCCACGGTCATCCACCAGCCCATTCGCCAACAGATCCAGATTCAGCTGCCCGCCCGCACGCCCATTCACTTCGAAGCCCACGCTTCCCGTCGCCCGCGCACTCTCAGCCAGCGTTGCCGATTCCAGTTTCAGCAGTAGCGCACTCGTCGACACACGCCGCACCGAAGCCTCATCCTCCCCAAACCGCACCACCGCCTCCATCGGCGTCACGTCCACCTGAGCCCTGACTCCCGCAAAACCCAGCGACGCTGGCGCAAGCGGATACACAAACTCCGATACCTCGATCGTCACGCCAGGCATCGCCTGCACATCGAGCGACCCCGCCGTCACCTCCGTCAGCCACGCCCGATCAATCGCCTCTAGCGCTTCCTTCGACAGGCTCGCGCGAATCCCCTTGCGACTCGATATCGCATCACTTCGCACATCAACCGCCCCAGCCACCTTCACATGCTGCGCGCTCACATCGACATCAATCGCCAGCGCATCAAACTTCCCCTTTGCCGCAATCGTCCCCGACACAGGCGAACCAAACGCCCGCGACAAGTCCATCGGCACATCCAGCAGCACATCGGCCAACGCCGCATCCAGCCGTGTGAGCGTCACCGTTGCATCAAGCACCGCCTTGCGATCGTCCACCACGCCATCAGCGCCGACCAGATCAGCGATCGACACATTCATCCCGATCGCACCGGCTCCCGCCGTTCGCCCAGTGCGGTCCTCACTCCCGAGCGAACTTTCCAACTTCAGCGTGATCGGAGAACCCGGCGCAAACGCACCCGAGCCCTTGATCGGCGACAAAGTCACATACCGCAGGCCCGCAGCCTCGATCGCCGGATCCGCGTACGTCACGTTCAACGCATCCAAATTCAATTTCGCACGCAGTTTCGCCGGCACACTCGCCTGCTTCGGCGTGCCCGCCCCGCCGCCGCCACCGGGTCGCGCCTCTGGTTTGATCTCAGCCGACGGCGCAATCAGGGCATCGAGCAGATTGATCCGCCCCGCTGCATCGCGCCGAACCATCGCATGACCCTTCACCCCGATTGTGCCCAGGTCACGCCCGCCAAACGCGAGTGCCATCAGCCCCACATCGGCCGAGACATCCACATCCGCGATTCGCGTCCCAGACCCATCAAGCACACGCAGCCCGTGCACACGCTGAGGCCCAAACCACGACAACGACACCGAACGCACATCGATCGATCCCGAAATCGCTTCCGATCCCTTCGACGCCACAATCGAACCCGCGAAGACCGACGCGATCGCGGGTGCAAACACCACCAGTCCGCCGACCAGCAGCACAAACGACCCCAAAATCAGCAGCACAACCTTGCGGCGTTTCCGCTTCGTACGCACAGCCCCAGCATCCGTCCACGCAGTGCCATCCTTGGACATAACTCAAACACCTCCCATCACAGGCCGCAACGCGACTTTAGAGAGGATATGCCCAATTGACACCTCGCCAGCACAACTGCGACCGGTGCAAACGCATCACAGTCCACCGCAGGTGACGGCTCGTGTGAGCCTGTGTCGAGTCTATGTTCCGAGGCTCAGCCTAACAAGGCGCAGCCCAATTGGCCTCAGGCTTGATCCGCCTTGGCGATCTGCCACTCTTCGAGTTCGATCGGTGCCTGGCGACCAAATATCGTCACCAGCACGCGGACCAGCCCCTTCTCGGGAACCAGCTCGTCCACCGTGCCCTCATAACTCTCGAAAGGCCCCTCGCGAATCACCACGTGCTCGCCCTTCTCGAAAACCAGCTTGATCATCGGCTCGTCTTCGGGCTTGCGCGAATCAAGCAGCATCTTCTCGATCTCGTGTTCCTTCATCGGCGTCGGACGCCCGGCTGTGCCCACGAAATCGCCAACACCCGTCGTTTCCTTGATCAGGAAGAACACGTCCTGCGGAATGCGCCCGTCATCTTCGAGCCTCATCTCCACAAACACATATCCCGGATACAGCTTCGTCTCCGTAATGCGCTGCTTCCCGCCCTTGATCGTCTTCGTCTTCTCCGTCGGCACCAGAATCCGCCCCACCAGGTGCTCCATCGACTCGATCTGCACCTTGCGCAGCAGCGTGTCGCGCACCGAACTCTCCTTGTTCGACGCAACACGCAGTACGAACCAGTTCATGCCCTCCCGGCACATCGGCTCCTGCTCATCGATCAACCCCGTCCGCTCGTCAGGGCGTCCGTCGAGCGCCATTGCATCCTTCTGATTCTCGTTCTTGCGTTCTGCCATGTGCCCAGTCCCCGCAGGAATCTCAGGATTCCAGTACGCCGACCAACTTGAAGAAGTACGAAAACACGACATCGATCCCGAACAGAATGGTGGCGATCAGGAATGCTGCAACGATCACGACCTGCGTCGAGCCGATCACTTCCTTCTTCGTCGACCAGTTGACTTTCTTCATCTCCCCGTCTGTCGCAATCAGAAACTCCACCGTCTTGCGATTCGAACCCGTAAACCAGAACACAACCCCAGTGCCCAACAGAATGATCACACCCGCAACCGAAGCCTGCAGGTACAACTCCGGTATCAGAGGCACCGCCTGCACCCCGCTCACCGACGCCGCAAACTCATCGCCCTCCGAACGCACCGCCCGAACCGAACCAGCCGAAATATCGCTCGACTTGAGCGACAGATTGCGTACCTCCAGCGTCCCGGTTCGTTCCGTCGCAGCGGTATACATCCCGACCACCGCAGACCCGATCCGCTCGTCTGTGCCATCGTCCGATGCTCGCTCAAGCACCAGAATCATCTCAGGCGTCGGCGCCCCACGCAACACCGTGATCGAGGCACGATGGGCCTTGGCAGGCAGCCTGATCTCCTGCGCCTGGTCCCAGCCCCACCCCGCAGCCACAAAGAACAGAACGCCGACGAACACCGCCGACATCGTCCGTACCCAGTACCCTTGACCCTGCTTGTAGATCCCGAATGCCATGCCAATCCTTCCGCAACGCCGCGGGCCGGTTTCGCCGTCCGGTTTCGTGTCGAACAATCCGCACTATTGCAAGACGCAACGGCGGGAACACGCCAGGAGGGACTCGAACCCCCAACCTGCGGATTTGGAATCCGCTGCTCTGCCAATTGAGCTACTGGCGTAGCGGGCAGAAACGAACCGAACCCCCGCAAGACGCCTCGGGAGTGCGGCTCGCGCGCTCACTTGCGCTTGATCTTGTGCAGCGTGTGCTTCCTGAGCCTCGGGCAGTACTTGTTCATGCCAGCCTTCAACTCCTCCGGAATGCCGCCCTTGACATTCACAGAAGTACGATAGTTGAGGTCACCGGTCTCGGTGCACTGAAGCCAGACATACTCGCGAGCGGCACCCTTCTTCTTGGCCATCCGAGAACTCCGGTCGAAAAAAGTCCCACACGAGCGTATCGACGCCCGAAAAAACCATGCCGGCCGCTTTCACGACCGGAATGGATCAGTCTTCAACTACTCAATGATCTCAGTCACCGTGCCCGAGCCGATCGTGCGACCGCCCTCACGCACCGCGAACCGAAGCCCCGGCTCCATCGCCACCGGCTTGTCGATCAGGTCAATTTCCATTTCCACATTGTCGCCAGGCATGCACATTTCCGCACCACCAAGCAACTTCACCGCACCAGTCACGTCCGTCGTACGGAAGTAGAACTGCGGGCGATACCCCGAGAAGAACGGAGTGTGGCGGCCACCCTCCTCCTTCGTCAGGATGTACACCTGGCCCTTGAACTTCGTGTGCGGCTTGATCGAGTTCGGCTTGCAGATCACCTGCCCGCGCTCAATCTGGTTCTTTTCAATACCACGCAGCAGCACGCCCACATTGTCGCCCGCCTGACCCTGGTCCAGCGTCTTGTTGAACATTTCAACACCAGTCACCGTCGTCGCAAGGTTTGCCTTCGACAATCCGACGATTTCCGCCGCATCGCCAACCTTCACCACGCCACGCTCGATACGACCCGTCGCAACCGTACCACGACCCTTGATCGAAAACACGTCTTCGACCGAGATCAGGAACGGCTTGTCAATCTCACGCGTCGGCTCCGGAATGAACGAGTCCAGCGCGTCAAACAGATCGTCGATCGGCTTGCACACCGCATCATCACGCGGATTCCCGATCGCAGCATGCGCCTGCCCACGAATCACCGGCGTGTCGTCGCCCGGGAAGTTGTACTTGCTCAGCAGCTCGCGGACTTCCATCTCCACAAGCTCCAGCAGTTCCGGGTCGTCCACAAGGTCAACCTTGTTCAGGAACACCACGATGTGCGGCACACCCACCTGGCGAGCAAGCAGCACGTGCTCACGAGTCTGAGGCATCGGGCCGTCGGCAGCCGACACCACCAGAATCGCCCCGTCCATCTGCGCAGCACCCGTAATCATGTTCTTCACAAAGTCGGCGTGGCCCGGACAGTCCACGTGCGCATAGTGCCGATTCGCCGTCTGGTACTCCGTGTGCGACGACGCAATCGTCACCGTCTTGTTCGCGTCACGAACCGTACCGCCCTTCGTGATTTCGGCGTAGCTCTTCACCTCGCCGCCGAAACGAACCGCAGAACGGGCCGAAAGAGCGGCCGTCAGCGTGCTCTTGCCATGGTCAATGTGACCGATCGTGCCGACATTCACGTGCGGCTTGTTGCGTTCGAACGTTCCTTTCGCCATCGCGGAAATCCTCGCTTGAACCCGTGTTCAGTGTGCCCGATCGCTCGGACGCCCTCTGGTTGCCGTCCAGTACACCATCTCAGGAACTTCTGCAGGGGCCGGACGTGACCCATGCTCGAAGAGGCCGACGTCGACCCACTTCCCGAGAACCAATCTTTCCCGTCAAACCAACCGGTTTCGACCCCCGCCTCCGCCCGATTCAATCATCGAACGCGACCGACAGCCAAACCACATTCCCAACAGCCGCCCCGATCGCAGCCCCTAAAGAATAGGCGCCACTCCCAAAGCCGCTGGCGGGATTTGAACCCGCGACCTCACCCTTACCAAGGGTGCGCTCTACCACTGAGCTACAGCGGCAATCAAGCCCCTTACCGACTCCCGCCACAGCACTCCCATCGAGCGCGGCCAACATCATAGTTCCGCCCCGCCAAGGGTCAACCCACTTCCACCCCAACTCCGACACAACACACCACCCCCAAACCCTACCGCCCCTGATCCTCATCATTCACCCGATCAATCAGCCTCGAAACCTTCTCAGGCGTCAAGTCCTCATGCAGATGCTCATCAATCAACGCCGCAGGAGCAGTCCCGCAACTCCCAAGACACTCAAGCTCAATCAACGTGTACCGCCCATCCTCCGTCGTCTCCCCGATATCAATCCCCAATTTCGCCTTGAACGCCTCCGAAACCTCCCGCTGCCCGCAAAACTCACACGCAATCGACCGACAAACCGACACAAGGTGTTTACCCTTGGGCTTCAGCCAGTACTCTTCATAAAACGAAGCCGTATCAAAAACATCCGCAGGCGGAAGCCCTAGGCATTCCGCTATCTCTAGCATCGCTTGCTGAGGAATCCACCCATACTCATGCTGAATCATGTGCAACGCAGGAAGCAACGCCCCCTTCTTCGTCTCGAATCGGGGAAGGTAGCTCGACACCAGTTCCTTCCTCATCGCCTCAGTCAGGTACGGCTGTTCCCGGCGCTCCACCCGTTCGTCAGCAGAATTCTTCGTCGTCCAAGCCATGACAACAAACCTCCGATTTCGGCTCCATCGTAGCCGATCAAGAATCTGGTTGTTGATCGTTCTCCAACCGTGACAACCGCAAGCCTCTATCGCTTCCAAACTGGCAGTAATCTGATCGCGAACAAACGTCCGGTTTCGCCGATCAACATTCCGATTCACCCGAAAGGAGCATTCCATGGCCATCCCCTCCATACTCAAGCCTCAGATGGGATCCGTTCAATCCCCCGTCTTGGCCCCCATGGGCGCCCCCGCGCCAGTTCCGATCCCCTACGCCAACATGGCCCAGAACGCCGGTGCCACCTCCAAGCCGGCTCTCATGCAGGCCGCCCAGGTCCAGCAAAAGCAAATCGCATACAACCCCAAACTCAACCCCAAGTACGACGCAAAGGCCAACAACGCATCGGCCGGTTCAACCTCCATGGCCGTCGACCCACGCGCCGGCGCAGGCCAAAGCCTCATCGGCAAAGATCTCGCCGCAGCAATCAGCCCCGCCGCAACACCCGCCGGAGCTGCTGCAAAACCCGCCGGAAAGTAACTCCACCTCAACTTCCTCATGCGTCACTCTCATACGATTGACCCATGAACGTCATTCAGAAACTGCGATCCCTCGTCACCGAGATTCGCGACCGCAAAAACCCGATCCAGTTCGTCGAGCAATGGGCGCTCGCTGCACGCCTGCTCGAACGCTTGCCTGTCGATCAAGCCGCCGTCAAGGCCGCATGTCGCGACCGCAATCTCGACGCGCTCGACGCACTCGTCACGCACCTCGAAAACCCTTCCCCCGCCACACAAGCCCCCGCCACCCCCGCCGACGTCACCGACGCCGACAAATCAGCCGCCATGCGCGCATTCCGCAAACGACTCAAACTCAGCCGACTCTCCGACGAATCCCGCATCGGCAACCGCCCAACCTCCAGCGGCAAAAGTTCCGACATCGACGCCATCCTCCCGCCCAACGACTTCCCAACTCACGTCTGGAAAGCCCTCGCCGCCGATGGCCGACTCGTCTACACCGGCCAGGGCTTCTACGCCCTGCCCGAAAACTCGCAAGAACCATAACTCACGCATCGCACGACGCCGAACCGCCTATCCTCGTTCATGGTCCCTTGGATCGTTCTGGCCATCGTCCTTTCGGTGCTCGGCGCCATCCTCACCATTGTCTGGTGGCGCGTCGGCGATCAATGGGCTGACGAAGAACATCGCCGCTTCAAGTCAAACCACGGCCCAGACAACACCACCCACACCGTCATCCCCAACTTCCGCCGCGACGACACGCCACCCACCACCTGATCCCGCCGCTATCGTCCACCGTGCCCCGCTACAAACTCACCATCGCCTACGACGGCACCGACTTCCACGGCTGGCAGAAGCAATACCCCCGGGCCGAAGATCATCCCGATCACCACGACTCACCGCCCGCCGATCTCGATCACCTCACCCCAACTCCCGAAGGTCGCGTCGCCCTCCGCACCGTCCAAGGCATCGTCGAACACGCCGTTCAGACCGTCTGCCGCGAACGCATCATCCTCACCGGCGCAAGCCGCACCGATTCAGGCGTTCACGCACTCGGCCAAGTCGCCGCCTTCACCTCAAACCCCGATCCCGCCCGCGGCGTCGGCTGGCCAATTGATCGAACCTGCCAGACCCTCGTCCGCGCCCTCAATGGCTCGCTCCCACGCGATGTCCTCATCCGCGACGCCGCAATCGTCCCCGATACCTTCGACCCCATCGCCGACGCCATCGCCAAGGAGTACACCTACACCTTCCTCGCCGGCCACGACCGCCCGCTCTGGGATCGTCGCTACCTCTTCCACACCTGGTACGACCTCGACCCCGCACTCATGCTCCAAGCCGCACGCGATTTCATCGGCCAGCACGACTTCGCCGCATTCGCACAGATCAGCCACGGCCGAAAAACCACCATCCGCTCCATCCACTCCTGCACCATCGAAACTCCCGCCCCCAATCGCATCATCCTCCGAGTCAGCGGCTCCGGTTTCCTCTACAACATGGTCCGCATCATCGCAGGCACACTCATGGAAGTCGGTCGCAGCCGCATCCCCGCCGACGCCATCCCCACCATCATCGCCTCCCGTGATCGCCGCCAGGCAGGCCCCACACTCCCCCCACAAGGCCTCCGCCTCGAGTGGATTCGTTACCCTTAGACACACATGCCCCTTCGCATCCTCCACATCTCCACACGCCTCATCCTCGGCGGAAGTCAGGAGAACACCATCCTCTCCTGCGAAGGTCAGTCTCGCCTCGGCCACAATGTCCACCTCGCCTTCGGCCCGATCTATGGCCCCGAAGGCTCCATGCTCGATCGCGTCCACGCCTTCAACAAACACGCCGCCCAACCGATCACCACACACGAAATTCCCGATCTCGTCCGCGAAGTTCACCCCTTGCGCGACCGCCGAGGCCTCCACCAACTTCGCAACCTCATCGAACTCATCGAGCCCGATATCGTCCACACCCATTCATCCAAAGCCGGAATCCTCGGCCGCTTCGCCGCACATCAATGCCTCCGCAAGCCAGTGCGCACGGGCCGAGCACCTATCGGCATCGTCCACACCATCCACGGCCCGCCCTTCATGCCCATCGAAGGCCCCCCGCTGCGCCGCCTCAAAACCCGCACCCTCAACCACCTCTACACCATCGCCGAACGCGCCGCCGCACAACGCTGCCACCTCATCGTCTCCGTTGCCGACGCCATGACTTCACAGTTCCTCGCACGCCGCATCGGCTCGCCCGATCAATACACCACCATTCGAAGCGGGATCGAACTCGAGCCATACCTCAACCCCACCTCCGACCAGACCCGCGACGCGATACGCCAACACCTCGGCCTCGCGCCACACCACTTCGTCATCGGCACCGTCGCACGACTCGCCGAACACAAAGGACACGACGACATCCTCACCGCCCTCGCCCCACTCCTCCGCGAACGCCCGCACTGGCGACTGCTCTGGGTCGGCGATGGATGGTGGAAAGACCGCCTGCTCGCCCGCGCACGCGATCTCGCCATCGACTCAAGCCTCATCACCACCGGCCTCGTTCCCGCCTCCGAAATCCCAGGCCTCATGCGGGCCATGGACATCCTCTGCCACCCATCCTCACGCGAAGGCCTCCCACGCACCGTCCCACAAGCCCTCATCGCAGGCACATGCCCCGTCGCCTACGACGTCGATGGCACCGGCGAAGTCTGCCGCGACATGATCACAGGCCGCCTCATCCCTCACGCCGATCTCGACGCCCTGCGCAACGCCGTCATCATGCTTGCAGACAACCCCGAACTTCGCGCCCGCCTCGCTGCAACCGGCCAGGCTGAATGTCTCGAATCGTTCAGTGCCCAGCGAATGGTCCAACAACTCCAAGAGGTCTACTCCCGTGCGCTCTCGATGGCTCGCTAGATTCTCCCTCGCCGCCCTCGCCCTGTCGCTCGCTGCGCCAGCCTGCGCTCAACTCCTCTCCTTCGATCGCTCCGCACCCACCGCCGACACCCTCACCGCAACCAACGAACTCGCTGCTTTCCTCAACTCCCAGGCAACTTCCATCCAGGCCCTCGACGATCCAACCCCGGGCCTGCTCGCCGCCGCCGCAATCCGCCGCGTCGCAGCCGCCATGCTCACCAGCGGCGAAGCGCTGGGCGACCTCGGCAGCGTCCGCTGCATCACCGCCCGAACCCTCCTCCACGCCATTCCCCAACTCGACTCCGCCTTCACCGCCGATGCGCCAATCCTCACCGACCCCGCCCTGCGCATGCTCGCTGCCGATCTCAACGCCCTCGCCCAAGCCATCCCGCGCACCGACGAACAACTCGACCGCGCCCTGCGCGACGCTCTGGCTCCACTCACCAACATCACCAACCCCCCCGGCCCCGCCTGGCACATTCCTTCAACGCCGCCACCACAACTCCCCATCCTCTCACCAGCCGATCGTGCAGCAATCGACCCCCTGCTCTCCGCGCTCGACCGCGCACGTCAGTTTCCTTCGCACGCGCCCAGCGCCGAACGAACCTACGCCCTCCTCGCCCCAGCCTGTGCCGTACTCAACGCGCCATCATGGCTCACCCCCGACGCACGCGATGTCCTTCGAACCCAACTCCACTCCGCCATCGCACGCTGCCTCGACCCCGCCGACGCCGACCGAGGCCTGCACGATCTCGAACACCTCGCCCGCGTCGCCACCACGCTCCGAGCCTTCGGCTCCATCAAAGCCGGCCCAGCCAAAAAAATCGCCACCGATCGCATCAACACCATCATCGTCGAGGCCGCAAACGACCGCCTCCGCAGCCGACGTGTCTTCGCCGCCGCAGCCACAGTCCTCGCTGCACACGCCGACGATTCCATCCTCTCGCGTGAACCTCAACTCCCAACCCCCCTTCGCGTCGCATGGCGCTCGGCCGCCGACGATCTCGCCGCATCACAAACCCGCCTCCTCAGCGCGCTCATCGAGCTCCTCGACCGCCCAGACCCCCTCGGCGAACCCGCGCTCCTCAGCGCCCTGCGCGCCCACCGCGAAAACCGCCAGTTCCTCGAAAGTCTCGACGCACTCGCCTCCGCCATCTCCGCCCAAACCTCCCCCGCCTCTCGCCCTCGACTCGCCAACACCTACTCGCGCCTTGCGCCCCGACTCATCACACTCGGGCGCGACATGGCAAAACCCGGCCCCGCACGCGACGACGCCCGCAACGCACTCCTCACCATCGCCCACGCCGCTCGCCTCGCCGCCCCCTCACCCGCCGAACAACAACTCCGCCACGCTGCCGATGGCACACTCGACCAGCGCGAAACCTGGCATCGCGTCCTGCCCGATCAACCTCCGCTGCTCATCGCACGCATCGATCTGGCGCGCAACGAACTGCTCGAAACCCTTCTCGATCCCTCCGCCGCTGCGCATCTCTCCCCACGCACACAACACCTCCAGCGCCTCGATTCCACCGTTGCCACGCTCGACGCTGCCATCCGTGTCATCGCTGCCGACCCATCTCTCCTCGCGCCCTGGGCCGCATGGCAAATCTCCGATCACGCATGGCAAGCGCTCGTCGAATCGCTCGAACGCGCCGCCCGCGATCTCGCCAACGCCGCAATCAGCAATCCTGCCAACAGCAATGCCCCCCCCGACGCCCCCTTCACCTCAACCGCCCACCTCGTCGCTCGCCTGCTCGATCTACCTCAACTCCTGCCCGACACGCCCCTCATCCAATCCACGCTCGCTCAGATCGCCCTCGGCCCGCCACACACCCAGACCCTGCTCCTCGATCAACGCACAAGCATCGCACTCTTCTGCCGCCAACTCGAAGAACTCGCCTCCGCACGCCTCCGCAACGAGCCCGACCGCGTTCGCGCCATCGAACAAACGCTCGAACGCACCGCCCGCGAAATCCTCCGCGCTCTCGACCGCATCAATCTTGCTCAAAACCCCCAGCCATAAAAAGCCGGGCCGCAATCGAATCTTCAACTCAGACCACGCCCGCCTCAGCCTCTCGTCGCGCTCTCCGCAGCCTTGCGCGTCGCCGCTTCCAAAAGCAACCGCTTCGCCTCGCCCACCAGATAGCACGAACCCGTAATCAGAATCAGATCATCGCGCCCCACCGCACGCGATGCCATATTGATCGCGCTCTTCAGATCAGGCGCAATCTGGCTCATCGTCCCCTTGATATCGCTGAACTTCTGCCGCAACTTCTCCGGATCCATCGCTCGAGGCGTGTCCGACGCCTGCGTAAAGATCATCTTGTCCGCTCCGCGACCAATCTCCGCAAGCATCTCCCCAACCGCCTTGTCAGCACAGCACCCGAAGATCGTCACAAGAGAATCGAATCGAAGGTGCGACCCAACCGAATGCACAAGACACCTCAAGCTGTCCGGCGTGTGCGCAACATCCAGCAGAATCCGCGGGTCCGACCACGCAAGCTCCATCCGCCCCGCAACCTCCGTCTTGGCAAGCCCCAACGCAACTTCCTTCTCAGGCACCACAAACCCACGACCCGCCAACTGGTCCAGCAAGCCCAGCACCAGCCCGCAATTCGCCGCCTGATGTTCCCCCCGCAAAGGCACCGCAATGTGCTCGTACTGCACACGATCCGTCGTCACACAGATCCGCGCATGCCGCCCAAGATTCGCGTCGGCCTCAATGCGGCACGAGTAATCCAGGCTCTCCCCAAGCACAAACAACGGCGCATCCATCCGCCCTGACGCCTCCTGAAACACCCGCACCACCGATTCCTCCTGTGGCACCGTCACCACCGGCACGCTCGGCTTGATGATCCCCGCCTTTTCCCCCGCAATCTCCTCAAGCGTCGAACCAAGAATCGCCGTGTGCTCCAGCTGAATCGCTGTCAATCCGCACGCAATCGGCAAAATCACATTTGTGCAATCCAGCCGCCCGCCAAGTCCCACCTCCACCACCGCAAGATCAACCGCAAGATGCGCAAAGTACAAAAACGCCATCGCCGTCACAATCTCGAAGTACGTCGCCTCTCCCATGTCGCCATCAAGTTGCTCCGCCGCGCGACGACACCGCTCTGCCATCTGTACAAAATCATGCTCCGAAATCTGCTCACGACCGATCCGAATCCGCTCACGCACACTCACCAGATGCGGGCTCGTAAACAACCCCACCGCATACCCGCACTCCGACAGCGCCGACGTCAGCATCTCGCACGTGCTGCCCTTGCCTTTGCTCCCCGCGATATGCACCGACGGAAACCCCGTCTGTGGCTCATCAAGCGCCGATAGCAGCGCACGCATCCGATCAAGCTTGAATCCGTCCGGATCACTCCGCGTCGGCTTCGTCCGCTCAAAGTTCACGCGGCTGTTCAAAAACCGTTCCGCGTCCTCAAACGTCCGAACGATCGTCCCCGCCCTGCGCCGAGGCTTGGCTTCAACCGACGCATCCACGCTCACGCCGCCAGGAGTTCGTGTCATAGCAGGGCCGATTGTACACGGATGTGCGACTCGCCGAAAGAACCTTCTTGCATTCTGCACATTCACCCCAAACGCCGCACTCTTCTGCCAACCATCTCCCGCCTCAGTCCCGTTCGGCACACCACCACACTCACACCCCACGCTACCAGCACACCAACATACACATCGCTCGCCGAATGCGCACCCGCAAGCAGCCGCGTCACCGCACACCCGCACGCCGCCAGCAACGCAAGCCCCCCCGCCCCAGGCAGCAAACGCCAGATCACCAGCGCCGCACCGAACGCCACCGCAACATGACTGCTCGGCAGCCCAAGATTGCTCCCAAACTCCTGCGGATTCCAGATCGCCCCCAGAAAAGGGTTCCAATCCATCGCACCATCCGCATCAGGCCTGTGCCGACCGAACACCACCTTCAGCCCCTCAGCGATCAACCCCGAAACCACCGCACCAATCAGCACCCCAGCACCCAAAGGCGCACGCCCACGCTTGCGCCACTCCCACAGCACAATCGTCCCGCCGATCAACAACCACGTCGGCAAGTACCCCGCAGCACGAAACATCTGATACCAATCCTTCCCTTCCAGCCTCGCCTTGTGTTCAGGCCCCACCGCAAGCAGGGCATGCAACACCCCATCCAGCCACAACAGAACCACCCCAATCAACAACAGCACACCCGCACGCTTCAGCATCGCACGCCGCGCCATCCGTCGCTCGATCGGTGATCGGTAACTCATTCAACCTCGCTCACTTCCTGCCCGACAAATCCGCCAGACCCCTATACCCATACCCCACAAACGCCAGCCTCCGATTCTTCGGCTCACCCGCAAGATATCCCAACTCCTCCACACGCTCAAAGCCCTGACGCCAGTACAACGCCTCCGATCCAATCAAAACCGCAGGCCTCCCACGCAACCTCTCAAGCACCGCATCATTCCGCAAATCGCGATCTCGCCACAAATCATGCTGCGACTTGCGCCCCGACGCAAACATCGACGACGACGCAAACACATTCGCCCCCTCAGCCTTCCGCTCCTCCGACAAATAAAACGCCAACTGGCTCGCACGCCCGTAATGACTACAGATCACAAACCCCTCCAGGCCAGTCTCCGCCTCCAGCCTCCGCAACTCCCTCTCCACCGCCGCAGCATGTTCACGCATCCCGCTCACGCGATACACCGGCACCATTTCTCCAAACCGCGGATGCCGCGCCAGCAACGACAGATTCATGAACCCCACCAGCGACACCACCAACGCAATCAACGCCAGACGCCACACCGTCCGGACCAGCCGCAGCCTCTTGTCCAGCGCAATCGGTACCATCCCGCTCGCCACCACCACAAAACCCGCAAACCCGCCCAGCGCCCAATTCCCCTCAGCCTCCGCCAGCAACGTCACCAGCAGATAAAAACCCAACACCGGCGCCGAAGCTTGCGCCATCAGCCTCACCGCCTCCGACTCCTTCCAGAACCGCACAAACCCGATCGTCCCCATCACCCCCACAGGCCCAATCAGCAGCAGCATCGCCAGATACTCCAGCGTCCACAACGGCGAATACCGCCAACCCTCAACCCCTTGCGTCGCGGGCATATCGCCCCCCGCAACGCCAAGGTGCCCCAGCAGGTGCCGCACCGTCACCCATTCATGCTGCAAATTCCAGATCGTCACCGGCACCAACCCAAGCAAAAACGCACCCACAAAACCAATCCACGCCCCAACCCCGATCCTCTTCCCCGAACGCCCCATCATTAACCCAGGCACCAGCCCGATCGCCAGCAGCACAATCGTGTACTTGAACAAAAACCCCACCGCCAGCGCAAGCCCAAGGCACACCATCCACCGACCACGCCCCGTCGCACGCGCCTTAAGCGCACACCCACACGCAACCATCCAGCACGCGATATACGGCCCATCAATCGTCATCAACAACGATGTCAACTGAAACGGCGGCACACACGCAAACAACACCGCTCCAAAAAACACCGCCCGACGATCCGCAAACACCAGCCCCGCACACCACGCCGCCGCAAGACTCCCTATCGCCCCCGCCAACACCGCCGGTAGCCGCACCGCCCACTCCACATCCCCAAACACCGCTGTCGAAGCCGCAATCACCCACGCAACACCAGGACCCTTCGAGTAGTACGACCACGCCGGCTGCTTCGCCCACTCCCAGTAATGCGCTTCATCTTCCGCCAGCGTGTACGAACTGAAGAAAACCAGAAACACCAGTCTTGCCACAGTCAACGCAATCACAAACCACACCGCAGCAGCAGGCGTCGCGTATTTCACAGACCAGTTGGGACGTGTCAGATCGTTCATTGCTGCGCTGCTAATGTCGGCACACACGCCGATACGCCACAAACGTATACACGCACAGCCCCGCAACCCCCGCCCACATCACCGGCAGCCCGATCACACCCATCCGGTGCGTCACCTGCTGCCCAGTATTGATCAGAATCACCGTCACCAGCGCCGGAAAGAAACTCCACAGATACACCACCAGAGGCAGCGTCTCCCGAAGCCGCAGCGCCGTCATCGCCCCCGTCAGCACCATCACAAAACACGACGCCGCCATCGCCATCCGCTCATGCTGCTTGCTCCTGATCTCGCGCCGCAACTTCACGATCTGCTCATCAAGCCGATCCGCCGCGCGTGCAATCGCTTCGACTCCCGATCCAAACCGCGCCTCCGCAGTCCGCGCCTCCGCAATCACCTCCCGCGCACGCATCGGCCTCAATCGCGCCAACGTGTCACGCGGCGAATTCAAACCCCGAAACACCCGCTCAACACGCTCCGTCTCCCCTTCATCATCCGCAAGGTCCAGCCCCGCCGCCGAACGCAACACCACGCCCTCAAGTCTCAACGTAAACCGAAGCGCCGTCGAATCCACAGGCCTCGTCGGGTCCGACTCCGGGCTCTCCGTCATCAACTCCCCCGCCAGCACGCTGAGTCGATCCACCCCACCCCCTCGCCTCTCGCCCCCAGGTCCCGGGTGATACACCTCCACCTCAATCCGCCCTGTCCGCTCGCTCGGCATCAACTTCCACCCACCCCCAATCAGCCCCGGAGCATGCACCACAATGCTCCGCCCCTGATCGTCATCAAACCGCGCCTCGCCCTGATTCCGCAACGACTCGAGCACCATTGCCAGCGCCTCGCGCGCCGCGATCCGCCTCGCAACCTCCAGCCGTTGCGACTCAATCCAGTTCATCCCCTCCGGCACTCGACTCAGCGACCTCAACTCCCCAAACGTCAAAAACTTCGGATCATCCTCAAACGGATTCGGAATCCGCACCGGCGCAAGCGTAAACGTCTCCTGCCGATACAGCCCCCCACGATCCTTGATCCACCAATCCTCAAATCGAACCAGCGCCACCGCCTCATCCGTGTCATCAATCCCCGCCACCGACGCCGGTACCAGCCACAAATGCGCCTGCCGCGCCGAAAGATCCGTCTCCACAATCCCCGCCTTGTCAAACCCCACCGCCGTCACGCCCATCATCAGGTACTGATCCAGCACCCCAGTCCCCGCCTCAGGCTCAATCCGCTTGATCCGCTCCGCATGAATCTGCAAATCCGCAAACTCCGCCGCCTCGCCCCGCTCGATCGTCCGCACCATCACCTGAATCAGATTCCGCCGAATCATCCCCTCCATCGAACGCAAAAATCTCGGTATCACCTGCTCATTGAGCAACATCAGCCCAACCGCCAGCACCAACCCCGTCATCACCGCAGGCATCACAAACGACCGATGGCTCACACCCGCCGATCGCGCCGCAATGAACTCATTGTCCTGCGTCAGCCTGTGATACCCCAGCGTCGTCGCAAAACCCGCCGCAAACGGCAACGCAAACGCAAGCATCGGAGGTATCGCAAGCGCCATGAAGTGCAACGCCTCCATCGGCGTCAACTTCCCATCCGCCAGAGGCTTCACCGTCGCAGCAAACGCAATCACAGTCACCAGCACCGCAGTGCTCAGCAGCACCAGCCGCCACAACTCCCGAAGTATGTATCGCCACAACGTCCACGGCATCAAGCCCTCATCGTACGCGACAACCCCCTCTCGCGCGGCAACCGACAACCCCCGCGAATACCATCCCACACCATGCCCCTCCGACTCTACAACACCCTCACACGCACCATCGAACCATTCACCCCCGCAGACCCCGCGCACGTCACCTTCTACACCTGTGGCCTCACCGTCTACGACGATGGACACATCGGCAACTTCCGCTCCTTCCTCGCCGCCGATCTCCTCAGGCGCTGGATCCAAAACCCCCTCTGCACACTCACCAACCCCGACGCATCGCTCCACCACGGCCCACGCAATGTCCTTCACGTCATGAACATCACCGACGTCGGACACATGACCGACGACCAGGCCGCCGATGGCCAGGGCCAGGACAAAATGGCAATCGCCGGCCAACGCATCATCGAAGCCAAAAAGTCCGGCAAACTCCCTCAAGGCACCAACATCGACCCCGCCGATCCATACGCAATCGCACGCTTCTTCACCGAACGCTTCATCGAAGACGCTTCGCGCCTCGGCCTCAAAGTCGCAATCGAAGCCCAACGCGACCCATCACTCATGCCACGCGCCACCGACAACATCCACGGCATGATCGCTTTCATCTCCACACTCATCGAACGCAATCACGCATACATCACCGGCTCCCCCGGCTCACACGCAGTCTACTTCGATGTCCAGTCCTTCCCCTCCTACGGCCAACTCAGCGGCAACACCCTCGACAACCTCCGAGGCGGCGCCGGAGGCCGTGTCCTCGAATCAAATCAGGCCGACAAAAAACACCCCGCAGACTTCCTCCTCTGGAAAGAAGACCCAACACACGTCATGAAGTGGCCAAGCCCATGGGGCCAAGGCTACCCCGGTTGGCACATCGAATGCTCCGTCATGTCCCTCGCACGCCTCATCCCCGGAGGCCTCGATCACGCCCTCGCCGCACCCGCAGGCACCATCGAAATCGATCTCCACTCCGGCGGCGAAGACAACATCTTCCCACACCACGAGTGCGAACGCGCACAGTCATGCGCCATCATCGGAGGCCATCGCTTCAGCCGATTCTGGTTCCACCCACGATTCCTCCTCGTCGAAGGCGAAAAGATGTCCAAAAGCAAGGGCAACTTCTTCACCGCACGCGACCTCTTCGCCCAGGGCATCGAACCCGCAGCCCTCCGCCTCGAACTCATCAAAACCCACTACCGCACCAACGCAAACTTCTCTATGCAAGGCCTCCGCGACGCCGACCGCATCGTCGAGCGCTGGCGCCGTTTCCGCGATCAGGCCCGCACCACCACTGCCGACTCCCCCGCAAACGCCGCCGCACGCGACCACGCCCGCCAAGCCTTCACCGCCGCGCTCGACAGCGATCTCAACACCCCCGAAGCAATCGCCGCCATCAACCAATGGGTCAGCGCAACCGCTGCCCCAAGCCAGGCCGACGCCGAACTCATGGACACCTTTGATGCAGTTCTCGCAGTTCTCGATCGCCCGCGACTCGAGCGCCAATCCGCCGGCAACATCGTCTTCATGCCCGGCGCAGCCCCCGACGACACCGTCGTAGCCCTCATCCACGATCGCGCAGCCGCCAAAAAAGCCCGCGACTTCGCCCGCGCCGACGCAATCCGCAACGATCTCCTCCAGCGAGGCTACGCCATCAAGGACGTCGCCGGAGGCACTGTCGAAGTCGCACGCACCGACTGATCGCAAAAGCCTCGCTGGCGATTCGAGTTTTCACGCCCGAAACACCAACTCAGCCCTCACCCCTTCACGCAGCATCTTTGATGCCGATCAGTTCATCGTTGTCCTCGGTCGAGACCGACTCTACCGCCACGGCCTTCTTGCATGTCAGCAGAATGCCCGTACCAACCAGCGCCGAAATCACCGACCCGCACAGAATCCCCATCTTGGCCGCCTCAAGCTGCGCCGCCTCCGCAAACCCCAGCGTCCCGATGAACAACGCCATCGTGAACCCGATCCCGCCAAGACACCCAACCCCCAGCACATGCCGCCAGGTCACCCCAGTCGGTAGCGCCGCGATGTTCAACTTCACCGCAAGCCACGCCGCCGCGAAAATGCCCAGAGGCTTCCCAACCACAAGCCCGAACATCACCCCCAGCGAAACCGGGCCCATCAGCGCCGCAGCAGCACCCTCGCCGATATGCAACCCCGCATTCGCAATCGCGAAAATCGGCAGAATCAGGAACGCAACCCACCCATGCAACGCATGCTCAATCCGGTGCAGCGGCGGCATCACCATCTTGCAATTCACCGCAATCGCCTGCACCGCAGCACGCTGCGACGAACTCGTCGCAACCCCTTGCCCCGTCCGACCATGATGAGAAAACCACTCCAGCGCTTTGCCTGTCGCCTTCACAAACCGGCCCGAATCCACCCGCGCCGTCGCCGGAATCGTCATCGCCAGCACCACGCCCGCAATCGTCGCATGCACCCCGCTCCGCAGCGTGAAGTACCACAGAAACGAACCCACAATCACATAAGGCAGCGGCGAACGCACCCTGAAAATATTGCACAGAATCAAAACACACAACGCCCCACCCGCAAACACCAGGTACTGCGTCGCGATCTCTTCCGTATAAAACAACGCAATCACCAGCAGCGCACCAAGGTCGTCCACAATCGCCAGCGACGTCAGAAACACCTTCAACGTAATCGGCACCCGACTCCCAAGCAACGCAAGCACACCCAGCGCGAACGCAATGTCCGTCGCCATCGGCACGCCCCAGCCCCGCATCGAGTCCTGCCCAAAGTTCAGCATCACATAGAACAACGCCGGAATCGCCATGCCGCCGATCGCTGCCGCAATCGGAAGCGCCGCCCGTTTCGGGCTCGCCAACTCGCCGATCAGCATCTCACGCTTGATCTCAAGCCCCACCAGCAGAAAAAAGATCCCCATCAGCGCGTCGTTGATCCAGTGCACCAGATGGTTCTGAAGCACCCACGATCCGAACATCAACTCGAAGTCCGTCTCGTGAAAGAAATGGTGGTACGAGTCCGCATAACTCGAATTCGCCCACACCAGCGCAATAATCGCGCACAAAACCAGCATCACCCCGCCAGCCGTCGACAACGCCGTGAACCGTTGAAATGGACGAATCAGATGCTCAACAGGCTCAAGCCGAGTCCCTTCCGCAGCGTGCGGAACACGATCACCATGCGCCATCGATCACACTCCTTCTTCGTGCGGATACCGCCCACATCGAAGTTCGGCTCTTTCCGCCACGAACTCCAATTCGGACCCGCCCGTCACATACAACGAATCAATCGTTCGTAACGAGCACCACCCAATTTCGGTGTTAGATCGCTCGGCCACTGACCGAATCCCGACTCGCCTCAGACCAGATCGAGCCCATCATCAACCGCTTCAACCTCTTCCGACTCATCCAGCGTCCGAAGCGTGATCCCGATCTCCTCAAGCCTCTCCTTCACTTCCTGCAGCGAAGTCGAGCCGAAGTTCTTGACCCCCATCAACTCCGCCTCAGTGTGGGTGATCAGATCCCCGATCGTCTGAATATTCAGTAGTTGCAGCGCCCGACGCGCACGAACCGACAACTGCAGGTCCGTCACCATCTTGTTCGCCAGCGACTCGTGCCCGCTGCCCTTCAAACGCTCGATCACCTGCCGCCGAGCAGCACGGTGCGCATCCTCAAGCCCCTGCCCAAGCCGCAGGTTCTTCTGCTGAAGCATCCGCTTGATCTCTTCCAGCGAGCTCTCCCCGAAGTTCTTGTAACTCATCAGTTCCACCTCGGTGATCCGCAACAGATCCCCCAGCGTCCTGATGTTCATCTTCTTCAGGCATGTCCGCGCACGCACCGACAACTCAAAATCCGTCACCGGCGTATCCATCAACGCCTTCTTCTGCACAAAGTCCCGATCCGATTCCTCTTCGATCACCATCTCACGGCTCGCCTGCACATCCTTCATGAACAGCCGCGCACGCACATGGTTCGGGTTCGTCTCCAGAATCTGCCTCAGACAACGCTCCGCACGAATGTAATCCGCACGGTCCTCATACAACACCGCCAGATTCAGCAGCCCATTGATCGGTGCCGGAGTCGTTTCGCACACCCGCTCATACAGCGACAGCGCCTCGTCCTCTTCCCCCACCAGATCCAGCAGATACGCCAACTGGAACATCGCGTCCACGCTCATCGGGTCCGCACCAACTGCCTTGCGCAACTCCGCAATCGCACCCAGCTTGTCGCCCGCGTTCGCAAGATTCGTCGCCGCATGAAAATGCCGCTGCGACGCCTCCACGTCACGATCCGCAGAACTCCCCGCACCGATCACCAGATCCATCGGACTCGTCGCCATACCGCCTCCGTTCCATGTCTTGTGGAACCCAGACAGTAGCCCCGCCGCACCACCAAGGCCACGCTCCCCCTACAGCCCAGGCCCCGGCGCCACCTCGTCCACCGGAAGATTGTGCAGCACATCCGACCCATGCGTCAACCTGATCGACCGCCAACGCCCCGACATGAACCGCAGCAGCAGAATCACCCCCAGCAGCACAATGTATCCCGAAGCCCCGATCCAGGGCCCGATCGACCCCAACCCAGGACTCGTCCACATCAGCAGATGCCCCAGCCCCACAATGCTCACCCAGCTCAACACCACCGTCGCAATCCCCGGCCACACCGTATCCCCAGCCCCGCGCAGCGCCGCCGACATCACAATCGCCACCGCATCAAACACCTGAAACACCGCCGCCGCGATCATCACCTGCCCGCCAATCCGCAGCATCTCATCCCGCTGGGTCGCTGGCGTCTCCGGGTTGATAAATAACCCGATCAACTCATGCCGAAACGCCACAAACACCACCGCGCAAAGCCCCATATACCCAACCGCCAACTTCAACCCAAGCCACGCACGTCGCGCAGCCTTGTCCGGGTCACCCTCCCCGATCGCCTTTCCCACGACCGCCTGCGTCGCGATCGAAAGCCCCACCGTCGGCATGAACGACAGATGCATCCACTGCAACGCCGCAAACCCCGCAGTGTTCGCCATCGTCGCCGCCTCCGTCGCCGCCGCAACCGTCCCCCCCGCATGCAGCACCGCCCGACGCCCAGCCTCCCCCACCAGAAACGTCATCAGATACGCCCAGCACACCAGCTCATTGATGAACATCATCCCCGCAGGCCACCCCACCCGCGCAATGTCCTTCATCTGCCCAATCCGAGGCCGCCACGCCGCCCGCGTCCCATACCGGCGCGCAAACTTCCCGCTCAGAAAAATCACCATCGGCACGCTGAACTCAATCACCGTCCCCAGCACCGTCGCCAGCGCAGCACCCGCAAGCCCCATCGCCGGAATCCCCAGCAATCCCGCTATCCCCGCAAAAAACTCATGCGCCGGCCAACGCTCCGGAGGCCCATCCGACCCGAAAATGAAAAGCACATTCAAAAAGATGTTCGCAAGATTCCCCGTCACCGCCGCCACCATCACCACCCCAGGACGATGCATCCCGAAGAAATAGTTGTGAACCGCCTTCGCAAGCAGCGTAAAAATCGACCCCCCCATCGCAATCGACGCATACGCCAACTCCAGTTCATACAACTCCTGCTCATGCCCGAACACCCGCAGCAGCCACGGAGCAACCAACACCGCCGGCACCATCACCACCAACCAATACCCCGCGCCAATCCACATCGCGTTCCACGCATACGCCGAACCACGCTCCGCCTTCCCCGCACCCAGATTCTGACTCACAAACGAGTTCACAATCGAGATCATCCCGATGCAGAACGTCATCAACGTCCACGTCGCAATCGCCGCATTCCCATGCGCAGCCAGATAAATCGGCTCCGGACCAATGTCCTTGACCATCAGCCGATCAAAAAACTGCATCGCCGTATAACTCGCCATCGTCGCGATCGACGGCAGCGCAATCACCAGCATCTCCCGCAGCGCCCGCTCCGGACCCCTCGGCGTGCCCGCTGCCCGACTACTGGATGGATTCTCTGACCCCTGCTCCACCACACACCCCCCGAGCCGCACCCGCAGCCAAGGCGGAGGGTACACCACCGCCACTCTCGACGATCAATCCCTACCCCCGCCTCGCCGCCCCAGCCAGCCTCAACGCCGCAGCCATACTCCCCGCATCCGCAACCCCCTTGCCCGCAATATCAAACGCCGTCCCATGATCCGGGCTCGTCCGCACCACCGGCAACCCCACCGTCATGTTCACCGTCTCATCACGCGCAATCAACTTCACCGGGATCAACCCCTGATCGTGATACATCGCCACCACCAGATCAAACTTCCCCGCAACCGCCGCCCCGAAAATCGTGTCCGCCGCAAACGGCCCACGCACATCCATCCCCGCCTCCACCGCATGCGCAATCGCTGGCCCGATCAACCTCTCCTCCTCATCACCCAGCAACCCGCCCTCCCCAGCATGCGGGTTCAGCCCGCACACCGCAACCCGAGGCCTCTCAATCCCCACACTCCGGCACCCCTCAACACCCAACTCGATCGCATCAAAAACCCGCCCGATCGTCAACACATTCCTCACATCCATCAGCGGCACATGCACCGTCGCCAGCACCACCCGCAGCCGCGGCCCGACAAACATCATCGCAACACGCTTCACCCCAAACCGGCTCGCCAGCAACTCCGTATGCCCCGCAAACTTCCCCTTCCCCGCAAGCGACCACGCCTCCTTGCTGATCGGCCCCGTCACAATCGCATCCGCCTTCACCCCAAGCGCACCCTCCCGCGCCATCGACACCGCCAGATCCACCAGCCGAAACGAATACATCCCCCCCGCCTTCGTCGCCTCACGCGCACTCCCAATCGGCCCCCAACCCCGGTCCGTGTCCATCACCACCACATCCTGCACCGAAAACTCCGCCCCGCTCCACCCATCCATCGCCACCGTCCACCAGTACGGCTCGATCCGCTGACACAACGCCGCATCCTGCAGCACACTCTCCGAACCCAGCACCACAAACCGCGCCGTTCGCCTCAACCCCCGATCCGCCAGCGCACGCACAATCACCTCAGGCCCGATCCCCCCAGGATCGCCCATCGTCACCGCAATCACTGGCCGATTCCCCTTCACAACTTCTTGTCCCATAACCCCAATCCTACGGACCCCCGGCCGACCAACACACCGTATTCGGCCCCCGTTCGCATGAAACACAAACCGCCATGCCGCGTACCGTCTTCAAGGGACATCGATGTGCCGATTTTGAATAAAATCAGTTTCACGATCACGCCCCCGTTGGTATGCTGTCTATCTCGGGCATCTTTGCCCTGTCAATGTTGAGGGGAATCGAAATCAAGGAGTCTCGGTCATGAAGGGTCACACCGGTCCCGGTCGTCATGTCTCATCGCTTTTCGCCCTCTGCGCCATCGCCGGCCTGGCAACCGCAGACATCACCAATAACCAAGGCGTCCTCCGCCTCGTCGCAGGCGACTACGCAACCTCCGCAAACAACAACGTCCTCGCTCTCCCCGCGATCCCCATCGACTTCGCTCAGCACGTCGCCGTCATCCAACTCGATGGCCCAATGACCAACGCACGCAACGCCGCCCTCACAAACGCCGGCGTCGTCCTCTTCGACTACCTCCCCGACTTCGCATACGCAGCAGACCTGCGCAACGCAAACCTCAACGCGCTCGCCGCACTCGACTTCGTCACATGGGTCGGCGCATTCCAGAACGCATGGAAACTCGCGCCCGATCTCGGACAGGTCCCCGCACAATCCCCCGAAATCCAGGCATTGCACGACCTCGGACTCATCGCCGTTCAGGTCATGCTCTGGCCAAACGCAAACACCGCACAGACCCTCGCCGCACTCGCCGCAATCCCCGGCTTCACCGCGCTCGAACACGGCTGGTCAGGACGCGAAATCTCCGTCTCCGCAACCATGCCCCTCGCAGCCGCTCAGGCAATCGCCGCCCTCCCCGCCGTCCGTTGGATCGAAAACACCCCTCAGATCACTCTCCGTAACAACACCGGACGCTGGATCGTTCAATCAAACGTCAACGGCTCCACCCCCCTCTACACCAAAGGAATCCGAGGCCAAGGTCAAATCGTCGGAATCATGGATGGGCGCATCAACGTCAATCACTGCTCTTTCCTCGATTCCATCAACCCCATCGGCCCCAACCACCGAAAAATCCGTGCATACAACGCCTCCCTCGGCTCCGACTCCCACGGCACACACGTCGGAGGCACCGCTGTCGGCGACGCCAGTGCAAACAACGACACACGCGGCATCGCATACGAAGCCCGCCTCGTCTTCAACACCATCTCAACCACCCCCAGCACCTTCCTCTCCCGCCTCGGAACCCACTACAGCCAAGGCGCATTCGTCCACACCAACAGTTGGGGCAACGACGGCACAACCCTCTACGACTCCCTCGCTCGCACCATCGATGTCTTCTCCTACGACAACGAAGACAACCTTGTCATCTTCGCCGTAACCAATCTCTCCACCCTCAAAAACCCCGAAAACTCCAAGAACGGCCTCGCAGTCGGCGCCTCCGGCGACACGCCCAGCCAAAACAACCACTGCTCCGGTGGCTCCGGACCAACCAATGACGGCAGACGCAAACCCGAGATCTACGCCCCAGGATGCAACACCACCTCCTCCTCTTCAAGCACCTCCTGTGGCACTGTCTCATTCACCGGCACATCCATGGCCGCGCCCGCTATCGCCGGCTCCGCACTCCTCGCACGCCAGTACTACACCGACGGCTTCTACCCATCAGGCGTCGCAAACTCCGAAGACTCATTCATCCCCTCCGGCGCACTCCTCAAGGCAACCCTCCTCAACTCCACCGTCGATATGACAGGCGTCGCCGGATACCCATCCAACCGCGAAGGCTGGGGACGCGTACTCCTCGCAAACTCGCTCGTCTTCGATGACTCTCCCCGCACCCTCATCATCCGCGATGTCCGCAACAACTCCGAATCCGCCCTCTCAACCTCCGATCTCGTCGAACTTCAAATCGATGTCCACAGCTTCTCCCAACCTCTCAAAGTCACCCTCGCCTGGCACGATTCGCCCGGAAACGTCAACGCAAACCCCGCAGCCGTCAACAACCTCGACCTCAAGGTCATCGCACCCAGCGGCGACTACCGCGGCAACGTCTTCTCCGGCGGAATCTCAACCACCGGCGGCACCCACGACGCAAACAACAACGTCGAAATGGTCATCCTCGCCGCTCCCGCACCAGGCACCTACACAATCCAGATCAACGCCGCAGCCGTCAACGTCGGCTCGCAGGGCTACGCACTCGTCATCTCCGGCGATGTATCCGAAGTCGCACCGCCAAACCCCTGCATCGCCGACTGGAACAACGACGGCAAGGTCGACTTCTTCGACGTCCAACTCTTCCTCGCCCAGTTCACAGCCCAGGACCCCGCCACCGACCTCAATGGCGATCTCGAGTTCAACTTCTTCGATCTCCAGATCTTCCTCTCCCTCTTCTCCGCCGGCTGCCCCTGATCGCCCATCACTCCAGCCCGTAGCCTCACCCACAACCAGCCTCCCCCCGAGGCTGGTTTTTTTGTCCCACTTCTCACTCCAGCACATCGCTGCCAAACCAGTCCGCTCAGCCTCCTATCGCCCGCATACCCTTTACCCCATGCCGCGCCTCGCCATCCTTCTCATCGCACTCGGCACCGGCTGCTCTCCAGTCCCCGTCGGATTCGATTCCCCCGCCAAAACCAAGCGCATGGATGCCATCGTCCGCGCAGCCGCCGAAAACGACACCAGCCCTCGCACCATCCGTTGCATCATCCAGGAACTCGACTCCCACGACCCCGCCGTGCGCTTCATCGCCATCCGAACCCTCGAACGCCTCACCGGCCAGACCAACGGATATGATTTCGCCGCCCTCGATTGGGATCGCGAGGCCTCGGTGCAGGCATGGGTTCGATGGTTTCACGATACTTACCCAGAACACTCAACCCCAGTGGTGATCGACGAACTCGCGGACACGACTCATGAATGAGCATCCACACATTCGCGTCGAACTCCTCAGCAACCCCGCATACCTCAGCGGTGCACGAGAACTCATCGCTTCGGTCTGCAAACGCCTCGGCTTTGACGACCTCACCTGCTCAAAGGTCGCACTCGCCGTCGACGAAGCACTCTGCAACGTCATCCGCCACGGCTACAAATACGCCGAGAACCGCCCCATCTGGATCAGCCTCTGGCCACTCCTCGATGAACACGCCCGCCCAGAAGGCATCCTGCTCACCATCGAGGACGAAGCCGACCAGGTCGATCCATCCTGCATGAAGGGCCGAAGCCTCGAAGACATCAAACCCGGCGGCCTCGGCGTCCACATCATCCGCGACGTCATGGATCAGGTCTGCTACGAAAAACGCGAATCCAGAGGCATGCGCCTCGTCATGAGCAAGCGCGTGCCACGCACCGCTGCCCCCGCCCGCCTGGGTCGCAACACCGAATCAGAGGGGAGCGTGCAGTCCATCGATGGCTGAATCACCAATCCAGATCGAACGCGACAACCCCCCGGGCCTCATCGTCATAAGCCCGCTCGGCGATGTCGATATGAGCTGCTCGCCGGTCCTGCGCGCCACTCTGCGCGACGAACAGTCGAGCCGCCCGCGCCGCCTCATCGTCAACCTGACGCGTGTCGGGTATATGGACAGTTCGGGCCTGGCGACCCTTGTCGAAGCGATGCGCACCGCAAAGCGCAATGGCACCGCCATGATCCTCTGCGGCATGAACGACAAGGTCCGCGCCATCTTCGAAATCGCACGCCTCCACCAGTTCTTCACCATCGTCGATGGCCTCGATCAGGCGCGTCAGACATGATCGCCACACCAGCAGACGCACAAGAATGAACGACATGCCGGACTCCGAAAAGCCCAGGCCATCGCCGTTGCTCGTGCTCCTCTGGCCCATCGAACGCCTCGGCGCACGCGCTATCTCCATCCTCGAACACACCGGCTCGCTCGTCCATCTCTTTCTCGAAGCGCTCGGCTGGGTCTGCCGCGGCGTGTTCGGCCGAAAGGTCCGCCTCGGGCGATACGCCATCATCTCCCAGATCGTCCGTGTCGGCGTCAAGAGCGTTTTCATCGTCTCGCTGGTCTCGGGCGCGGTCGGGCTGATTCTCACACTCCAGCTCGAACCCCCGCTCAACCAGTTCGGCCAGCGCGCGCTCATCGCCAACATCATCAGCGTCGCGGTCCTGCGCGAACTGGGCCCGCTCATCGGCGCGATCGTGCTCACTGGTTTTGCCGGGGCTGCCATTGCTGCCGAGATCGGCACCATGGTGGTCAGCGAAGAGATCGAAGCGCTCGAGGCGCATGCTCTGAATCCGGTGCGGTTTCTTGTCGTGCCTCGTGTGATGGCCACGGTGCTTTCCATGACTGTGCTGGGCGTGCTTTCGAGTTTTGTTGCCATCGCGTCTTCGATCGGGATCTGCATTTTCCTGCTCGGCATTCCGTTTGAGACGTACATGAAAAACATGGAATCGCAGGCCAAGATGGTCGATTTTCTGACGGGTCTGTCCAAGGGCACGATTTTCGGCGGACTGATCGGAATTATTGCGTGCGGGAACGGGCTCAAGGTAACGGGCGGGGCGGCAGGGGTGGGTCATGCGACCACAAACACGGTTGTGCAGTGTGTGGTTGCGATTGTCGTCGCGGACCTGATTTTCACGGCGATTTTCTACGCGCTCAAACTGGTGTGACGCTAGCGTCGGTAGCCGACGGGTCGTTCGAGGAGGTTGTAGAGTTCGCGGAGCGTGACCATTCCTGCGATGCCGGCCGAGGTCAGGCCGAGCATGATCCAGCCTTGCGCATAGAAGCCTGAGCCGAGCAGCCATGCGCATGCATAGAGCGCGAGCCAGATAGCGCCATATCGATCGATTTTTTCGGCGAGTCGCGGCCCTGGCCCGAGCGCGCGAGTTCGGCGCACGACGACGACGGCAAACAGAGCCATCAAGAGCATGCACGCAACTGGACCGAACCAGCCGTGATGAAACGGGTCTGAGATTGGGGAGCGTGGGTGTGGCCAGTCGGGAGTCAGGAGCGCGATTGTCCAGAGGACCCATCCGGCGATTGCGAAGAACACTGCGCGGCGTGTGAGTACTGGGGTTTTGCGACCCAGGACGTGCGAGACGCCGCCGGCAAAGAGGGCGTGAGTCATGACGAGCCAGACTGGCCAGACGAAGTTGAGGGTGACGTTTGGGATCATCATGTGTCCGGCGTATATGAGGCCGAGGAGGAGGAGGCCGAAACCTGGGATGAATTTGCCCGTTGCGTTGAAGAGGAGGACAGCGAGCAGGAGGAGGAGTGTGAGGATAACGCCGACGGTGCCTAAGACGGTTGCGCCGAGGATTGTGAGCATGAGGGTTGCGGCGGTGCTCGTGACGGCGGTCTCGATGCGAAGGAGGCCTGAGGCGAGCGGGCGATGCGGCCGAAGCGCCTGATCGCGGTGGATGTCGAAGATGTCGTTGAGGCATGTGCCAAAGGCGTAGAGGGAACCCGCGGCGAGCGCGCCTGCGGGGAGAAGGAGCCAGAGCGGCTGGGCGAGCGAGGGCGGGGGAGTCTCGCCCGGTGCGACGCGCGACCAGAGAATGACGAACCAGACATTGGCGATAGCGGCAAACGCGGTCGTGACGCGCGTGAGGCGGAGGACCGAGGCGAGTTTGAGCATGCGTTCGGGCACGGGTGGGATGGTAGAGGGCGAGGCGCGGAATCGTCGTGTGGGAATGCGCGGGGAGCGGAGACTGGAGTTGCGGATGGGCGCTCGTTTGAAACTGTGATTGCGTCCTCGCTTGCGCTCGGACCTCTTTTTGTGGGTGCGAAGTGGCGGCCGGCGCGGAGGGCGGATGAGACGGCGCGCTGGAGCGTCTGGCGTTCGCGTGCGGTGTTGGCTGGCGAACGGAGCAGCAGCGATTCGAGCGTGCTGAGGGCGACAGATTGAAGTTCGGCAGCCTGGAGGCGGGCGCGGGTGTGCGCGAGGTTCTCGATGAGTGCGATTTTCTCCTGAATGTGTGGCTGCTGGGCCCACCGCGCGATGGCGGTGACGGTGGTGCTGAACTCGGCTGCGATGTCGGGCAGGGAGAGGCCGGGCGTGGCGAGGTGGCTGAGGAGCGCGGATTCGTTGGTGCCTTCGGGGAGTGGCGAGGTGGTCGAAGGTTGCGCTGCATGCGAGGGTGCAGGTTGAGCGACAACCCGGACCTTTGGGCTCGAGGCGCCCGGGTTGTTCGAGAGCATGTGAGCGCCCAAAGGTCCGGCGTCTGAAGGCAGCGAACGGGTGGGGTCTTGTGGTGATTGGTGGGTTGGGATTGTGGGTGTGGATGTGGGTGATGCGATCATGAGGGTCATGATGCACAACGGCGAAGCGATTGCAAGAGGGTTGCGGGCGAGGGTCAGGAACTTGCGCGCGGGTGGGAGTTTGGGTGGAAAGAGTGTGGGCAAGGCAGCCGGCACCCAGCAAGAAAACTTTTCTACAACTGAGAGAACGCCTCAATAGCGAGCAGAGGGGTAGAGTCCAGTCTTCGTAAGCGCGTCGAGGAGGTGTTTCATGAGCGTTCGAGTTCCTGGCCCCGCAGGAGTGCATGGTTTCAACGACCCGTGGCCAACGGAATCGCCTGGACGCGTGCAGGCTCAGCCGCCGCAACCGGCTGGGATGTGGCGGGCCGTGCCATTCAACCCGTGCGTACCGGACAAGACGGCCGTAGCGATTGTTCGGCGGCAACAGTCCGGGGGCGACTCGGTTGCAGCATTCTGGTCATTCTCATCGATGCTGCGTGCTCTTGATGCATGCTTAAAAGGCTCGAGTACACAATCGTGGGGGATACTGATTTGGGGCAGCGGCGACGGCATTGACGGGGCGGCCACGCCGGCGACTCCATTCGCGACTCTGTTCGGTGACCGGCCATTTGACTACGCCGAGTTCATGGCACTGCTTGACGAAATCCACCCGTCGTTGCCGAGCCCATCTGCTTTCAAGTTGCTTGATCTGGCGAGGGCGTTGCGCAGCGGCGATCCGCAAGCAGTGGCCGAGCAGGTGTTTGAAATCGTACCCGATCTAGTTGCGATGAAGAAAGAGCATGACGAGATGCTGTCAAAGGGTACGCGATCAGACTGGACCGGAAACAGTGCGTCTGGTCACTCTGCCGGGCAGAAGCAGAGCGGTAAAAGGCAAGGGCCTTCGTCGCTACAACCGGCTCCGAGGGTAGAGTTTTATCATCAGTCCAAACCCGCCGGGGAGCATGCCAAAGCAGGACTTGTTCAGGCATCGTCGAGTAGCCGTGTTTCAGATCAATCGCAAATTATGCCATCGGGCTGGGTGAAAATGGAGATCATCAGTGGCCAAATACATTCGGCGGAGGGGCGTTTGTGCGTCTACACCGAGCCATCGGGGGCGCGGTGCAAGGTTCGGGAGTGGTGTGATGGGCAAGGTAAGACGACATTTCAACTGATCGAACGCACAGGTCGGTAAGCGTGCAGTCAGCGGGGGTCTTGATTGTGGCGACACTGGTAGCTCAGTGCAGTGATCGGCGGCACGGGGAACGGGAGCGAGGGTGTTGGTCGCATTTTGAGCGAGGTTGTCCTTAACAACCGGAAAGCAACTGTTCGACTCGAGTTGCCGAAAATCGCCAACCTGCGGGTATCCGGTCGATGGTTCCCGCGGCCTGTGACTTGTTCGTCCAGACCTGCTCTTCGTTGAGAATGGTCTCGCCGCGTCCCTTTGCACATAACTTCAAGTGATGTGCAATCTCGATAGGGGTCGCAAGATACATGCGCGGCATCTCGGTGGTGGCCACACCGAGGAACTGCGCGAGACACAAGACCGTGCGCAGATTGTGCCGGGCCAACCAGCGGTCAATCGCCTCGTGATAATTGGCCGCACCTTTGTCTAGATATGACTGCGTGAGACCCCATCCGCCGTCCTGGCTTCCTTTCACCGAGACTTTCATTAGTCGCTCGCCCCTGCAGACCACCAAGTCGTACTCTGGTTGGTTTGCACCATACTGAACGGACACATCAAGACCACACCTGGCAAACAGCGCAGCAGCAAAGGCCTCGGCAGCGACGCTCACTTGCCATGAATTCATCTTGATTGGCTTGTCCGTCAGATTCAATTTTGCTCTCCGAGGGCTGGTTGGTAGGCACGCCCCAGTTCAGGTCAGTACAGACTGTTGCGAAAAGGTGGCACGGGGTGGTGAATCACGGAGCGCGGCTGGTGGCACGCGGCCTGAGCCTCTAGCCCGCATCGCGTTGATGTCTTGAGGGTGCCTTGCGAATCGGGGCCTTTGACTCGCGCTGGAGTTCTTTGAGGTGTTGGCCGAGGCGGCGAATGTCGTTGCCAAATTGTTCGGAGACTTGCCGTCTGGCATTGCGAACTTCTTCGATCAAAGGATCAGGTGCTGGGGCGGGATTGCTTGGTTTTGTATTCATGGTGATGACCAGAGCATCTCGGGGGTAACGATGGATGGGGCCACCAAGCCGAGGCGGCGGCAGATGACTTGGAGGTGCTCTACCTTGTTCGGGTTTGCAAGGTGGCGAACGTTCCAACTGAGGACATATGTCATTGCGTGAACAGCGGCGACGGCGATGTGCAATGCATCGCCTGCAACCGGGCCGGGCATCACGCGCTCGCGGACGAGAACCTCCGCAACACCCAGCACTTCGTCGCTGATGTCAAGACGCGGTATCGCGGAGATGTGTTCAAGGGCGGCTTCGCTCTGGCGAAAACCAGGTTGGCTGAGCTCGACGATTACCTCCTCAGAGACGGTGCAATCGTAACGTGACGAAAAGTGCATCCACCACTCAAGGCTTGTTTCGCGTCGGTAGACACTCGCGGCGTCGTCACGATCGGTGACGCACGCGCTGACGAAACTGGTTTCGAGATAGACCCCGTCCATGACTAGAGTGTATCCGATTTACCCCACCGCCCTGACGACCTTTTTCCCCGCATCCAGCAGGTCCGTCGCGGCCTCGAGGGTTGGGAGGTCGGCTGCGGCGGCGGTGAGGATTTTTCGGCCGTTGTCGACGTTGTTGCCTTCGAGGCGGACGACGAGGGGGACTTTGAAGCCGACTTCTTTGGCGGCGTTGACGATGCCCTGTGCGATGACGGCGCAGTCCATGATGCCGCCGAAGATGTTGACCATGATGCCTTTGACGGCGTGGTCGGAGAGGATGATGCGGAATGCTTCGGTGACGGCTTCTTCGGAGGCTGAGCCTCCGACATCGAGGAAGTTTGCGGGTTCGCCGCCGCAGTGTTTGATGGTGTCCATGGTGGCCATGGCGAGTCCTGCGCCGTTGACGAGGCATCCGATGTTGCCGTCGAGAGCGATGTATGAGAGGCCGAAGCGCTGGGCGCGGAGTTCGGCGGGGTTTTCTTCGCTTGGGTCGAAGAGTGCGGCGATGTCTTTGTGGCGGAAGGTGGCGTTGTCGTCGAAGTTGAACTTGGCGTCGATGGCGAGGACCTGGCCTTCGGGGGCGTCGGGGGTCGGGGGGGTGACGATGAGGGGGTTGATCTCGGCGAGTGAGCAGTCTTTGGCGGTGAAGAGATCGGCGAGGCTGAGCATGATTTTGACGGCCTGGTTGATCTGGCGGCCCTTGAAGCCGAGTTTGAAGGCGACGGTGCGGGCCTGGTGCGGGGCGAGGCCGAGGAGGGGATGGAGCGGGGTTTTGATGATGGCGCCGGGGTTGGTTGCGGCGACGTGTTCGATATCGACGCCGCCTTCGGCTGAGGCGATGAGGATGTTGCGGCGCGTGGTGCGGTCGGTGGTGATTGCGAGGTAGTACTCGTGTGCGATGTCGACGCCTGCGGCGATGAGGAGTTTGGTGACTTCGAGTCCTTCGGTGCCGGTTTGAGGAGAAACCATGCGATTAGTGAGCATGAAGCGTGCGGCGTCGCTTGCTTCTTCGGGTGAGCGGACGAGTTTGACGAATCCGGCCTTGCCTCGGCCTCCGGCGTGGACCTGGGCTTTGACGACGACGAGGGAGGTGTTGCCATCGGCGGCGATTTGTTTGTATGTGGTTGCGGCGTCTTCGATGGATTCGATGACGCGGCCTGGGGGGACTGTAATGCCTGCGGAGGCGAGGAGTTCGCGGGCTTGATACTCGTGAATTTTCATGTGGGCTCCTGATCTGGGTGAGATGGTAGTCGAAGTTTGGCGCAAGCGGGCGATAGGTTTTTGTATGGTTTCAATCAAGAAGATGCCCTGTTGTGGCGGTAATTTGGTTGCATTCGGGGCAGAGTTTGGTAAGAATGGGGTGAGTGTGAGTTTTGGGTACTTTATCACCGGTTGTGGTGGGAGGCGCTGAAGCGGGCGAGGATTGAATCGGGGCTGTTGGCGCTGGCATAGGAGATGTGTTTTCGGCTAGACTAGGGCCGAGTGATGTGGAAAGAGGTTGATGGGCGATTTCCCGCTTGATGTGCGCGGGTTTCGGTTCCGGGAAGAAGGAAGGCCGATGTGAGTCTGATGGATCGGACGGAGTTGGCCTTTCGAGAGGGACGAAGGAGTGTGTGATGGGCGAGTCTGGGCATTTCAACGCGTCGAGTTTTGATGCGGTTGTGCGTTCGTGTGAGCGGCTGTGCGGGCTTCCGGCGGTGGCGACACTGGATTGGACGGACCGTGCGGCGCGTGCGCTTTCGGTGTTGCTGGCGCCGAGCCGCGTGTGCGTGATGATTGCGCAGGCGGAGCCATCGGGGCGGATCTCGGCGCTTGAGGCGGCGGGGTGCGGTTCGTGTCTGACGCGTGAGGAGGCGCTGCTTCCTGCGAGTGCGTCGTGGACTGATGCAGAGAATGCGAACGCTGCGGGGGTGGACATTGCGATTCGGAGTCGTGCGGATCGTGTGCGTGAGTTGGGTTTCAGGCTTGATGGGTTGAAGCCTCGGTCGAGTATGGTTGGCTCGGCGTCGCGTTTTGCGGGTTCGGAGTTGTGGCGGACTTCTGCGGTCGGGGCGGTGTGGGTCGGAACGGATGTGACTGATGTGCTGATGAGTGTGAGTTCGCTTGGCGAAGGAAGCACGGGGCGGTACGTGGTGGTGCAGATTGGGCTTGTGGGGCATGGAGCTGCGGGGCCAAGGCGTGTTGCGGTGGAGCATCAGGCGTCGCTGGAGTCGCTTTTGCCGCTGTTGTCGCGTCGGGTGCTGCTGGCGCTTGGGGCAACGCCTTCGACGGAATCGACATGGCTGACGGTGCGTGAGCAGCAGGTGCTGGAGCATCTGGTGCTGGGTAAGAGCGTGCGACAGATAGCGGATGATCTGGGACGAAGCCCGCACACGGTGCACGATCATGTGAAGAGCCTGCACAGGAAGTTGGGGGCTTCGAGCCGTGGCGAGTTGATTGCGCGGGCGCTTGGGTACATTGAAGAGGGCGCGCGCATTCGCGATGAAGAGTCGAAGGTAGCGTCGGTGCATGAGCCGAAACTTGCGGTTGGGCGCGATGCGGACGATGTTCCGGATGTGGTGGTTCGGCCGACGGAACCGGTGCGTGCGACGCGACCGACGGGGGCGTGAAGTGCTGGCGATGCGTGGGCGTCGGTGATTGATTGATGTGGCAGGAACCATTCGGGGGCGCGGGCCCCCGGTTTTTGTTTTGTAGTGCGTGCCGTCGCGGCTCAGTTGTCGTTGGCGGGGCGGCCGAGGTCGAGGGAAGGGGGTGTGAAGGGGAGTGGCTGGAGGAGGAGAGACCAGTCGTAGGGCGGGCTGAAGCGCCAGGTGGGGACGGGGCGGAGGAGGAGGTTGTTTGCGGTGGAAATGTCGGGTTGGCGCTGGACGAAAGGTACGTCGATGTAAGGAATGGTGCTTGCCTGGGTTGGGAATAGAAGTCCTGGCTCGAACACAGTGGCGTCGGTGGTGGCGTGCCAAAGGGAGGACGTGGCGAACTCGATGGGGTCGTTGGAGAGTTGGGCTGCGATGGGGAAGGTTGGTTCGGAAAGTGCGGAGAAGTGTGGGCCCTGGGGGAATGTGCGGGCGTCGACGAGAGAGGTGTGGGAGGCTTGCGGGAGTGGCTGGGTCAAGGTGATTGCGGCCAGTTCGCGGGCGGCCAGTTCGGGGTTGGTGAGCAGTTCGAGTGTTGGGCTGGTGCGTTCGGCGCGGAGGACGGGGGTGAAGGGCTGGGGCTGGTGAGGCTGCGTGAGGATGAGTGCGCCTGCGGCACCGAGGCCGATGAGACCGGCAGCGATGGCGAGGCGGCTAGTGGAGAAGGGGGACTTGCGGCGCAAGCGCAGGGGAGTGTGGGTGAGTGCGGCGGCGGCCAGGTCGGGCATGTCGGATTCGGCAAGTGGTTCGCGCAGAGCGAGAATGACGCGGGTGGTCTGGCGGAAGCGAAGGGCGGCTTGGGGATCCTGCTCGAGGCGTGGCTTGAGGGCGGCGCGTTCTTCGCGCGAGAGTTCGCGATCGAAGAGGCGTTCGAGATCGGCCTCGAGAGTGGTGTCGGAGTTGTTGGGGTCGAGGTTGGTCATTGGAAGTCTCCCGATGCGTAGTCATCGGACTGTGATTCATCGAGTTCGGCGAGCAGGATGCGCAGGCGATTACGCCCTCGGTGCAGGTGGCTTTTGACGGTGCCGACTGGGAGGTCGAGGTGCTGGGCGACGAGGGCGATGGGCCAATCGAGTTGATGGAAGAGGATGACGATCTCGCGTTGGATTGGCGGCAGGTGAAGGAGAGCGGTCTGGATTGCGGTCGCAGCGTGGGTATTGGATTCGGTGCGTGCGACCAGATCGTCGGCGGGCGTGGCTGCGGTGGACTCGACTGCGTCGGAGTCGGCGCGGACCGATTTGCGGGCGGCGGTGTTGAGGTATACGCGGCGGGCGATGGTGAAGAGCCATGTCGAGAAGCGGTATTTGGGATCGAAGCGATCGAGGTTTGCGAGGACGCGGACGAATGCTTCCTGGACGACATCTTCGGCGATCTCGGGGCGTCCGGACATGCGGAGGATGTAGGTGAAGAGTGGTCTCTGGTGGGCGCGGAGACAGGCTGCGGCGGCGTCGCGGTCGCCGGCGAGAGCGAGGCGGATGAGATGTTGTTCCTCGGCGCGGTCCATTGTGGTTGTCCTGAGGCCTTTGGGTTGTACAGCACATGGGAGCGCCGGGTTGCAGGGATCGAGGGGCGCAGGAAGGTGGAATCATTGGGGGTTCGGTGGTGGTTTGGTTCTGAAGGGTCATGTTTTGTGTCGGGAGGGCGGCTGAGGGGTCTGGGAGCGAATTGGTTGGGGTGCGGGGCATGACGGGGCGGGGAGAGCCGACTATTGTTTCGACCCCCGTCTGCCGGCTGCGTGGCCTGGGCGGCGGGAGCGTGACCATTGGCTGCGGTGCGGCCTGTGTGAGGGACACCTCCGTGAAGATCAAGACTGACGAGATTGCAAGCGTCATCAGGCAGGAAATCGAGCAGTACACCACGGAACTGGAAATCAGTGAAGTGGGTCGCGTGGTGGAAGTGGGCGACGGTATCGCGCGTATTTATGGTTTGTCGCGTGCGATGGCCAGCGAGCTGCTGGAGTTTCAGACGTCCACTGGCAGCGTGATGGGCCAGGTGATGAACTTGGAAGAAGATACGGTCGGGGCCGTGATTTATGGCAACTACCTTTCGGTGAAGGAAGGGGACATTGTCAAGAGCACGGGGCGTCTGCTGGAGGTTCCGGTGGGCGAGGCGTTGCTGGGCCGGGTGGTGGACCCGCTGGGCCGGCCACTGGATGACCGTGGCCCGATCGAGGCGGAAGCGACGCGGAAGATTGACATCATTGCTCCGGGGATTGCCGAGCGTCAGCCGGTGCATGAGCCTTTGCAGACGGGCGTGAAGGCGATTGACGCGATGATCCCGATCGGGCGCGGGCAGCGTGAACTGATTATCGGCGACCGCAAGACGGGCAAGACGGCGGTTGCGATCGACACGATCGTGAATCAGAAGCAGTATTGGGGCACGCCGGACGCGGTGGTGTGCATTTATGTTGCGGTCGGGCAGAAGGAATCGACGGTTGCGGGCGTGGTGGAGGCACTGCGGAAGCACGGCGCGATGGACTACACGATTGTGGTGAATGCTTCGGCGAGCGATCCGGCGCCGATGCAGTACATTGCGCCGTATTCGGGTTGCGCGATGGGTGAGCATTTCATGTGGCAGGGCAAGGACGGCAAGACGCCGAAGCATGCGCTGTGCATTTATGACGACCTGAGCAAGCAGGCGGTTGCGTATCGGCAGTTGTCGCTTCTGCTGCGTCGTCCGCCGGGGCGTGAGGCGTATCCGGGCGACGTGTTTTATCTGCACAGCCGGTTGCTGGAGCGTGCGACGAAGTTGAGCAATGAGAATGGCGGCGGGTCGCTGACGGCGCTGCCGGTGATTGAGACGCAGGAAGGCGACGTTTCGGCGTATATCCCGACGAACGTGATTTCGATTACGGACGGGCAGATTTATCTGGAGCCGGAGTTGTTCTTCTCGGGCGTGAGGCCTGCGATCAACGTTGGTATCAGCGTGTCGCGCGTGGGTGGCAATGCGCAGGTGAAGGCGATGAAGAAGATCGCGGGTTCGCTGAGACTGGACCTTGCGGCGTATCGCGAGCTCGAAGCGTTTGCGCAGCTTGGAACGGATCTGGATGCTTCGACGCAGAAGCAGCTTGATCGTGGGGCGCGCATGGTGGAGTTGCTGAAGCAGCCGCAGTATGTGCCGTTCCATGTGACGGATCAGATCATTTCGATTTATGCGGGCACGAAGGGTTTTCTGGATGATGTGCCGCTGAATCAGGTTGCGAAGTTCGAGGCGGGGCTGCACGCATTTATGCGGACGGTCGGCAAGGACATGTACGACGAACTGACGCAGAAGAAGGCGCTGGATGGGGACCTGCCGCAGCGGCTTGAGAAGGCGTTCTCGCAGTTCAAGGCGGACTGGAAGGGCTGAGGCTCGCGGGGGAATTGCCCCGATATCAGGCAGAACTGAAACGCCCATCGAGATGGTTCGATGGGCGTTTTTTATTGGCAGGCGTGTGCATGTGGTTGCAATTGGGAAGTTTGGGCTTCAATGTTCGAGCGTGTTGCTGTAGGATGGAGCGGCGGAAGGCACTGGAAGGCAAGGAGACGGCGATGCACACACGGAACGGTTGGCTGGTTGTGGTTGCGGGGCTTGCGATGGGCGCGAGCGGTGCGACGGGGCAGATGTTGTACGAGACTTCGCAAGACGGGAACACGGTCGCGACGATCGAGCCCGCGACAGCGGGACAGGGGCAAGGCATTGCGCGCGGCAGCGGCGTGCCTTATCCGTTGGTGCCGGATGTGCAGATCATGTTGCGGCGGCAGATTGGCGGGCTGCACATTGCGGACATGAATGGGGATGGGCTGAATGATCTGGTGGCGGTGTGTTTTAATTCGTCGGCTTTTCCGCCTTACACGGACTGGCGGGACATGATTTTCTACAACACGGGGACGGCACTTGAGACGGTGCCTTCGTGGGTATCGACGGAGATGGTGCACACGGGCGATGTGGTGGTGGGCGATCTGAATGATGATGGGCATCTGGACATAGTCACCATTCATGGCGGGAGTGTGACGACGCAGTCGGTGCGGGTGTATTACGGGGCTGCGGGCGGGCCGACGATGACGGCGGGGTGGGTTTCGGCGACGAGCCCTGCGGCGTGGGGGACGGCGGGCGTGCTGGCGGATTTTGATAATGACGGGGATCTGGATCTGGTGACGAGCAATCAGGGGGTGAGCCCGGATCCGTATCGGCCGTTGTTTATGTTTCGCAATGATGGCGGGGTGCTGACGCCGAACCCGGTGTGGCGGTCGGAGGATGTGGCGGTGCAGAACGGGGTTGCGGCGGGGGATTTTGATGGTGATGAGTGGCTGGACCTGGCGGCGGCGAAATGGTCGGGCTTTGAGAGCGCGATTTATTACACGAGCAGCAACGCGGGGGAAATCGAGACGCTGCCGGGGTGGAGCGTTGGGACGACGGGGACGGACCGCGGCGCGGCGACTGCGGATTTTGATGGAGATGGGCGGGTGGATGTTGCGTTTGGGGGGAACCCGTCGCGGGCGTATGCGCAGACGGAGCCGGGCGTGTTTACGCAGGTGTGGCAGAATACGGATCCGTTCAGCGGGCCACAGGATTTTGGGGTGCACGATGTGAATGGGGATGGGTGGCCGGATATTGCGGAGGTGCATTTTTCGACGGGGCGGATGCACATTTATCTGAACCGCGAGGGTGTGATCGACAGCGATCCGACGTGGACGTATGACGCTCCGAACGTGGGCAATGCGTTTGCGTTTGGTGATTTGAATGATGATGGATGGGACGATCTGGTGGTGGGGTATTCGGGCGATATATCGATTCGGATTTTTTATGCGGTGCCGCCGAAGGAGGAGTGTGCGGCGGATTTGAATGGGGATGGGAAGTTGGATTTTTTTGATGCGCAGGCGTTTCTGGCGGCGTTTGCGGCGCAACAGCCTGAGGGCGATTTCAACGGAGACGGGGAGTTTGATTTTTTTGATGCGCAGGCGTTTTTGGGGGCGTTTGCGGCGGGGTGTGCGTTATCTGGACGGTAAATCAGATCGTCCATGGCGCATGAAGTGCGGCATCAAGGATTTATGCGGCAATACGTTTGCGGTTCTGTCGTTGTTCAAGTACACTTGAAGCGAACCAGTGGCCGCTGGAGCGTGACCCGATCGTCACGGTGTGTGGCTACCTCAGGAGTGACACATCATGCAACTCGGACGATCAGTGGCGATTGTGATCGGCTTTGTGATGTCGTGGGCTTCGGTAGCTGGGGCGCAATGTGAGCCGACGGCAACGGGCTCGATGCCGACGAATAATTCTCTTTATGAATTGAGTGCGATGGGCAGCTTTCGGGTCGCGGCTGGCAACACGGCCGGGCTCATCGTGTTTGAGGCTATCGGGCAGGACAGTTTGAGGTTTGTCTCGAGTCTGCCACTGGGTGAGAATGCTCGTCACATCGAGACAGATGGTACAACGGCGTTTGTTGGCGCGGGATCGAAGGTGTATGCGATTGATGTATCGCTGGCAAGCGTTCCGCGGGTGATGAGTGCTGTCGATGTTGGCTCGGAGGTGACGGACCTGCGTTTGCGCGATGGATATCTGTATGTTGGAACTCACCTCTCAGGACTCAAGATTATCAACGCCACAGTACATGATGCGCTTGCGGTGGCTTCGACGGTGCCGATAGCAGGCTCAATTCGTGGCGTTGCGGCTTCGCTTGGGCGGTGCTACGCGGTGACACAGGAGCAAGGAACGATCATTGATGTTTCTAATCCAGCAAGCCCGGTGGTCTTGACATCGTCGGCACCTGGTGGGCTCTGCGTGCGCATGACAGCGACGCGGGCGTATGTGGGAGCACAAAACCTTCGTGTACTCGACATTTCAAACCCTGCATCACCGTCGATTCTTCATGAACTCGCGGTAGGACATGTCTTTGATATGACAAGCGCAAACGGTGTGCTGTATCTGAAGTTGAGAGAAACCTTGTACGGCAATGCGTGTAACTCTGACGGTGAATATGATCGATGGTCGATCCGGGCAATTGATGTGAGCGGTGCGGAGCCAATCATCGGCCCACTGTATGAGCCGCCACTATGCGCGACCGTCCGGGACATTGACTTCATTGATGGTCGAATCGTGCTGACGATGAGCGGTTTGCCGAGCGTGATATTTGTCGAGCACCAAGGTTCGAACATGGCTGCAACGGGTGAGTACAGACATCCGTCGACGTCCATGATCGCTGCTTTTGACTCGGGCATGCTTGCGACTCAATGTTCAGGCACAGCGGGCAGCAGCGAACTTCGACTGAGTTTGTTGGAGTTTTATGGAAATGCCCCACTGGTAGCGGCTTCGGCGTTGCTTGGCAATGCGTGCCCGAACTGGTCGCTTCATTCTGTTGATGGTGGTTCAGCACTTCTGGTGCAGAATCTGTCGAACGAACCAGGATTGACAAGTGGGTACAGGGCAAGACTGCTTGAGATCGGCAGTGTTTCCAATGCGGTTCTGCATGATGCTTTGGCGGTTGGTGTGGATCAGAATGCCGAGGCGAGTGCGGTGGTTGTTGACGGGCCGATGGCCTATGTTGCGGAGTCACAATCGGGGAATACACGGGTTTTGCGCGTGCTGAATGTGGCGGATCCGGAGAATCTGGAGTTGGTTGCGACTGTGCCGACACCGGGCAATGTAGTTGTGCGATCTCTGGCGAGCCGGAACGGATATTTGTATGGCTCGTCGCTGCAGGGCTTGTTTGTGCTTGACATTGCGGACCCAGAACAGCCGACGGTGCTGCCTCCCAATTCGCTCGGGACGAACATCGGCTCGCTGACGATGAGCGGTGACTGGCTTTTTGCGCTGCGCAGTGGGAACCAGTTGCTGACGGTGCGCACGAGCAATCCGGCAGATCTGAAGATGGTTGGGACTCTCACGCTTTCTCACTCGGCGTCGATGATCGCTTCGGCGGGTGATCTGGTCGTGGCGGGTGGAACGAACGGCGTCAGCGTGGTCGATGTTTCGAATCGGTCTGTGCCGCGGCTGGTGGCGACGCTGCCGGGCGGGTCGAGTATGACTCTGTCTGAGGATGGTTCGTACTTGTATGTGCAGCGGACGGGTGGGATTACGAAGTACGATCTTGCCTCGCCGATCGCGCTGTCGGTTGCTTCATCGAGCCCGACCGTTGACACCACCTTCGGCGTCACGTCATCGGGCGATCTGGCGTATGTCTCCGACTTGACGGGTGGGGTGCGGGTGTTTGATGTTTCGAACGAGACTTCGCCGATCGAGATCGGGGCATTTGATGCGATTGATCGGGCGTATGAGACGCGCGTTGAGGGCGATCTGGCGTTTGTTGCAGCGGGCGCGACGGGGCTGGTCGTGCTTGATATTTCGAATCCGGCGATGCCGACTCTGGTCGGGACGGCTGCGACGACGGATCTGGCACTGGGGCTGGATGTGCGCGATGGGTTTGCGTTTGTCGCGTGCCGGTTTGATGGATTGCAGATCTTTGATGTGAGCAATCCGGCTGCGCCAGTGCTGGTGGGCAGCATGGATACGCCGGGGAATGCGATGTCGGTGACGGTTGCGGGGACGCTGGCGTATGTTGCGGATGGAAGTGCGGGCGTCCACATCATCGAGGTCTCGAACCGGTCGCTGCCGATGATTGTCGGAACGTACAACACGCCTTCAAGTGCGCGTCAGGTGGTGCTGCGCGGTGGTGTTGCGTTTGTGCCTGATCGCACGACGGGGCTGATTGCTCTGGACGTTTCTGAGCCGAGCGATCCGCGCCTGATCTCGATTGTGGGCGGGCTGGGCGATGCGCGCAGCGCGACGCTGTGGGGGCATCGGGCGTTTGTTGCTGATTTTGATGGGGCGGTACATGTGGTTGATGTGTCGGATGTGTGGAGCATGTCGCTGGTCGAGACGATTGCCACCCCGGGCACGCCACGAGCCGTGTCGCGCGATGGCGAGCGCGTGTATGTTGCGGATGGTGATGCGGGCATGACGATCATCGTTGGGCAGACCTGCTGGGCGAGCCCGTGCCCGGTGGATCTGACCGGCGATGGCGTGCTCGATTTCTTTGATGTGCAGATGTTCCTCAATGCGTATTCAGCGAGCAGTGGGTTGGCTGACTGGAACAACGACGGAGTGATCGACTTCTTCGATGTGCAGGCGTTTTTGGGGGCGTTTGCGGCTTCGTGCCCTTGACGTTTGGTGGGAGGTTGCGATCTTGTCGATTGGGCGAACGCTGCGGCGAGCCAGGGGAGCGACACTTGCACAGTTGCAACCTGCGGCAGGAGTCTGTGTGCGGTGTGAAAACAAGCGAGGAGCCGGCACGGCCAGTGGGGCCAGTCGCACCGACTCCCCAAGTGGGGCGCCCCGCCCCCGTGAACGAAGGGGGAGAGCGGAGCGTGCGGCGCGTGTATCACGTATGCGACCGGGCCGCGCCTCAGCCGGTCGCGTGGGGGAGAGAGACTTACTCGCTGGCAGCCTCGATGTGGATTGCGACGCCTTCGCCGTTGTACTTGATCTCGACCTGTCGGTCGTTGACGAGGACGTCCTTGGGCGTTGAGCGCTTGCCGTCGAGCGCCCAGGTGGTGGCGTCGTCCCAGGTCATTGATCGTGAGACGCCGAGTTCATCGCGGATGGAGACGGTGCGCTTTTCGATGTCGAAGGCGGAGACTCGACCTTTGGCCTTGACGTCGTCGAGCATGACGATCGGGGCTGCGAGGGCGGACATTTCGACACTCAACTGAGCAGCGAACTGCTCTTCGGTGACCGGGCTGGCCCAGGTACCCAGAATCAGTGAACTTGTGATCAGCATCGACATGGTTTTGCTCCTTTCGATGTTTGAAGGGGACATGCCTTACGGGAGTGCATGTGTCCCCGGGATGATCACTGGCCTCGAGGGAACGGATCGGAAGAAGCCCTGAATCCCGCTGGATGTGCTCGTGAACCACCTATTAAGGGGACAGTCGAGCCTGGTGCGTTGTGGGCTGCCTGCGTTCAGTTCCGGGTTCGAGGCTTGCGTGATCATGACAAGAGGTACGACGCGGGGGCGCGAGGCGGTTCGTGTCGGACCGAGAAATATTTTGACGTAACTTATTGTGGGGTAGGTACTTACATCGTCTCATTGCGGATCTTGTGGGTGGGTTTTGGGGGCGTTTGTTGGTGGTGAAGTGGCGATTGGAGCGAGTTTCTGGAGGATGGGCTTCACAGATCTGGAGGTGCTGGTTAGACTCGGAAGGAAGATGGGGCGGGTGGGTACGCGACGGAGGTGAAACGGTGAGAGGACGCGAAGCGCATGAATGGAGGCTGGGGATCGGCGCGGTGAGCGTTGTGTGTGCGGCTGCGTGGAGTGCTGGGTCTGCTGCGGGGGAGGGCTGCGCGTGGTGGCAGGTGCGCAAACTGGTGGCGTCGGATGCGGCGGCTGGGGATGAGTATGGGTATCCGGTGGCGATCTGGGGGGAGTTCATTGTCATCGGGGCATGGCACGACGACGATCACGGGAGCAACTCGGGGTCGGCGTATGTGTATGACCGGGTGACGGGGGCTGAACTGTTCAAGTTGACGGCGAGCGATGCTTCGGCTGGGGCGCAGTTCGGCTACCCGATTACGGTGAGCGATGGGGTGGCGTTGATCGGAGCGTTCGGGGATTCGCAGTTGGGGCGCGAGGCGGGGGCTGCGTATCTGTTTGATGTGACGAGCGGGGTAGAACTGCACAAGTTGACGGCAAGCGACGGGCGGATCGATGACTGGTTCGGGGTGTCGGTTGCGCACTCGGGGCAGTATACGGTGGTGGGCGCGAACCAGACTGATGATGATGGGCCTGACTCGGGCTCGGCGTATTTGTTTGATGTCGCGACGGGGACGGAGCTGATGAAGTTGCGGGCTTCGGACGCGGCTGCGGGGGACTGGTTCGGGTTTGACGTGGCGATTGATGGGGATGTGGTGCTGGTTGGTGCGCGGCGGCACAACTCGGGCGCGGTGCATGCGGGGGCGGTGTATGTGTTTGATGCGGGGACGGGGGAAGAGCGTTTGAAGTTGACGGCTTCGGACGCTGAGGCGGGGGCGAACTTCGGGCGTGCGGTCGCGGTGTCGGGGAACCTTGCGGTGGTGGGCGCGCCGCTGACGTCGCACGCGGGGCTGAACTCGGGGACGGCGTATGTGTTTGACGTAACGACGGGGGCAGAGGTGCTGCGGCTGGTGGCGGATGATGCGGCGGGTTCGGCGAACTTTGGCGTGTCGGTTGCGATTCATGGGACGCGCGCGGTGGTTGGCGCGTTTGGCGACAGCGAGCGTGGGGTTGCAGCTGGGGCTGCGTATGTGTTTGATGTGACGACGGGAGCGCAGGTCGCGAAGTTGATGGCGGACGACGCGACGTTTTTTCACCTGCTGGGCATTCGTGTTGCGATTGAGGACGAGACGGTGCTGGCGGGGGCGTGGTTTGATCGGCACGCAGGAACGAACTCGGGCACGGCGTATGTGTTTGAGCTTGATTGCGGCCAGTCTTGCGCGGCGGATCTGACGGGCGACGGTGTGCTCGATTTTTTTGATGTGCAGGCGTATTTGAACCTGTACGCGAGCGGGGCGGATGCGGCGGACGTGACGGGGGATGGGGTGCTGGATTTCTTTGATGTGCAGGCGTTCCTGAGCCTGTTTGCTGCGGGGTGTGGGTGAGGGGGGATGGGGCTGAGCCGAGTGAAGCAAGGCACACCGACCGCGCAAGGCTGCGGATTGGGTGGCATGGAGACATGAATCAAGGATCACGGTTGGGTGGTACACCGCCTGAGCCGAGTGAAGCAAGGCACACCGACCGCGCAAGGCTGTACCAAGGGCCGCGGATCGGTGGCACGGAGACATGGATCAAGGATCACGGTTGGGTGGTTCACCGCCTGAGCCGAGTGAAGCAAGGCACACCGACCGCGCAAGGCTGTCTCAGGGGCCGCGGATCGGTGGCACGGAGACATGGATCAAGGATCACGGTTGGGTGGTTCACCGCCTGAGCCGAGTGAAGCAAGGCACACCGACCGCGCAAGGCTGTACCAAGGGCCGCGGATCGGTGGCACGGAGACATGGATCGTGGCCATGCAGAGCCATGGCCACGGCACCCGGCGCGAAACCGGCACCCGGTCCCGGCGGTGTTTATGCGAGGGTTGTGCCGCTGCTGGCGCGGTCGAGGGCTTGGCCTCGGTCGCGGGCGGCGAGGACGGCGCGGACGAGGGCGTCGGCGACTCCGGCTTGTTCGAGGACATCGAGTGCTGCGGCGGTGGTGCCGCCTCGGCTGGTGACGCGGGCGCGGAGGTCGGCGGGCGCATCGTCGGATGAAGCGAGGAGGAGGCCTGCGCCGGCGATGGTTTCGCGTACGGCAAGGAGGGCGTGGTGCTCGGTGAGGCCTGCTTCGAGTGCGCCGCGGAGGAGGGCCTGGGCGAGGAGGAAGACGTATGCTGGGCCGCTGCCGGCGACGGCGGTGAAGGCGTCGAAGTGATCTTCGTCGAGTTCGATGACGCGGCCGACGGCGGTGAAGATGTCGCGTGCGAGTGCCGCGTCGGCTTGTGTTGCGGATCTGGAGATGCACAGGGCGCTCATGCCTCGGCCGATCTGTGCGGGAGTATTGGGCATGACGCGGATGACGCGGGCGGCGCCATCGAATGCGGCGGCGACGCGGACAGCGCGTGTGCCTGCGAGGATGCTGATGACGATGCGCTCGCCCCATGAGCCGTCGTCGAGTGCGGGGCGCATGTCGAGGGCGACTGCGGGGAGCATCTGTGGCTTGACGGCGAGGAGGATTTGTCCGGGTGCGTGGGGTGTTTCGCGCTCGGTGAGCCAGCGGATGGCCTGGTCGGCGGTATCGACGGCGTGAGGGAAGAGTGCGCGGCGTTCGGGCGAAGGGTCGGCGACGACGACGCGGTTTTCGAGGATGTGTGCGGCGCCGTGTACGATAGCCTGGGCCATTGTGCCGCCACCGATGATGGCGAGGTAGGTGTGCATGTGCATCTCCGGAGCAATGGTACGGGCGTGGGGCGTTGGAGCCGGCAGAGCCGATTGACGAATAGGATTGGGTGTCCGAATCGCTCCAGGACAGAGGATCGAGTATGCCTGCGTTTTATCAATTGGATTTTGAGAAGCCTCTGCGCGATCTGGAACAGCGCATCGAGCGTGCTGGCGCACCGTCGGCGGAGATCCCTGCGCTGGGGGGCGTGACGCTGGAGGCTGCGGCGGCGCTGGAGAGCGTGGAGGTGCTTCGTGCTGAGCATGCGCGGCTGCTGGCGGAGCTGTATGCGAGGCTGAGCCCGTGGGACACGGTGCGTGTGGCGCGGCATCCGAATCGGCCGCAGACGCGGGATTACATTGCGCGCATGTGCCGGGATTTTGTGGAGTTGCATGGGGATCGCCGGTATGGGGATGATCCGGCGTTGGTGACGGGGTTTGGGCGTATCGGGAGTCAGAAGTGCCTGATTGTGGGGCATCAGAAGGGGAAGACGACGCAGGACAAGATTGCGTGTCACTTTGGGTGTGCGCACCCTGAGGGGTATAGGAAGGCGCTTGCGAAGATGCAGTTGGCGGAGAAGTTCGGGGTGCCGATTGTGACGCTGGTTGATACGCCTGGGGCGTATCCGGGGATTGGGGCTGAGCAGCGTGGGCAGGCGGAGGCGATTGCGGTGAACATGCGCGAGATGAGCCGTCTGCGGACGCCGATCGTGAGCATCATCATCGGGGAAGGTGGGTCGGGTGGGGCGCTGGGGATTGCGGTTGCGGATCAGGTTGCGATGCTTGCGCATTCGTGGTATTCGGTGATCAGCCCTGAGGGGTGTGCTGCGATTCTGTGGAAGCAGGCGAATGAGACGACGAATTCGGCTGCTGCGGTTGCGCTGAAACTGACGGCCAGGGACAATCTGGAGCTCGGGATCATCGACACGATCATCCCTGAGCCTCTTGGGGCGGCGCACCGGGACCCGGACGCGGCGGCTGCGGGGTTGCAGGGGTGGATCGAGGAGACGTTGGGGCGGCTGCGCGAGGTGGATGTGGACACGCTGGTGCAGAGGCGGTACGAGCGGTTCAGGCGGATGGGGCAGTACGAACAGATCTCGACTGAGGGTGGGGCGTGAGGTTTGGGGATCTCAGGCTGCGCTATGAACTAATTACGAACATTGTGGGGTGTGGTGCGTGACGTTGGTGTGACAATGCGGGGTCTGGTGGCGTTTTGACTGGCCGGAGGGGCAGGACTATTCTTCGCCCAACGTTGAGAGGGGGTTTTCCGGACCACCTCGGGGGGCGACTCGAACGTGGCCAAGAAACCCGCAAGCACCCGAAAGAAGACCAAAGCCGGGTCCAGCAAAGCTGGCTCGAAGGGGTCGTCGTCTGCCCGAAAGAAGGCGGGATCTTCTCGCGCAGGCAAGAGTGCGGTGAAGGGTCAGAAGAAGGCTGCCGGGAAAGTAGCGGGCAAGAAGGCTGCGAAGAAGGCTGCGAAGAAGATTGCCAAGAAGGCGGGGAAAAAGGCAGCGAAAAAAGCCGTGAAGAAGGCGAGCAAGAAAGCGGCCAAGAAGGCTGTGAAAAAGGTTGCTCGCAAGACAACCAAAGCGCCAGCCAAGACGGTGGCGGGCAAGGCTCCGGCGACGAAGGCGGGCAAGGCAGTTGACGCTGTGAAGAAGCCTGAGGCTGCGGCCAAGGCTGCCCCACCATCGGCTGCGCCGGTTGACGCCAAGGGCGGGCGCAAGGGCATTACGGTGGTGGACGAGAAGACGACGAAGAAGCGCAAGCCGGCAGCGGTGAGCACGGCGCGGCGTCCGGAAGGGACGCAGTTGCTTGGTCCGGGATCTCCGGTGCGCAAGCCGTTGATCCCTTCGGGGCCTTCGGCTCCTCCGCCTTATGACCCGCTCAAGCCGATTGCGGACGGGAAGAAGCCCAAGAGCCCGCTGAACAAGCGGGACACGGAGAAGTTCCGCCAGATTCTGCTGACGAAGCGGAGTGCGCTGGTGGGCGATGTTTCGCAGTTGGAGCATGAGGCCCTGCGTGGGCGATCGGGCGATTTGAGCAAGACGCCGCAGCACATTGCGGAGCAGGGGACGGATTCGGCGGAGCAGACGCTATCGCTGGATCTTGCGGCTGCGGACAGGAAGTTGATCAAGGAAATCGACGACGCGTTGTCGCGGATCGATGAGGGCCGGTTTGGGCTGTGCGAGTTGACTGGTCGTGCGATTCGGCTGGAGCGGTTGCGTGAGCTTCCATGGGCGCGGTTTTCGATTGATGCTGCGCGCGAGCTTGAGCGGCGTTCGTACACCGGCCGCTGGACGCCGTGAGCGTTGAACGTGAACAAGATGTGAAGGATGAGACGCGGGTGCGCGAAATGGTGCCTGCTGGGCGGAGTGTGCGCGCTTGGGCGGTGCTTGCGGTGGTTGTGGTTGCGGGCCTGGTGATTGATCTAGCGAGCAAGAATCTGGCTTTTGAGCGTGTTGCGGCGTTCCCGGTGGTGGTTGACAGGCAGGCGGTGTTGTCGACGGATCGGCTGGACATGCTGATTCCGGTGCATGAGCCGGTGGTGGTGGTGCCTTCGGTGCTTGAGTTCACGCTGGTGCTCAATCCGGGCGCGGTGTTTGGCGTGGGCGCGGGGAAGCGGTGGTTTTTTGTGGCGTTCACGGTGTTGGCGCTGGGTTTTGCGATGTGGATCTTCAGTTGCTGGACGCGAGAGCGGGACCGGCTGGCGCATGTTTCGATCGGGCTGATCGTTGCTGGCGGGCTGGGGAATCTGTATGACCGGCTGGTGTATGCGTGCGTGCGGGACTTCATTCATCCGCTGCCGGGGCACAGCCTGCCGTTTGGGATTTCGTGGCCTGGTGGGAACCGGGATCTGTGGCCTTATGTGTCGAATGTGGCGGATCTGTATCTGATCGTGGGGATTGTGGTGCTGCTGGTGCTGAACTGGAAGAAGGGTTGATGCGGACGGGCGGCGCTTGGCGCGGGCGAGAGTTCTGGTACAGTGTCGGAAGGAACAGGAGGTTTTGGTGATGTTGAAGTGCGGCTTGCTCGCGGGGTTGGTTTCGGCGTTGATGGGTTCGATGGCATTGGCGCAGGGGGTTGGGTATACGGATACGCCGAAGTTGCCTGGGCAGGAGTGGCGCGTGCATGACAAGGACCGGCCGAACCCGCCGGTGGTGGATGCGGGGCCGGGGCTGAAGGAGGCGATGCCGGTGCCGGCGGATGCGACGGTGCTGTTTGACGGGACGAGCCTGAGCGCGTGGCGGCATGGGGATGGGAAGGATGCGGCGTGGTCGCTGGTTGATGGCGGGGCGATGGAAGTCAAACGCGGGACGGGCGACATCCAGACGCGCGAGCATTTCGGGGATGTGCAGCTGCATATCGAGTGGATGACGCCGACGGTGATTGAGGGCGAGAGCCAGGGGCGTGCGAACTCGGGGGTGTTTTTCTTTGGGCGCTACGAGGTGCAGATTCTGGATTCGTGGGAGAATGTGACGTATGCCGATGGGCAGGCGGGGTCGCTGTATGGGCAGTATCCGCCGATGGTGAATGCGAGCCGCAAGCCGGGCGAGTGGCAGACGTTTGATATTGTGTTCATCGCGCCGCGGTTTGATGAGGATGGGTCGGTGAAGAGCCCGGCGTATGTGACGGTGTTTCACAACGGGGTGCTGGTGCATCACCATCGAGAGATGGTCGGGGCGACGGCGCACCGGGCTGTGGGGACGTATTCGGCGCACGGGGAGAAGGGGCCGATCAAGTTGCAGGACCACGGGAATCCGGTGAGGTTCAGGAATGTGTGGGTGAGGGAGCTTGATTCATCGCGCTGATTTTGCCCGGAATATTGCGAAGACGCCGATTGCCACTGCGACGATACCTGTGACAATCAGAGGCCAACTGACGCGGGCGATCTTGGTTTGTTCGTATTGAGCGGGCGTGGTCGGAAATCCGTTGGCTGGATTGCCAGGACCGGCCAAGAGTTTCATTTCGATAGCCATGCGATTATCGACGGCAATTTGTTCGATGCTTTCGATATCGAATATTGCAGGGTTTCCTTTGGGATGATGTTCCACGCTTGCGAGGCGAAAGGACGAACTATTCGATTTGGTGACCAGATGCAGTTCTGGTGGTGATCGTGGGTCGATTGAGAAGGCGTATTCAACTTGCGGGCGCCCGGTGCCGGGGTCTGCTGCTGCCCAAAACGTGCGTGGGATGCCTGCGGGATCAAACACGACAGCTCCCATTCGAGGATTATTCGGATCTGGCCCACCCATCGGGAAGGTCAATCGCCAAGACCGATCGGAACCGCGTTCGACTCGAGTCACTCGTGATTGGTCTGCAAGAAACCATTGCCGGTAGGCGCCTAGGAGATATCCGGTGACAGAGCGCAGGGACCGACTTACGTCGGGCTCGACATGGACAATTGAGCCGCGACGGGGCTCTCCGGCAAAGGTGCGGCCTTGAGGATCGACCCCGACGACCCGGGTCAGTCCCATGTGAAACCATGCTTCAGTCGCAACGTCGTAGCCGATGACTGTTCGTCCCGCGCCGGGTTGATTGTCATCGGAATCGGACTCGTAGACAGCGACCAAGGTGCCTGTGGGTGTGGCCCACATGAGGACTTCTGCCTTCCAATCCTCCCAAGTGGATGGGTTGTACTTCACGTCTAGTGCGGCTGCTGGTGATACAAGAACAATGGCGAGGAGGCAAATCAGTCGCATGTGGGCACTCGCTTTCGTGTTAATTCTCTTCGGGAGGGCCGGTGAGACAGGGATCTGCGCAGTTCCAGATCTGGAAAAGCTGCGGGACCGCAGCTACATCGAAATCGCCGACAATCCAGCAGCATCGGCCATCTGGAAGTATGGCGATCAATTGTCCTCCAGGAGGCGGGCCTCCAGCGCACTCCCCGCGTGCAAAATAGGCATCTCCTTCGAGAGTGTAGACAAAACAGTGCGCCCATCGCCAGCCGTATCGCCTTCTCATTTGGGGATCGTTGCTGAATCCGGATTCTGCATCAGTTTCACAGACCGTTGCTATGCTTCCCGAGCATGGTCCGCCAGCTGCGGGGGGTGGATTTCCGTCGGGTGGCCACTGAAAGAGATATTTGCAGCAGACCGGTGCCACCTGGGCCAGAGCGCCGGTGACAATTATTGCACAAGCGATGACACCCATGATCTTTGGTGTGTGCACTGAGAGCCCTTTCATAGAATAAAGTGAAAGACTTTCAAACTCATCGATCGATCCCGCGTACACCAAACCATGTCGAAATGATCGGAATGCCAATGCCTTGATCCAGGAATAGCGGCAGGCCTCCTCGAAAATCCATATGTGTGCCGCTGGTTGCGGAGCCGTCACTGAATGCCACTGGCGAGACCCACGGCCCCGCGCAACAGAACCCCATGGCGACACCTTCGCTGGGGTTGAGTCCATTGTTCTCGCGAACAAGCAATCCTTTGAGACTTGGAAACAGTACCTGATACTGACGTGTAGGCCGAGAGGCCTGCAGACCCGTGCGGGGAACATGGCCGGGGCGCATCTCGTCAGGATTGTAAACCATCGCGATGGACATCATGTAGGAAAAGTTTCGCCCGTTCAATGTGTCGGGGTCGACTGCTGCGACATTCTCGAAGTGGCCACTGGCGATCATGGGAAGTGCCCAGTCTCCGGCGACGCGATACAGGTGCCCAGTGAAGTTGTAAGGATAAGGATACGTATCAGCGAAGTCGGCAGCGTACATTGACACGGTTGCGGAATGTTGACGGATGAGGGAGATGTCGCGAGTCAGTTTGGCTTGAGAGGATGCGCGGCCCAACGCCGGTGCCAGCATGCCAATAAGAATCATGACAATACCGATGACAACGACGAGTTCCATCATGGAGAAACCTCGCCGAATCAAACTGTGTGGGGATATGTGTGCCTGGCAATCCTGCGGGATTACGGATATGGCCACTATTCGAGTTGCGCCCTGTCCACGCCGCGGTCGCATCATAAGACTCCTGCTGTGTAAACACTACCCCCCCCCCCCCACCCGGTGTCAAGTCCTCAAAAGTGGGGCGTTCTTTGTGACAACGCGGCGAAGGTGTGAGACGACCCCCTCGCTTGCGCTTGGGGCTCTTTGTTGTTGTGATTAGTTGGGCGCGCAAAAAACCCCCGGGCTGTGGTGGGAGGCGTGCCCGGGGGTGGGAGGCGTGGTGTCAGGAGCGTGCGTTGGGAGGCGCATTGGGTGGCTCCCGACACCAACAGTGGGAACAGGTTGTAAGATTCAGGTCATCAATCCATCAGCTGCATCCCATGGAGTTGCCGCAGTTCATGCATTTGTAGCAGGTGCCGCTGCGGAGCGTGATCTCGCCGCAGACATCGCAGGGCGGGGCGTCGCCCGAGGCTTCGAGAGATTCCATGGCGATCGAAAGGGTTGAGACTTTCGTAGCGGTCGCGCGGACGACGTCGATCTTCTCCCTTTCGTAGTGGAGGCTCGATGTGGCGCTGGCGGATGCGGGCGTCGGAGCCTGGTCTGGGGTGTGGCGCAGCGGGCGCGGTGCGTTGTCGTCGGCTTGCCAACGTGATTCTCCCTTGGTGTGATCGGCACCGGTGCGCGAAACGGCGCGCGAACCGAGCGTCACGGTGTTGTCGTGGTTGTCTGAGGTGTCGCGCTGTGGGGCGTTGGCTTCGCGGAAGCCGGGGATGAACTCCATGCCGAGCCAGCGGAAGATGTAATCGACGAGGCTTCGCGCGAACGGAATGTCGCGGTTGGTGGTCATGCCCGCGGGCTCGAAGCGCTGATGGGTGAATTTGCGGACGAGGCTTTCGAGCGGGACGCCATACTGGAGGGCGACACTGGTGGCGGTGCCAAGCGAGTCCATGAGCCCGCCGATGGTTGAGCCTTCTTTTGCCATGGTGATGAAGAGTTCACCGGGCATGTTGTCTTCGTAGAGGCCGACGGTGAGGTAGCCTTCGTGGCCGGCGATGTTGAACTTGTGAGTGAGTGAGCGGCGGGTGTCGCTGAGGCGGCGACGCATGGGGCGGTGGACGATGCGTTCGACGATGACGGCGGCTTGCTGCGGATCACTCGCCGCAATGGCCCCAACAAGATCGGCGACTTCCTCGCGGGCTTCGGACTCCCCCAGTTCGTCAACTTCATCCTCGACATCGACGTCGCTCTTTGAGCTGAGGGGCTGGCTGAGTTTGCACTGATCGCGGTAGAGGGCGTTGGCCTTGAGGCCGAGTTCCCAACTGAGGCGGTAGGCGCTGGTGATGTCGGCGACGCTGGCTTCGTGGGGGAGGTTGATGGTTTTGCTGATCGCGCCAGAGATGAAAGGTTGAGCGGCGGACATCATGCGGATGTGGCCTTCGGGAGCGATGAAGCGTTGGCCGAGTTTGCCGCATTTATTGGCGCAGTCGAAGATGGGGAGATGCTCGTCGCGGATGTGTGGGGCACCTTCGATGGTTTGCGTGCCGCAGACGAGCGTGTTGAGCTGGTTGATGGCGGCGTTGTTGAGCCCGAGTTCGCGAAGAACGTTGAAACCGGGCGCGCAGCGGGCTTCGTTGGGGTCGATGCCGATGCGGGCGAGGGTTTGGTCGGAGAGTGCCCAGGGGGCGAAGGCGAAGGAGAGTTCGAAGACGCCGGGGATTTGTGACTGGATTTTTTCGAGGTCTTCGGGGTCGAAGCCTCGGCCGATGAGCCATTGTGCGAAGGTTTGGCCAGCCTGGACCCCCACCACTGATGTGGGCATGGGGACGGAGAGGTCGAGCGTGCCGAGGATGTGAGTGACAATCTCGCGGACCTGATCGGCGTTGTATCCGAGCGAGCGGAGGGCGGGTTTGAGGGATTCGTTGACGATTTTGAAGTATCCGCCGCCGGCGAGTTTTTTGAATTTGACGAGTGCGAAGTCGGGCTCGACGCCGGTGGTGTCGCAGTCCATGAGCAGGCCGATGGTGCCGGTCGGGGCGATGACGGTGGTTTGTGCGTTGCGGTAGCCGAAGTCCATACCTGCGGTGAGCGCGTCGTCCCATGCGCGGGTGGCGTGTGCGAGGAGTTCGTCGGCGTTGGCGACGCGGACACGGCCGCTGCGCATGAGTGCGTGATCGATGGGGACGGGGCGGATCTTGAGGTCGGCGTATGCGGTGGATGAGCGGGGCGTGCCGTGAGCGGCGAGGCGGTGATTGCGGATGACGCGGAGCATGTTGTCGCGGTCGGCGTCGAAGCCGGGGAATGCGCCGAGTTCGCGGGCCATCATTGCGGACATGCGGTAACTGCGGCCTGTGAGGATGGCCGAAAGGGTGGCGCAGACAGCGCGAGCCTCATCGGAGTCGTAGGCAATACCGGCCTGCATGAGCATGGCACCAAGATTGGCGTATCCGAGGCCGAGGGTGCGATACTTATAACTGAGTTCGGCGATTTCGCGGCTCGGGAAAGCGGCCATGAGGACGCTGATTTCGAGAACGACAGTCCAGATATCGACGGCATGCTCGAAGAGGGCGGTGTTGAATTTCCGCGCGGCGGGGTCGTAGAACTTAAGAACATTGAGCGATGCAAGATTGCATGCGGTGTCATCGAGGAACATATATTCGGAGCACGGGTTACTTGCATTGATCCGCCCGCCGCTGGGGCAGGTGTGCCAGGCGTTGATGGTGGAGTCGAACTGGACGCCGGGGTCGGCGCAGCGCCATGCGGCGTAGCCGATCTGGTCCCAGAGTTCGCGGGCTTTGAATGTGCGGGCAACCTCGCCGGTGGTGCGCCAGTAGGTGTTCCAGTCGTCGCCGGCGTCAACGGCTTCGAAGAAGGCGTCGGGGATGCGGATGGAGTTGTTGGAGTTCTGGCCGCTGACGGTTGAGTACGCCTCGCCGTTGAAGTCGTAGTCGAGGCGAAGGCCGAGGCGGGATGCGGTTTCGCCGAGGGTTTCGGGGTCGTTGATCGAGGCGCGCTCGCCGGCGATGCGCTTCATGCCTTCGACCATGGCGGCGACTTTAATTTCTTCGCGGACCTTCCAGTTGATGAAGGTGAGGATGTCGGGGTGGTCCATGTCGAGGCAGACCATTTTGGCGGCGCGGCGGGTGGTGCCGCCGCTTTTGACCGCGGCTGCGGCGCGGTCGCCGATTTTGAGCCATGACATGAGCCCGCTGCTTTTGCCGCCGCCGGAGAGGGGTTCGCCTTCGGCGCGGAGGTGGCTGAAGTTGGTGCCGGTGCCCGAGCCGTATTTGAAGAGGCGTGCTTCGCGGGTCCAGAGGTCCATGATGCCGCCGGGGTTGACGAGGTCGTCATCGATGGACTGGATGAAGCAGGCGTGCGGCTGGGGGTGCGAATAGGCGTCTTCGGATTCGAGAACCTCGCCGGTGGCGGGGTCGCAGTAGTAGTGGCCTTGTGCGGGGCCGGAGATGCCGTAGGCCCAGTTGAGGCCGGTGTTGAACCACTGCGGGCTGTTGGGCGCGCAGATCTGGTGAACGAGCATGTAGACGAGTTCGTCGTAGAAGGCCTGGGCGTCTTCGGCGGTGTCGAAGTAATTATGAGTTTCGCCCCAATGACGCCAGCAGCCAGCGAGGCGGTGGATGACCTGCTTGGCGGATTTCTCGGGGCCGAGTTCGCCGGCGGGGCCGGTGAAGCCGGGGGATGCGATGCCGTTGGGGCCGCCGTCCTGAGGGACGCCGGCTTTGCGGAAGTACTTGGAAACCATGATGTCGGTGGCGAGTTGCGACCACGACTTGGGGACTTCGGCATCGGGCATTTCGAAGACGACGGAGCCGTCGGGATTTGTAATGCGGCTAGAGCGCGTTGTCCACTCGACGGCGGAGAACGGATCTTGGCTTTGAACGGTAAATTTACGGTCGATTTTCATGGTCAGCCTAGAGATTTTTTGTCCACCGATTCACACTTTGGTTGACACGATCAACAAAGTGTGTCAGAATGCACTCCTCGGCCTTTCGACCGAGAAGTGAGTGAAAGGTGAAGGAAGCGTTACGCTGCCTTCTTGCCGTGGCAGTGGACCGACATCCACTGCCACACTTCTTCAGAGAGTTGCGCGCAAACAGGCCACGCGAAGGGCAAGACGACAAAGTCGTCTGCTTCGTGCGTGACCAGCAAGAGACGTCGACGGACCTCTCCCGGCGGCAACTCTGTGTGAACAACCCATGCAGACTGCATGAGCCTGCACGACGGACCGAGCGACCTGAGTTCTCGGTGAAGTCGTGCATAGTCGCGACTCGGCATTCGCAGGTCATAAGAGACGAGATACATAAAAAAACTCCTGTGCGGCTCACTCGCCGCGAAGTGCCCGGCCCGGCAACACGACTTGTGTTACCCGATGACGGGCTCGATGAAAAACGTTGTTTCGGTCTCATGCCGTGCCCCGCTCCAAATGAGGTTGATAATATATAAAAAAAACATATTACATCTTTTAATCCACCTTCGGCAATGTCAGACCGTCCTGGTCCTGGTACTTACCTTTCTTATCTGCGTAACTGACGGCACACACTCGGTCGGCTTTGAGGAAGACCAATTGGGCGATGCCTTCGTTGGCGTAGACCTTGGCCGGGAGTGGGGTTGTGTTGCTGATTTCGATGGTGATCTTGCCGCGCCATTCGGGTTCGAGTGGCGTGACGTTGACGATGAGGCCGCAGCGGGCGTAGGTGCTTTTGCCGACGCAGAGGACGAGGACGTCGCGCGGGATGGTGAAGGTTTCGACGGTTTCGCAGAGGGCGAAGGAGTTTGGGGGGATGATGACGTGGTCGAGGGGATGGCCGTCCTGGCCATCAGCCTCCTGCACATCCACATCGACCATGAAGCGGTCGTCGAATTTTTTAGGATCGACGACAGCGATGCCCCCTCCTCGGGGCGTTGGGGTAAAGATTTTGAAACGGGTTCCGACGCGGACGTCGTAGCCGTAGCTGGAGACGCCGTAGGAGATTGATCCTGGGCGTTTTCTGGCGTCCTCGAACGGCTCGATGCCGATGAGTTCGCGGATCTGTGTGTCGCATAAGACAGCCATGGCACGAATGCCTCCCGTTTTTGCCCGGCGTGCGGGCGATGACTTATCGCTGAAACAAGCGGACCAGGTCGCGACGCATGCTTCCCAATGTCGTTGACCTGGCCATGATCTGCTCCCAAGAACCCGAACGGAACGTTCGGGTTCGCCGACTGATCCCCGGAGTGGGTGGCGAAGGGTGTCACTCGCTCCGAGACTCTACGATACCACAACCTATCGTACAAGCAAGTGGCAAAAGCACAAAATACGGTAGATTGTCCGTGCATAACCTGTCACTTGGTGTCAACTGTTGTTGCGACAGGGGTTTAGGGTGGCCTGCGGGGTGTTTTTCGGACGGTATGGCCACAAGATCTTGTGTGAAATGATCAAAAAAGTTGGTTTGGTATCCCACATCAAGGGGAGTGGGCGAACTGGTTCCACAGGGGGTGGTTGGGTACGTTATTTGATAGGATTTTGATCCCGTGTTGTGGTGGGTCAGCGGGTGGATTGAGCGAGGTGTATGCGGGAATCGTGGGAGAGGATGGAACGGGAGCACCCCGAACGTCGAACCGCTATAGTGGCTCGGGTCGTCGGTGGGTGCGCACACGATGCGTGGAACGACTGGCCGAAACTGGAGATTGTCATGACTGGAACTCGTGCCTGTGCACGAACTCTTTGCGTCAGCGTGGTTGCTGTTGTGTTGGCGTCGTTGCTGCTGGGGGGTTGTTCGTCGGGGAACAAGAAGCCGCCGCGTGCGACACCTGCGCGACCGTTTGTGTTGCGTGATGTTCCTGGGCCGTTGCGTGGGACGGTTGGGAGCGTGTGTCAGATTCAGGGTTTGCAGCCGGTGCTGGCGTCGGGGCTTGGTTTTGTGGTCGGGCTGAATGGGACGGGTGGACTACCGCTGCCATCGGATGTTGCGGCGCACATGGAACGGGAGATGCGGCTGCAGGGGATCGGCTCTGCGACGAGTCTTGGCGGGTCGGTGATTGAGGGGCAGACGGCGCGGCAACTGCTGACGGACGCGAACACAGCGGTGGTGATTGTGCAGGCGGCGATACCGCCGGGTTCGCCGGAGGGGACGAGTTTTGATTTGTATGTGCGTGCGCTGAATGCGACGAGCATTGAGGGCGGGACGCTGTGGACGACGGATCTGAGGCTTGGGCTGCCGAGCGCGTTTCGTGCGCGTCAGGCTCGGATTATCGCGCAGGGTCGTGGGCCGATATTCATCAATCCGTTTGCGGAGCCTGGGCAGGAAACGGACGGGGTGACGCGGACGGCGGGGCGGATTCTTGACGGGGGAGTTTCGACGCAGGCGATCGAGATGATTCTGCTGCTGGACAACTCGTCGCACTCGATGGCGAGGTCGATCACGACGGCGATCAATGCGCGCTTCCCGACGGGGCGGGGAGACCGGAGCCCTCCGGCCCATGGTCGCGATGCGGATTCGATCAGAGTGCGTGTGCCGTATGCGTATCGGGATAAGCAGTTTGAGTTTGTGCAGTTGCTGCAGCATCTGCCGATTGATCAGACGTATCCGGAGGCGACGGCGAAGCGATTGGCTGATGCGCTGGTGCGTGAGCCGCAGTATGGGGACGAGATTTCGTGGGCTCTGCAGGCGGTTGGGCCTCAGGCGAGGCCGTTTTTGCGTGAGTTGTATGAGCATCCGGAGTATGTGCCGCGCATGGCGGCGTTGCGTGCGGGGTCGGGGTTGAACGATCCTCGTGCGGTGCCGCATCTGATTGAGATAGCCAAGCGTGGGATGGATGTGTACAGGACTGCGGCGATTTCGATGTTGTCGAAGATTGATGGTGGTCCGGACATTGAGCAATCGTTGAAAGAGTTGCTGGCGGAGGATGATCTGACGGTGCGTGTTGCGGCGTATGAGGCACTGGCGTCGCGAGCGGAGAAGGCGCAGTTGCAGCGGTTGGTGGCGCTGGAGCGGCGTGATCGTGCGGTGACGACGCGGAGGCCTTATGAGTATCTAGCGGCACTGTCGCGGACGTATCTGCCGGAGGGGACGATGCAGGGTGTGAGCCGGCAGTTGGTGTCGGACAAGTTTTTCCTGGATCGCGTGCCGGTGGGCGAGCCGTTGATTTATATCACGCAGCAGCGTGTTCCTCGGATTGTTTTGTTTGGGGAAGGGTCGAAGTTCAAGGAGCCTTTCATATCGAGTATGTGGTCGGATCGGTTGATGATTACGAGCGATTCTCCGGGCGAGCCGTTGCGGGTGTATTACCGCACGCAGTCGATGATGAGCCGCGGGGAAGCAGTGGCGGGAACGTCGAGCGTGGTGACGCATGAGTTTCGTGGCGGGCTGACGGATCTGATTGCGTTCATGGCGCACGCGCCGACGCCGGAGAATCCGAAGCCTGGGCTGGCGTTCAGTTATTCGGAGGTGGTCGGCGCGCTGTATGGGCTGTACAAGGATGATGCGATTGATGTGCAGTTTTCGACGGAGCGAGATCGGTTGATCTCGGAGATCATCAGGCTGAGCGATTCGGGTGCGATCGAGCTTCGGCCGGAGCGTGCGGGGGAATCGGTGGAACTGGTGGTGTTTGACAACCCGACGTTTTTGCCTGCGGCGGCGAACGAGATGCGGGATCCATCGCTCAACTCGCTGCTGATTCCGTTGAGGCAGGGGAGCGTTGAGACGGGTCAAGACAACTAGAGTCGATCTGAGTTGTAAGCGAGCAGCGCGGAGCCATGTCGGGCGTGCTGAAGGAGCGCGCGAGTGTTGCTGGGGGGTTGTGTAGGCCGCGGATCGTGGCCATGCAGAGCCATGACCACGGCACCCGGCCAAATGACGGGATCAGTCGCATCCTTTGGAGAACGCGCGCATGAAGGCGAGAAGATCGAAAGAGTTGAACGCTCCATCATGAACGAGATCGGCTGATTCGTCCATGTTTGCGAATGCCTGGAGGAATGCGGCGGCATCGAAGAAGTCGAGCACGCCGTAGGGTTCGGCGAAGTCTGCGATGTTGCACGGCTCCTGCTGTAGCCCGCGGGCAACGACGCCTTGGCTGGAGTTTGCCGGCATCATGGCGCAAATGGCAACGCTGGACATGAAAAGTTTGACCTTCATGGCGATAGCTCCTTTTCATTGTGCGTGGAGTCGTGGAATTACAACTCTTCTCTTTGATTATGACACAAATGACAACGGTCGCCAAGGATTCCCCGAGAATTTATGAGTATCAGTGCGGTGTACCAGATGTGGGGACGATTGGAAAACTCATGCTCGGACTCGATCGGAGTTTCACGTCGATGGCACGTCGGATCAGGAGCGGGCTGCGGATCGTGGCCATGCAGAGCCATGACTACGGCACCCGGCCACGGCACCCGGCTGTACTTAGTCGATGGACTCTACTTTGATCTGGAGTCGGCCGAGGAGCGGGGCGAGTTGGAGGAGGCTGTTGATGGTTTCGCCATCCTTGAGGCTGCTGGTGCTGAGGGCGATGTGTGTGGCGTCGTATGAGAGGCTGCCGGGGAGTGTGGGGTCGAGATCGATCCATCGCGCGTGGCCATCGATTTCGATGAGGGCCTGGGTCCACATGTGGTAGCCGAAGATGGCGTCGCTGCCGGCGAATTGGTCGGCGTAGACGAGGCCTGAGACGACTCGTGCGGGAATGTCGGCGGCACGGAGGAGTGCAGCGAGGAGAACGCCGTGCTCGGAGCAATCGCCTTCGCAGGAGCGTGCGACTTCACTGGCGCTGGCGAAACCGACGCCGAGGCTTTTGTTGCTGACGTGACGGTGGACGAAACGGCGCAGTGCTTCGGCGCGTGCGAGGGAGTCTTTGCGTACGCCATCGAGAGCGCGGTCGCGGAGTTCGATGATGAGTGGGTCGGTGGTGTCGAGCATGCTTGTGGAGGCGAGGTACCCGGCCCGATCGACTTCGCCTGCGGGTTCGAAGGTGCGAGCGTCGACATGGACGCGTACGGTGCGTTCGTCGATGCGTTCGGCCCGCTGTGAGCCGGTGTTTGGCGGGAGGTCGATCTGGCCATCGGGAATTGACAGGAGGAAGGTGGCGCGTTTGAGGGTGCGGGCGCCGGAGATGGGTTTGTCGGGGGTGATGAAGGTGGAGACCATGAGTTCGGGGGCGCTGATTTTGGCCAGGGCGAGTTCGCGATCGGCGGCGATGGTGACGAACTTCATGCCGCCCATGTCGGTTTCGGAGCGGAGGCTTCCGCCGCGGGGATCGATGTATTCGATGGTGGTGATGCCGGTGGCAATGCTGTTGGTGGTTTTGGCGCGGTATGCGGCGACGGTGCGACCCATGAGTTCGATTTTGACTTCTTCGATGTCGGAGTAGGTGATGGTCGTGGGCTGAAGTTGAAGCTGGGCATCAACGGTGCGGAAGTTGAAGGTCTTTGCACCGGCTTCGAGGCGCTGGCGGACATATTGCTCGGCGGCGGCAGGAGTGAGCCAGACGCCTTCGATGGGATCGTGCTTTGTGACTGTTTCGCGGCCTGAGGCGTTGGTGGTTTGTTGGATGCCATCGTCGAGGAAGTCGTAGCGTGAGACGGTGGGCGAGCCGCCGAAGGACATTGTGACATCGATGGAAACTGGGTTTCCGGCGATGGTTTCGACGAATGAAGAGTTCATTTCGATGGCGATTTCGGCACCTGCGCGGCTCATGGTCATCTTCATGGCTGAGGTTGTTGTGACGTGTTTATCGTCGCGTTTCATTGTGGTGTGCATCCACCCGGCGGGCTGGTCCATAAGTTCGACGACGTACCAGCGTTCGCGTGCGTCCTGTGCATGGGCCAGGGGCGTCAGGGCGAGCATGATTGCGGCGAGAATGCAACGGAGCATGGCGAGTCCTCCCGGCCCGGTTTTGGTTCACGTGGGCCGATGCCATGATGATACAGAGTTGGAGGCGCGCGTGCTATCGTGGTGGGGCATGATTGACACGCATTGCCATCTTGTGTTTCCGGATTTCGTGGACCGGGTTGACGCGGTGCTGGCTGAGGCGGCGGCAGCGGGTGTGACGGGCGCGATCACGATCGCGACGAGTTCGGCCGATGCGGAGGCGGGCATGCGTCTGGCCGAAGACTATGAGCGTGTGTGGTTCAGTGCGGGAGTGCATCCGTTGTATTCGGATGAGGAGCCTCATGACTGGATGCTGCTCAAGGCGCTGGCGCGGCATGAGAAGTGTGTTGCGTGGGGGGAGTTGGGGCTTGACAATCATCATGCGAAGCCTGCGCGGGCGATTCAGGATCGCGTGCTGGCGGATCAGATTGCGTTTATCGAGTCGTGCATGCGTGATGGGATCGATCTTCCGATTGTCCTGCACTGTCGCGAGGCGTTTGACGACCTGATTCCGATCCTGCGATCGAGCGGTATCGCGGGGGATCGGTGTGTGTTTCACTGTTTTACGGGTGGGGAGCGTGAGGCGAGGCTGGCGCTTGATTTTGGATCGATGATTTCGTTTACGGGTGTGGTGACGTATCGCAATGCACGTGAGGTGCAGGCGGCGGCGATGATGGTTCCGCTGGAGCGGGTGATGATTGAGACGGATGCGCCGTATCTGAGCCCGGAGCCGAAGCGTGGGGTGAGGCCTTGCGTGCCGGCGTTTGCGAGGTTGACGGCTGATTTTGTGGCGAGACTTCGCGGACTTTCGAGCGAGGCGTTTCTGGACGTGATTGATGAGAACACTGAGCGGTTCTTTGGAATTCCGGTGCGAGGGCCTTGAGTCATGGTGCAGTTAGCGTCTGATCTCGGCGGCTGGACCAACACCCTCGACCCGGTGATTGTTTCTGTGCTGGGGCTGAAGATCAGGTGGTATGGGGCGGCGTATCTGGCAGGGTTTGCGCTGGGTTATGTGTTACTGCGCTGGCTGGCCAAGCGTGGGCTGACGCCGATTCGGAAGGAGCGCATCGCCGACATGGTGTTGACGCTGGCGTTTGGTGCGGTGATCGGCGGGCGCGTGGGGTATGCGCTCTTTTATGATCTTCGGCTGTTTGTTGTGTTTACGTCTGATGTGCCGTTCTGGGGGCTGCTGCGCATTCATGACGGGGGGATGAGCAGCCACGGCGGGATTTTGGGAGTGATTGTGGGCGCGTGGTTGTTTTCGCGCGGGGTCAAGGGGGAAGATGGCCAGCGCGTCGAGCGATGCTCGATGCTGCATGTGCTGGATCTGGTCGCGTTTGTGGCGCCGGTGGGACTGATGTTTGGTCGGCTGGCGAACTTTGTGAACGGGGAGTTGCTGGGGCGGGTTGTGGCCAGGCCGGGCGAGCGTGCGCCGTGGTGGGCGGTGCGCTCGCCACAGGAGTTGCTCAGCGGGCACAGGCCTGAGCTGACGTTTGAGCAGCATTTGGAGTTGTCGAGACTGATTGAGATGTATCGGATGCCGGGGATGAATGATCGTGAGGCGATCGAGGCGTTGATAGCGGCGCTCCAGCGTGGGTCGGTGGAGGTTGTTGAGCGGTTGCCTCCGCTGCTGGCGGCGCGGCATCCTTCGCAGTTGTATCAGGCGGCTGCGGAGGGGGTGGTGCTGGGGCTTGTGCTGCTGGTGGTGTGGGCGAGGCCGCGCGTGCCGGGGGTTATTGGGCCGATGTTTTTGATCGCGTATGGAGTGATGCGTTTGTGGACTGAGACGCTGCGGCTGCCGGATGACCACTTGAAGGTGCCCAGACCTGGCGGGTTGACGGTGGGGCAATGGTTGAGTGTGGCGATGATTCTGGGCGGGGCAGCGGTGCTGTGCTATGCGGTGCGGCGGGGCGGGGAGAAGTTCGGGGGGTGGCTCGGGTCGAGGCGAATGGCCGATGTGTCGTTGACTTAGTGGAGCACGCGGAAGATTTCGGCTTCGTCGGTGAGGCCGGCGGTCATTTTTTCGGCGGCATCGACGCGCATGGGCTCGAAGCCTTCTTCAACTGCGGCGGCCATGAGTGCGACGGCGTCGGCCGAGTGTGCGGTCATGGCGCGGAGGCGATCGGTCATCTTCATGATTTCGTAGACGGCGAGGCGGCCTTTGTATCCGGTGCCGAAGCATGTTTCGCAGGTTTTGCCGTTGGCGAGGCCCGAGCCATTGCAGACGGTGCAGATGCGGCGGAGGAGTCGCTGTGCGAGGACGCCGAGGAGGCTGGAGGTGATGAGGTAGTGCTCGATGCCGATGTCGATGAGGCGCGGGATGGCGCTGGGTGCGTCGTTGGTGTGGAGGGTGCCGAGGACGAGGTGGCCGGTGAGGGATGCCTGGACGGCGAGTTGTGCGGTTTCCATGTCGCGGATTTCGCCGATGAGGATGACATCGGGGTCCTGGCGGAGGAGTGCGCGAAGGCCGGTGGCGAAGGTGACGTTTCGTTTTGGGTTGACCTGCATCTGGCTGATGCCACTGAGGCGGTACTCGACGGGGTCTTCGATGGTCATGACGTTGCGTGATGCGCGGTCGATGCGGCCGAGGGCGGCGTAGAGGGTTGTTGTTTTGCCTGAGCCGGTGGGTCCGGTGACGAGGAGCATGCCATTGGGTCGCTCGATGATGTCCATGAGCGTGGTCTGCATGCGTTTGGACATGCCGACGGCGTCGAGGCTGAGTTGTGTTTGCGTCTGGTCGAGGAGGCGAAGGACGATGCGTTCGCCATAGATGGTGGGGATGACGGAGAGGCGGATATCGACTTTCTTGGAACCGATGCGGACGGTGGTCTGACCGTCCTGCGGGCTGTGGCGGTTGGCGATGTCGAGTTCGGTCATGACCTTGAGGCGGCTGGAGATTGCGGGCGCGAGGGTCATGGGCGGGGTGAAGGCGTCGAAGAGCATGCCGTCGATGCGGAAGCGGATGACGAGGCGGTTTTCCTGCGGGTGGACGTGAACGTCGGAAGCGCGTCGGCGGAGGGCTTCGAAGAGGATCATGTTGACGAGGCGGATGACGGGGGTCTGGCGCGCCATCGCGAGGAGGTCGTTGCCTGAGGCGATGGAGCCGGCGGCGGCTTCGAGGGCGGATTCGTCGAGGGGGATTTCTTCGACGATTTCGGTGACGAGGTCGCCGCGCTGTTCGTAGCCACGGTTGATGATGCTGGTGACGGCGCCGCGCGGCGCGAGGACGACGCGCACGGGCGAGTCGAGGCGGTCTTCGAGCAGGTTGATGATGCTGGGGATGAGTGGCTGACTGACGGCGACGGTCATGACATGGCTGTCGGAGCCGAGTCCGGCCAGGCAGTGCGTGCGTGCGAAGTCGGGGGGGACGAGTTCGTAGAAGCGCGAGGCGGATTCTTCGAGTCGCGGCTCGATGATGAACTCGAGGCCGGTGCGTTCGGCGAGTTTGCTCAGCGCGCTGACTTCGTCGAGGGCGAGCAGTTGGAGGAGTGTGTCCCAGGGGTCGCTGTCGGAGGCTTGTACGGCCGGGAATTGTGCGAGCTGGTCGGGCGTGGCGCCGAAGGGGGCGAAAGCGCGTGCGACCGATGGCCAGTCGATGGCGGACTGGTTTGGGTCGATTGCGGCGAGCTGGCGTGATTTGTCTGGAAGTGTTGGGGGCATGATGGGTCAGGCGTCGTCTTCGTCTTCGTTGCGGATGGCGGGGAGAGCGGCTGGGGGAGTTGAACGCTCGATGCGCTTGGGCTGAAGCGGCGGGAGATCGACGTCGAACTTGACTTCGGCCTGCGGTCCTCGGCTGAGGAGGCGCAGATCGGCAAAGGTCGGATCGGTCATGATGCGTGGGGTGATGAAGATGTAGAGGACGGAGTTGGCTGTGTCCTTGTTGGTGTCGCGGAAGAGGTGGCCGATGAGCGGAATATCGCCCAGCAGCGGGATTTTGACGATCGTGTTGCGATTGTTCTTGACGGTGATGCCGCCAACGACGATGGTGGCGTCGGTGGGAATCGTGGCGATGCCTGAGACGGAGTTGTCGGTCTTGGGTGGTGGGATGCCGTCGCCGCTTGACGAGGCGGTGAAGGATGAAAGGGTGACGGCGTAGTCGAGACGGATATAACCGGCTTCGGAGATGGTGGGCGTGACGGAGAGCGTTGTGCCCGCGTCTTCATAGCCGCCAAAGGAGGTGATGGTCGTGTTGTCGCCCTGGCTTGTGGTGGTGGTGGGCTGCTGATCGATGGCGATGATCTCGGCCTGTTCGTTGTCGTTGACGAGAAGTTGGGGCGAAGAGAGAATGCGCGAGTCGGTGTTGGTCTGAATGGCGTTGATGACGAAGGGGACCGAGTCGGAGCGGATGAGCGCGCTGGTGAAGCCTGCCAGGTTGGGCGCGACGTTGCGTGGATCCTGGAAGGTGGCGCCGGGTGTGGTGAGGCCGAAGTTGGTCTGGGCCTGGTACTGGCCTGCGGAGAGTTGGCCCTCGAAGGCAAGGCGGAAGTCCTTGGTATCGGAGACGCTGACGATGGTGGCTTCGATGTAGACTTGCGGCCTGCGGAGGTCGAGTCGGCCGACGAGTTTGCGAAACTCGTCCTGTTGCTTCTTGGGCGCCTTGACGATGACCTGATTGTTGGCTTCGTCGGCGATGACAAAGACGCGTGTGGGGTCGGGGGCGAAGCCAGCGTCGTCGCCGACGGCGCGTGTGAACTGCGTCTGCGCGAAGTTCTGTTGAAATCCCTGCTGTGCGCCGGGCAGGAGGGGCGATGTGCCGGTGAGCGACTGGCCGCTGATGAGGCCCTGGATGATCTCGGCGACGGCGACGGCCTGTGCGTTGGCGAGTTTGTAATATTCGAGTGTGATGGCGTCTTCGCCGACATCGAGGAGTTTGATCCAGTCGGCCAGTTCGGCCTGCTGGGCGATTGTGCCGTAGTAAATGATGGACTGGCGGCGTTCATCGACGATCATGACGGGTCCGCCGACGGCGGTCGTAGTCTGCTGTGTCTGCTGGCCCTGCTGCTGGGGGAACTGGACGCGGAACTGATTGCTCAGGTCGGTGGTCGGATCGGTGAGCACGATGACCTCGCCCAGAGCGCGCTGCTTGGCGAGGTCGGCGATCTGTCGGACGGCGGTGCCGGCGAAGTACTGGCGTCGCTCCATGCGGTTGGGCACGTCGATGACGCGGATGACGTCGATGACCTGGGAGAGTTCGGTGTCGTTGCCTCGGAAGATGAGGGCGTTGTCCTGGGCATCGACGGTGAGGCGATCGGCGATGTTGTCGAGCGCGCTGCCCGAGGCGCCGGCCTGTTGTTGCTGCTGTTGCTGCTGCTGGGCGCGGCCTTGAGGCTGCTGGGGCGTGACGCGTGTCGTCTGGCCTGTGCCTGAGCCTGCGAGCTGGATGACGCGTTCGCGCGCGACGGGGGCGGCGATGTGGGCCAGTTCGATGCGAGTGAAGTGGGCCTGGAGATACCGATCGCGCAGTTCTGCGATGAGCGTCTCGACGCGGCGGATATCGCGCGAGGTGCCGGTCATCACGATCACGCCCAGTTCGTCGATGTAGGCGATCGTCGAGGCGGCCGGAGCGCCTCCGCCGGCTGCGCGCGGGAGGACTGCGTTGAGCGCGTCGGTCAGGCCGCTGGGGCGCAGGCCCGCGGTGTCGATGACCTTGCTGGTGGCGCGTTCGGTGGAGAAGTTGATGGGTGTTTCGGCGCGTGCCTGGACGGTGTAGATGCCGCTGGCGTCCTGGGTGATCGAGGCGTCGTACTGCTCGAGCAGGGCGTCGAGGAGGTCGAGCAGGTCGCGTTTGGGCACCTCGACAGGCGCGTTGAACATGACCGAGCCGGTGAGCGTGCCCTTGATGACGATGTTGATGCCCAGCGTGCTGCCGACATAATCGACGAGCGTGGTCAGTTCGACGGGCTCGCTGAAGGCGGCGAAGGAGACGGCGTCGGAGGCCGGATCGCCCGGGGGCAGGGCGGGCTCATCGGCGGCGGCGGCTTCCTGGACTCCGTTGTCGGTCGCAGCGGGCTGGGCGAGCGCGCGGGGGGTGACGCGGATGCCCTGGGTTTCGTTCTGGCGGGCGCTGGCCAGGGGCGTGGCTGCTCCGCAGCAGGCGACGAGCGCAATAACCTTGAGGTGTCGGGCGAGAAGCGGGGAATCGTGCAGCACGCGTGTGGACCTCCGGGTTCGTGGGGCCGCGGGGTGCGGCAGCCTGGACGCAATCAAGGACTATTCAATGCGCATCGTATCGCTGGTGCCATCGGGAACAGAAATCGTGGGCCAACTTGGCCTTTGTGGGTCGCTGGTGGGTCGGAGCCATGCGTGCGACCATCCGCCTGGGGTCTTGACCGTGCCGACACTGACGGGACAGCCCATCGGTGTCGATACGGGCTTCTGCGAGACTGACGAACAGGTCGGCGGCTTTGTTGCACGTCCAGCGGGTCTTTACACGCTCGATACACAACAACTGGTGGATCTCAAGCCCGATGTGGTCCTGTTGCCCGGCGCGGGCGGCGATGTGGCTCTGGAAGCCCAAAGCGTGCAGGCCGCGCTCGAGGCGCTGGGAAGCCGCGCTGCGGTGGTGCGGTTGGGCCCGCGCTCGATCGAGGACATGCTCGATGATGTGCTGCGGGTGGGGGCGGCGTGCGGGCGTGAGACGGCGGCGGGTGCGGTGGTGGCGCGGCTGCGGGGCAGGTTGTTCGAGGCGATGGACCGGGTGACGGCGTTTGACCCGTACCGGCCGGTGGTGGGGTTTCTCGGGTGGACCGATCCGCTCTGTGTGGCCGGGGACTGGAATGTGCAGCTCATCGAGCGGGCGGGGGGGCGGCACCCGCTCAATGAGACGGTGCGGCGAGAAGCCGACGGCGCGGCGAGCGGGCCTCAGCAGGCCCAGAGGCTCGCGGGGCCAGCGGTCATGGTGAGTCCGGAGGTCTTTGCGGCGGTGGGGCCTGAGTTTGTGGTTGTGTCGCCGTGCGGGTATGGGCTGGAGCGTGCGGCCGAGGCGACGCGGGCGCTGTGGCGGCAGGAGTGGTTCCGGAATCTGCCTGCGGCGCGGAACGGGCGTGTGGCGGCGGTGGATGGGAGCGCGATGTTCAGCCGACCGGGGCCACGGGTGGTCGATGCGCTGGAGTTTCTGGTGGGGTGGTTGCAGGGTCGGGCGGAGGTGGTGCCGGCGGGGTTTCCCTGGCGGGTGGTTGAGGGGTGAGAGGGTTGAGGGGTGAGGGGTGAGGGGGAAGGGGCAAGAGGGGGAAGGTGCGTGCGGCGAGAGGCAATCTTGTGGCATCGCGGGCAGTACGCATCGGCGACGGCGCGTTGTTGCTCGGCGACATTTCGTGTACACTGTCTGACAGCATGTTCAGCGTCCGGCGCATCATCGGCGATGACTGGGGCAGCGCGAGCCATTGGGTATGGTTGTGGTCGCGGCGGGTGGTCGCGATCGGTTTGTTTCGGCAATCCGTGGCATCGTGTTCAGGAGCACCGACCGCTCCGGTCTGTACGCCGGGTCGTGGTTGGTGGCACGTTGAGCGTGGTACGAGTGGTGGGCGGTGCTACCCTGACGTGTGATAGACAGAGATCAGTGGAGACTTTCTTCCATTACATTCTAACTAATGTAACGGTGAATAAGGAGCATCACGATTTCAAAGAAAAAAACCAAAAGTCTTCGGATTCGCAGATTTTGGCATTCTCAGATTGAATCGGCAAAGACTCATCTGTCGCTTCTGGAGGATTTTGCAGCCCGAGCGCTAGGGCCATCTTCGGACGATCGGTACCTCGGCGAGGTTGCCGGCAAACTTCGATTGCTTTTTAGCAATTACGGTAAAAATAATGCTCTCATCCCGCGATTATGCAAAATTCACAAACGCGAGTTCGTGATCTCGATGCGGCTTGGGAATTTTCTACGGACGAACTTAGGAAAACCAGGCACAGCCGTGAGGATAACTTTAGATCAGTACTTGGATCTTGATGCTGGATACTTTTCTGGTGTTACACTAACTAATCGACAATTTATACACGCATGGGCTGAGCAACTCGGATCTGCGCACGATGATGCGAATCAGGATATGGGCCTGGCCAATCTTCTCGATTGCGGTGGCATTCGAGTTGAATTATTTGGCCTCTCTCTCCAGGCGACAATATTTAGACAAATTTGCCGAATTTTACTAGAACCAACAAAGGTTCTTCTTGCTGAATTTGACAACACTCCAGACCTACGATTAGTTATAGAACATGATATTCAAGTATGCCGTGACAACATGGGGGTACTGCCGATCGCCGATCGTCGTCACTTGGGTTATGCCCGACATATGCTTTTACTGATTTCGAGTACTTTTCCCAATCTTTTGTTAAAAAATGCTATCCAGATGCGTCGGCAATATCTTAATGATCCGATTGTGATGCTCATGCAAGCTGCTGCATTGAGTCAGCGCGATACTGATTTAACAACTGCTGAAGCAGAACATATCCTCAGAAAAGCGTTGGGGTTCGCGAAGAACGATCCTGATGTTATCAAGTACTGTGCTATGGAACTTGCCTGCGTTTTGTGCAAGCGTTCGCGTTTGCCAGAAGCTGCTGAAATGCTGATTCTTTCGATAGAAGCTGGAGGCTATGACATGATTGAGTCACAGCAGGAGTTACAACCTCTGAGAGAATCAGCGCATTGGGAGCGAGTCATAAAAACGACGCCTCAACCGGCCAAGTTTAGCAACAAGATCTCAAGTGTCAGCTTTGGTCCTGTGGGTTCTTACAGGCGGGGCGGCACCGGCCATGGAGGTTGATCCATATCCGCGTGCCACCGACAGCGCCCGTGCGACCGGGCTTTGGTGCCACCCGGACGGTGGTTCGGTTGGAAAAGGAACCAAGGCACACCGACCACTCAAAGCCGTGGTCGGTGGCACGGGTGGTATGCATCGACGGTTGCGGTTGGTGGTACCCGCCGCAGGGTCGCGGAGTGGGGAGTGGGCGGTCTGGGTCACTGATCGTGGCCATGCAGAGCCATGGCCACGGCACCCGGCATGGATCGGGTCCGCGCGGCGATGCTGGCCGAGTCCGATGTGTTACTCACGGACCGGTCCTTCGGCATGACCAAAGAGCGTCAGGCGCATCAGGCGGGGGATGTCGGTGTTGTCTATTGAGCCGCGCACGCGCTGGCTGTTGAGGCCGTCGGCGCGGACGAGGATGCCGCCTGACAGGTCCTGATCGCTGGCCCAGGCGATGGCGAAGGGAAGGCGGCGGCCGAACTGGTCGGGTGCGGCCAGGAACGGGGCCGAGGCGGTGCCGGCGATGCCGTCGAGGGGAGACCCGTTGCGGTCGCGCTCGGGGAGGATCTCGAGGAACGAGCCATCGGGGTTGACGGGGATGCCGATCATGCGCATGCCCCCGGCATCGGAGTCGGAAGCGGTGAGCAGGAGCGTCTCGGGGTTGTGCGCGAGGTAACGCTGCGCGACGCCGATGGCTTCGTCGGCGCGGCGGAGGCTTTCGAGCACGCCGGCAGCGTTGTTGTTGTTGCCGAAGTTGTCGGTGGCTTCTTCTTCGACGACCAGCAGGAAGCGGGTGTTGGCGTTGTCGAGCACCTTGAGGGCAGCGTGGGTCATCTCGGCCACGGTGGGTGAGCCTTCGACGAACAACGGCAGGCCCCGCTGGGCCAGCGATTCTTCGGAGCGATCGTTGAAGGTCGAGTCGTGGGCGAAGACGCCCAGGACGCGGGCCGTGTCGGACGGCAGGCTGAGCAGCTGGTCGCGCGTGAAGATGACGGTGTAGCCCAGGTCGCGCGCTTCGGCGTAGAGGTCGCGGCCGTCGCTGCGCCGGCCGGGGCCGTGGACGCCGGATTGGCCTTCGGGGAGAAAATGCTTCTCGCCGCCGCTGAAGAGAACGGCTGCGCCGGAGTGGACGAGATCGGCGGTGATGTCGTCGTAGTTGTTTCGGCTCTGGTTGGGCGCTACGAAGACAGCGGTGCCGGGTTCTGCGGCGATGCCGGTCTGGACCAGGCCGACGGCCAGCCCGGCGCGCAGTGCCTGGTGGGCAACGCTGAGCGAGTGGCCGTGCTCATCGACGATGGGTTCGCCGCGTTCGCCCCCGGCGGTGCGGCCGAAGGCGTCGGCGTCGGCCTTGATGCCAAAGGCGTGGCTGGTGGCGCCCGAGTTGCTCGTGGCGCTGAGGCTGTTGCGCAGGTGGCCGCGATAGAGAGCGATCGCGGGGAGGCGGTCCCAGTTGAGATCGCTGTCGGGCCCGACGTAGAGGGCGCGGGCGGCGGCCCAGCTGGCGGCGCTGGTGCCGTCGGGGTGGATGAAGATGACGCTGCCCAGGGGCTGGGCGCGGGCGGCGGAGGTGATGAAGAGCGCGAGCAGGACGACAAGACCTTGACGGAACATGCGGTTCTCCGGTGGATCGATGCGAACGGGAACGAGGGAGATTGAAGGAAGCGCGAGGGGTGCGTGCGCTTCTTCATGCGTTCTTCATTGATCTTTCACAGTCGATCGCGCTTACGGCTGCGGCTTCATGGCGGTGATATCGGCGCTGGTGACATAGTCGGCCAGGGTGGCGCCTTGCGGCAGGAGAGCGGCGATGCGGGCAAAGAGGGGGTCCTGCACGTTTTCGAGCGCGGCGACGTACTCTGGCTTGGTGGCGATGGCGAGGCTCGACAGGCCGGCCTTGGCGGCCAGAGCGCGGATCTCTTCGATCGTGCTGGCGCCCGCGACGCAGCCGATCCACGATTCGATGTGTTCGACGACGTCGCGCGGGAGCGGCTTGTAGAGGATCAGGTCGGAGATGGCGACGCGGCCGCCGGGCTTGAGGACGCGGGCGATTTCGTTCCAGACCGATTGCTTGTCGGGGGAGAGATTGATGACGCAGTTGGAGATGACGACGTCGGCTGAAGCGTCGGCCAGGGGGAGGTGCTCGATCTCGCCGAGGCGGAACTCGACGTTGTCGAGGTTGTGATGCTTGCGGTAGGCGGCGATGGCCTTGCGGGACTTGGCGATCATTTCGGGCGTCATATCGACGCCGATCGCGCGGCCGGCAGGCCCGACGCGTGGCCCGGCGAGAAAGATGTCCATGCCGCCGCCGCTGCCGAGATCGACGACGACTTCGCCGGGCTTGAGCGAGGCCAGAGCGGTGGGGTTGCCGCAGGAAAGGCCCATGTCGGTGCCTTCGGGCAGGGTTGCCAGATCGGTATCGGAGTAGCCGACGTGCTCGGCGATGCCGGGGCTGCCGACGGTGCAGCATGCAGGGCCGCAGCCACAGGAGCCCGGGGCGGGGGCGGTGGCCGAGGTGGCGATCTTGGCGTAGCCCTCGCGGACAGCCTGGCGGATGGTTTCGCTTTGTGCTGAGGACTGGACCGGCGCGCCAGCGGCCGGAACGTGAGCCTGGCGGGTCTCGCCCTGGCAGCAGGAGACGGGATCCGAGCAGCAGGAAGACTCGGTGGTCATGATGAAACTCCTTGTGATTGAATGGTTGAGTCGCTCGCGGCGGGTTCGATGGCGGGGACCATGAACGCGGCCGGGGCTTCGATGATCTGGCCTTGCCTGGGCTCTTCGCGGCGGCCGATCATGGCGACGGCGACGCCGGCGAAGATGAGCGCGAAGGCGATGTATTCGTTGACGCGTGGCTTTTCCTTGAGGATCAGGATCGCGAAGCCGATGAAGACCGTGAGCGTGATGGCTTCCTGAAGCACCTTGAGCTGCGCCGCAGAGAACGGCCCGCCCTGCGAGACGTGCCCGATGCGGTTGGCGGGGACCTGGAGCATGTATTCGGGCAGCGCGATCATCCACGAGACGGCGATGGCGAGCGGGATCGACCACGCGGCTTTCTTGAGGTGGCCATACCACGCCCAGGTCATGAAGATGTTGGAGCCGAAGAGGAGGGCGACGGTGGTGAGAATGCGGGTCATTGGGTGGTGCTCGCGAAGCCTTCAGCCATCTGGCTGCGGCAGGAGTTGCCGGTGCAGAGAAACAGGACGCGCGGACGGGAGTTCATGGGCGTTTCTCCGTGGTGCAGCACACGGCCGTGCTGCAGGGTTGGGAGGCATCGACCGCGTCGGCCATGTTGCGCAGGAGATCGGCCAGCGAGGGTTGAGCAGCGGCGTACCAGACGGTTCGGCCCTGCTTGGTGGCGGTGAGCAGGCCCGCCCGGGCCAGATGGGCAAGATGGCGGTTGATGACGGAAAAGTCGACCGAGCAGCAGGCGGCAATCTCGGTGACCGAGCAGGGGCGTCCGCATTTGACCAGGCACGAAAGCAGCGAGAGGCGAGTCGGGTCGGCCAGGGCCTTGAAGACCTCGGGGTTGAGCACGCGATCGACGGGTGCTCGGCGGCGAGAGGCCTGTCGCGGGGAAGTCGGGCGCTGGTTTTTCTGGGTTACTGGCGTCATTGTGCAAGTATTGGCGGGATTGGCGGGTAAGTCAAGAGGGGGCTTGCCGGTGGTGCGATTGAGACGTGTGCGCCCTTTGCTGAGGTTGCGACCTCTCAGCGGGTGGCGCGGACGGGGGGTTGCAGCTGGCGCCAGGCCTCGATGGTGATGGCCCAGCGTTCGTGATCGCGCCACTGGCCCCGGATCTTGAGGAATCGGGGCGAGAGGCCTTCGAGTTGCATGCCCGCTGCCCTGGCGACGCCGCGCGAGGCCTCGTTGTGCGGCTGGAGATTGGCCTCGGCGCGATGCAGGCGCAGATCCCTGAAGACATGGCGCAGCGCCAGGCGCACTGCCTGGGTGGCGTAGCCGTTGCGGATGAACTCGTGGCCGATCCTGTAGCCGAAGTGGCACGATTGCTGGACGCCGCGCTCGATGCCGCCGATGCTCAGGCGGCCGACGATCGCGCCGTCGTACTTGCGGCAGATCAGGTAACGCCGATCGCGCTGGCCGACCGAGAGGGCCAGCTCGAGGTCGAAGCCGGAATCGGAGAAGAAGTCGATGTGTGAAGGGGGCCTGGGCTCCCAGGGTTCGAGGAAGTGACGGCTGCGGCGGCGCAGGGCGATGAAGGCGGCGCGGTCGGCTTCGAGTGGCGGACGAAGCAGGACCGAGGACGCGCGGGAGGTGATGATGACGGCATCGACGGTTAATCGCGAGCCAGACATGATGAGCATCGTAGTGTGTACGGCAGCCGGCGGCAGGCGCGCGTAGCTCAATAACCGCTCGGGGTCGAGGGCGCAGAAGTCAGGAGCGCGATGACAAGCCCGGCGATGCCGAGCATGAGGCTGAGCGCGAGCGGGAGCAGGGCCCGGAGCCGAGCCCGCTTGATCGGCAGTCGAGTTGCTGCGGGTGTCAGCGGGATAAGCGCGATGACAAGTGTGGCGGCAGCGTGGACGGGGGTGTAGGAATGGTGATGGCCTGCGACCATGATCGCGATGAGCAGCACGACAAAGGTGCCCATCACGCACTCGGGAACCGGGCGGGAACGACGAAGGAAACCGACGATCAGCCAGGCGCTCATCGCGGCGACTAGCGGGCCGGTCTGCTGCGCGAAGGACGCCTGGTGGGCGAGAAACAGGATGGGGCCGGCAAACACAGACCCGATCAGCAGTGATGCGGGCGTGGTGAAGCGAGCGCCCGAGGCTTCGACGCGTGGAGCGAGCATCGCAGCGGCTGAGATCAGAGCGCCAAGCGCCAGATGAACTATGAACGACGGCGTGGAGATGAAACGAGGGTGCAGCGTGTTGAGCACCGCCCACAGCGCCGCGGCCGTCAGCAGCCCGGTGACGATCGCGATGAGCAGCCGCGAGCGGACCAGCGCGGCCAGCCCGAGCGCGACGGTTGAAACGGCAGCGATGTGCCCAAAGCGAAGGGTGGCATCCTTGGGCCACCATCCGGGGAAGTTGTTGATGGAAAAATCGGCGGGGAGGTAGGCAAGACCGACCGCCATCGCCGCCAGCAGCCAGGCGAGTCGCCCAGACATCGCCGACGTGCCATTCTCACTGCGCGGAGCGACAAACAGCGAGGCCAGCAGGAGCACCACAAGCGCCATCGCGCCGGGGACCGGGCCGAGCCAGATGATGGCGGTCGGATCCATCGCGTCTTATTGCTTCTTGGCTTCGACGGCGACAATGATGCGGACATCGTTGCCCAGGCCGCCCGAGTTGCTCAGATCGGGCGCGAGGTATTTGGTCATGCCGAAGTCGGAGCGCTTGAAGTCGAAGGTGGCTTCGAAAGCGGCGATGGGTGTGCCTTGAGCCGAGCCGGTGCCGAACCACTCGAGCGTGGCCGTGACGGGTTTGGTCTCGCCATGGAGCGTGAGATTGCCGGTGAGTTCGTAGATGTTGCCTTCGCGCTTTGAGATGGATGTACCCTTGAAGGTTGTGGTCTCGAACTGCTTGGTGGAGAAGAAGTCGGGGTTGCGCAGGTGGTTGTCGCGATTGGTGTTGGCGGTGTCGACCGAGTCGTTCTTGATTGTGAACGCGAACGAGGTTGCGACGGGGCCTGATTCGTCGACGCTGAACGTGCCAGAGAGATCGTTGAATCGGCCCCAGAAGTTTGCGATGCCCGCGTGCTTGATGCGAAACACGACGGCCGAGTGCACCGGATCGACGGTGTAGGCATCGGCGGCTGCGGGCGCGACGGCCGAGGCAAGGGCGGGGGCTTCGGTCGTGAGACGCGAACCCATGGCTCCGAGGGCGATGACTGAACCGAGGCCGAGCGTGACGATCGAGACGTTTTGAATCAGACTCATGTGATGAACTCCGGTTGAGGCTGTGTGACGTATGTGGGCCGGGCAGACGCACTCGTGTGCGCTTGCCTCGACCCGAGGAGCATAGAGAGGCAAACGCACTCAGGGGGCACAACTATTCGTGACAACAGGTATTTATTCCTGCCGATCCGTTTGGGGCTTGCTTGTTCGGTTCGTGCATGGGTGTGAAGCGGTGTGAACAGGTGGGCCGATGAACGTGTAGAAGGTGTTGAATGGATATAGGCGACAGGAGCAGGTGTGTCATGGCGGGAGTGAAGGCTGTGTTGGGATACGGCTCGGTAGCGCTGCTCGGTCTGGGCGCGTCGCTGCTGGGCTATCAGTTGTTGCGTGCGGATCTGGCGGAGAGTGTCTATCGCGCCAGACTCGAAAACCTCGCCAGCGAATACGAAACGCTGCGCAGCACCTACAACGAGGCGGTGAAACGAACCGCGGTGACCGAACTGATTGTGCGCGAGGGCAAGTTGAGCGTTCGCATCCGCAACGCTGGGGGCGTGATCGAGGAGATTGCCACGCCATACGACCCGAAGCGGGAGATTTTTGTCGATTACGCGATTGTGGACGGACGATTGTGGATCCGGCGCGTTTTCGATGTGCTGACGCCTCCGGCGCGAGGCGTGCTGATCGACCCCGCGCTGGCTGAGATCGACTGGGAGCAGGATCACGCGCTGTATGGCAAGGCGGTGTATCGCAGCCTCGACGAGGGACGTTGGGTTGTGACGGTCAGTGGCGACGGCAGCCTGGGGCTGATGCGTGCCGGACCCGAGCCTGTGGTGCTGTCGTCACCGGTGCAGCTCGGGAGTTTTGAAGAGATTGACGCCGAGCTGCGCGGCCGCATTGCGCAGATCCGCCCGGGCGATGTGTGGCGCGAGTTCTGGGGGCGCTGAGTTCGGCTGGGCTGGCAAGGAATTTCGATGGCGGATGGAGAGCGATTGATGCAGCCGACGCGCGATGTTCCGACCAGCGGCTCGACGATCGTGCGCGTGCGATATTGCGAGTGTGACCCGATGGGCGTGGCGCATCATGCCAGTTATGTACCGTGGCTGGAGATGGCGCGGACCGAACTGCTGCGCGGGGTTGGCGTGACGTACGCACATATGGAGCGCAGCGGCGCGTTTCTTGTGGTGACAAAACTCGAGCTGCGTTACCGCAGGCCGATTCGATATGACGATCAAGTCGAGATTCGCGCGCGGGTCGTGGGCGGCAGCCGCATCAAGATACGGCATGAGTATGAGATCGTGCTGATTGAACGCCTCGGCGTCGAGCCCGATCGCACGGATCCCGCAGTGCCTCTCGACGGCGTGTGCACGATCGGATCGAGCGAACTGGCGTGTGTCGGCGCGGATGGCAGGCCTCGCGAACTGCCTGACTGGCTGATCTGGTCGGCGTGACGCGCTGCTGAGCATCGAAGCTCAGGTCTACTTGCGGATATGTCACCAGCATGTCACGCGCAACGTTGCATGTCAGTGACAACCGCATAGCCGATGAATGTGGTATCAATGAGCGTGGGATTGATCCCCGAAAGGAGTTTTCAATGTTCGGAGGTATGCGCGGTACTTTCTTGCTTGCGGCGTGTGCGGGGCTTGCATCGGCCGATCTGCCGGTGCGCGAGGTGACGATCTTCAAGGATGGGCATGCGATGGTGCTCCGGCAGGGCTTGATGCCGGTGAACGCGCAAGGGGATGTTGAGATTGAAGAGTTGCCCAGACCAATCCTCGGGACATTCTGGGCCTACTCGGCGACATCGGGGGTGAAGATGTCGAGCGTTAAGGTCGGCAAGGTCGACGAGATAAACGAAATCGATCCGCAGAACCTGCATCATCTGATCAGGCTCGCGGTCGGTACGGATGTCACACTCGTGCTCCATGACGGCGGCATCGCACGCGGGACGCTCAAGCGAGTCTCCGGCGCAATGGCGATGCTCAGCGGCGAGTCGGCAGTGGCGATCAATCTGGCGGATGTTCGGCGTGCAGAGTTTCATGATGAATCAATACTCAACCGCAAGGACGAGCAGACCTTCACCAAGGACGTGATGACGATCGACCTTTCGTGGGAAGGCCATGCACCTGCCAACGAAGCCGAAGTAGGACTCATGTATATCGAAAGAGGACTGCGCTGGATTCCGTCATACCGCGTGACCCTGACGAGCGATGATCGTGCGATCATCGAGTTGAGCGCCACGCTGGTCAACGAACTGATGGATCTGGACAACGTCAAGGCGAATCTGGTGATCGGTGTCCCGAGTTTCATGTTCGAGCACACACTCGATCCGATGTCGCTTCAGGAGCAGGTTGCGCAGCTCGGCCAGTATTTTGACAGAGCGTCGTCGATGACCGGCGCGGCGCTGAGCAATGCTCTCATGTCGCAGACAGCCCGCATGAGCGACAGTCGCGGCTATCGAGACAACAACTCGATGGGCCAGCAAGGGAGCAATGTCGAGGTTGGAAGCACAGATCAGGCGGAGGATCTGTACATCTTCAACGTCAGCAATGTGACGCTCAAGAGGGGCGAGCGGCTGTTCGTGCCTCTGGCTGTAGCGGAAGTGCCGTATGAATCGGTGTACACACTCACGCTTCCTATCGCGCCGCCATCGGACATGTGGCAAAACTTCGGCACCGATCAGCAGCGCGAGATCGCGCGCATGCTCGACCGCCCCACTGCCAGGCATGTGCTGCGCCTGACCAACGCTTCGGAGCATCCGTTCACCACTGCGCCAGCCCTGATTATCCGCGACGGACAGCCGCTGGCGCAGGGCATGCTGCGCTACACCGCCAGGACCGCCCGCGTCGATCTCGAAGTCACCAGCGCAGTCGACATCCGCGTCGAATCGAGTGAGCGAGAAGCCCAGCGCGAGCATGACGGGCTTCGGTGGAACGGCAACACGTATGCCCGCGTCGAACTCACAGGCAGTGCGAATCTGACGAACTACAAGACCAAGGCGGTGAAGATCGAAGTCCGCAAGTTCGTCCTCGGCAAGGCGACCGAAGCCAATGCGAACGGCACGATCGAGGGGATCAACTTCTTCACTGGTATGGACTGGGACCAGCCCTCGTTTGCATGGTGGCGCTGGTATGGATGGCCCTGGTGGTGGAGCCGACTCAACAGCGCTTCACGCATCGACTGGACTGTTGAACTTGAGCCCGGAGAGTCGGTCAACCTGGAGTGCGCGTGGCAGTACTTCTGGAACTGATGGCTGAGAGCATTCACTCCAGCCCAGGAGGGCTGAGCGTGGGCGGCGTCCGACAAGCCGAGCGACGTGGCGACGATGGGGTCGTGTGAATCACCGCTTCAACGCTTCAGCAAGTTCACGGACCCATGCGGCGCTCGGCTGGGCGTAGGGGCGGAACTTCTCGAATGTTCCGCTCTCTTCGCTGTAGAGCAGTGCGCGGGCCTGCCCGAGGCGCCCCGCGGCTGGGGAGTCAATCAGCGCGGTCGAGTCGTTGGCGTTCATCTGGAAGAGGACGCGAGCGTCGAACTCGCCGATTGTCTGGCGGTCGAACGCGCGTTCGAGGTTGCCGATTGTGTCGGCCCAAAGTATCGTGTGGATGCCCAGGCCCGGGCCCTCGCGCACGATCGACGCGAGTTGCTTGTCGGCACTTGGCTTTTCATCAGGATCGGCAGAGAACGAGAAGTTCTCTTCCTTTCGTCGAAGCCCACGGAAGCGGTGCAGGCCGTGGAGGATCAGCACAATCGTGTCCTCATCGGTCTGATTTTGCGTCTCGCGCGTCGTGAGTTCGCTGGCGATCTCGTCAATCATTGTGTCGGCATCGCGCCAGGTGCCGATGCGCGAGTGATGCGGCAGTGCCTGCGCGAGCGATGCGAGCACGCCATGCCGCGGGTCATCGGCGGGGGTGCCATCCAAGATGAAGAACCTCGCTCCTTTGCGTGGAAACTGTGCTGCCAGAGAAACAAGGGCGGCGCAGTTGAGCGCCAGTGCTTCATCGTCCTGCTGACCGACGATGAGGCAGTTTGATCCGGTATGGCGGCGGAACGATGCAGCGGTCGGCTCCTTGATGGCGACCGGTTCGCCGAACCAGGCACGGGCGACGGTGGGCATTTCGCGCGTCGGGCTCTTGATCGCGCGTGCAAGCTCGTGGTTGTCTTCGATGCGTGAAGGCACGTTGCCTTCGAAAACAATCTGAGGCTCGGGTGGTTGGTAGGCGTCGTATTCGACTCGTTTGCGGACGAGATCGAGAGCGTGGTCGCGTACTGAATCTGGCAGCCAGGCAATTTGGAAGGGGCTGTTGCCCTCGATCATGCCATTGGCATCGTTGTAGATTGCTTCGCCCGGGCGCGCGAGCAATCGGGCGGCGGCGTTGTCTTCAGACAGGATCAGATACGAATCCGTCTCAGAGCATTGCAGAGCGATGCGCACGGCCATCTGCCCGACAGTGCTGCGAGCCAGCGAGTAGGCACCGCTGAGCGTCTGCGAACCGAGCAGCACATGCATGCCAAACGCGCGGCCCTGTCGCACGAGTCGATCGAGAAGCAGTGCGGCCTCCTGTGCGATCTTGTCGTCCTCGACAAAGAACTCCTGAAACTCGTCGATGATGAGAAGGGTGCGTGGCATATGCACATCAGGCTGGCGCTCGCGAAAGCCAGCGATGTCCTGTGCGCCAACTTCGCGATACAGATCGCCCCGGCGCTTGAGTTCGGTATCCAGCTTGTGCAGCACACTCAGGCCAAACTCGCGATCCGACTCGACAGCCACTGCCCGTGCGTGCGCGAGCCGGTGTGTCGCATAAGTCTTGAACTCGACGCCTTTCTTGAAGTCCACGAGGTAGAACTCGACCTCGTGTGGCGAATACCACATCGCGAGCGACGCCACAAGCACATGCAGCATCGTTGACTTGCCTGAACCGGTCTTGCCCGCGATCAGAACATGCTGGCTGGTGCCTCGCCCGAGCGTGAGATATTGCAGTTTCGTTGCGCCAGCGCGGCCGAGCGGGACACGCAGCTCCTTTGCGCAGGATTCCTGCCACATCGCTTCGGGCGCTGGAGTAATTTTCTGAAACGGCACCTCGACGCGGCCCGCATCCTTTGACAATTCTCCGACACGTCGCACCAGACGCGACAGAAACTCGTCATCGGGCGGCGCATCGAGTGCGAGCGGTAATTGATTCAGCGGTTCGACCGCCATGCGCAGGCCGGCATCAGTTTCGACGACCGTCAACGCGTGTCGCTCAAGATCTTCGAGCGTCAGTCCTGCGGGGAGTTTGGCTGCTGGATCTGTCAGGATCAGCGTGTAGACCCCGCAACGAGCGCCCGACTCAAGAATACTCTTGAGGCGCTGGGCAGACGCTTCGGTGATCGACGCTGGATAATCGGCAATGACGAGAAAGCGATAGGGTTCAGCAATCTCGCCCGCACTCTCGTTGTACGATTCGATGCTCTCGAACTCATTGCGCAGATACTTCTGAATGACCTTTTCCATGTGCTCGGTCAGATCGGTCAGACGCTTTTCGATGTGCTTGGGGTCGGTCCAGATGCGGTTGGCAACGAGTGCTTCGTCAAAGTCGGCCAGATGCATAAAGCCCGCGAAACTCTGCCCGAGGCCTACGGGATCCATGATCGTGAAGCGTACCTTTCCGGGCGGAATTGATGTCAGGAGCCGCAGCATGACGTTCTGAAGCGTCGCAATGGCAGCGGGCCGATGCTCGGGGCCGCACTCGATCAGCAGCGAACACCGGCCCGGAAAGTCGAGCATTGCGGGCAGCGACATACGCGCTGGTACTTCGTGCGTGAGCGATGGGTCGTCGGGCAATGCGCCTTCGAAATCAGCCATGTTGACCAGCATCGATCCGAACTGGATGGCGGGCGCGGCTGCAGCCGGCGGGTGGTACGCCTGCCACATCGAACTCTGCCAGGCAGGAAAGAGCATCTCGGCCCGATCCTGCATGTCAATCGCAGCATCGTTGATGCGCGTCATGCGCTCGTGCCAGATCCGCGTCAGCTGTTCGCGCTGATTGGCAGCCTCCTGTTCGATCTCTGCGAGACGGCTGGCCCGTATCGCCTCGGTTCGTTCGGCCACATCTGCGAGCGTCTGACGAATCTGCGCGAGTCGCTCGTCAGCCTCGCGCTCGATGCGCCCAATGTCCTCTTCCCGCTTGAGCCGCTGCTGTTCGGATTGGGCCAGATACCCTTTATCGAGCGCCTGCACGTCGGTCTCGCGCCGCTTCTCGATCTCGCGCACCGCACGGCGATGGACAAGTTGCGCACTCTCCGTATCACGCTTCTTGGTTGCCGCCAGATGCTGCAACTCTGCCCCGCACTGCGACTCGGCGATATCGAGGATCGCGTCTGCAAGGCGTCGCGCCTTGCTTGTGTGCCGAGCGATTGGATCGGCTGCTGCACGCAACTGACCAAGCCCCATCACCCGCAGCGGCAGGATCAGCACAACGAACACCAACCCGAATGCCACCGCTCCGATCGCTGCCGACGGAGCGAGCCCGAGTGAAACCATCGAGTGCCCCCACGCACCAAGCACTCCACCACCGATGAGCACCAGAGGCAGAAGAAACAGCATGCCATGAAACGTCTTGAGAATCCGCGCTCGTTGCAGGGACACCAGCCCCTGCTGCGCCGCCTGAAGATGCTCCTCGACCTGCGTGAACGCATCCTGCGGGTCTTGCGCATTGGGTTGGCTCGTCGCGTCGGCCCCAACATCTGTCACGAGTTTGAACTGCCCCTGAGCCAGGTGTGCAGCATGCGTTTCGATCTCGGTTGCCTGTTTGCGGGCAGCGTCGGCGGCTCGCTTGATGCGTTCAAAAGCCTGCTTCGGCTTGGCGTGCGCCGCGTCGAAGACGGTCTCGGCAAGCCAGAGCGATTCCTTCATGGTTTCGTCGGCTGCACGCGAATCGTGATTGATCGCCTCGAGCAGATCGACACGCTGCGTCTGATAGACCCGCTCGGCCTCACGAAACGCTGCTTCGAACTTTTCTTCAATGCGGGCGAGCGACCTCTCTCGTTTCGAAGTCAGTTCTGTGTCGGCTGTATCGTGCGCTTCCTGCGCGAGCGATCGTTCATGCCGGTACGCCCGCTCGGCTTCATCAAGATCTGCAGCCCGGTTCGCTTCGAGCGAGGCCTGTGCCTGGGCCCGCTCGCGGGTCGCCAATGCAAGCAGCTCGACAAGCGCGCACTCGCGCTGGGTGAATGTACCCGCCATCAAGTCGCTGGCGTCCGATCGCACAAGTTCGCTGGTCATGGGTGGTTAGTCGCCGCACGCTCGACGGGCACTGGCCGAAGCGTCAGAAAGTTTCTCCATCGCACCGATGGTGGACCGAACTTTCGGCCCGAGGGGTTCAATATACTTCTTCTCATAGCCAGCTGCTGCATTGTCGTTCCAGCTTTCGCGCGCACGCGCCCATGCCACCATCAGTTGCTGAGCCGCATCCGCAAGCATCGCCCGCCCGACTGTCGAACTCATGCCTCACTCTCCGTGACCCGAGCATATGCCAGTGTGTCGTTCGGTGCTGTGATCGCAGTGATCGCCGCTCCTTCAACGACAATCAGCGTCCCGCGGTGCAGCAGCAACGCCCGGGCGAGATCAGGCCGGTGCTCGATCAGATCCGCAAGGCGGACTTTCTCCAGTTCACGCCGATGAGGCTCTGGCTCGACGCCAGGGGTAAATGGTCCAATGTACCACCCGCTGTCCCATTCTTCCGCAGGTTCACACCGCTCCAGGTACACGCTGCTCTGCGTCATCGCGCCGGGCGCACAGGTCGCCCAGAGACCTGCGATATCGTCCTTTGGCGGATGCAACGACTCGATCGCCTCGAGTTGCCCTTGAGCAGCGACGCGAGGCAGATTTGTCCGCGTCCATAACTCGTCAGGCTCAATTTCCTCTGCCCGGCGTCGGCGCCCGGCGCTGGGCGTTGCTTTGCGAAAGGCAGCGTAAGGCGATGACGAAGCCGACCCGCCCGCGTCTGGTTGCGCGAAACTCTCGGTCGCGCCCGGTGTTGCACTCGCCCCGGTCCCGAGTCCATCCTCGTGCACCGACGGAGCGACGAGCGCGACGTACTGTTCGAGGGCGGCTGCCATTTGATCTAGATCGAACACTGCCCGATCTTCGAGCTTTGCCAGTTGCGTCGAGAGGCCTTGCGACATGCCCTTGTACTGCATGTGCTCCTTTTCGAGATCGCGTAGCCAACGCCTGGTATGCTCTGCTTTCTGCTGGGCTTCCTCAACCCGCTGCTTGGCGCGATCCAGCGCCTTGCGCTCTTCGACCGCAGAGCGAGGATCGCCCGTCGCCGACCTCTGCTTGTTGAAGAGTTCTGTCTTGCACCGGACAATTTCATCGGATCGCAGGCGGATCTCCCGCTTCCAGTAGGCTTGACGGTCGGACCGCAGCCACTCGAGGGTCCGCAGAGCCTCGGTCTCGGCTGCTGTCAATGCCGCCCGCGCTTCTTCGATGAACTTGATCAGCGCAGGACGAAACTCGCGCAGTGCCGCGATGGATGTGACCTTTGCGCCTTGGTTCATCGCGTCTACCTCTGCCGCAGATACTCTTCGATCCGATCCGCCTTGCGCAGGAGAAATGGAATGTGCTGCTCGGATGCCTGCGTAAATCGGGTCAAGGTTCGCAGCGTGTGTTCGAACTCATTGATGAACTTGGCGTGCTCCTGGTCGCGCCAGGTCTGGCTCAGCGCCTGCATCTGCCCGTTGAGCGCATTCATCTGGGTCGAGAGATTCGCATTGAACCGCTTGAGTGATTGGGCAAAACGACGCAGTTCTTCAGGATCGACAACAGCCTTGGCCATGGGTACTCCTCAGGCAACTCGTGTCTGTATTGTACGAGTGCGCCGCGCGCCATGATCCGCGAGTTTGCACCCATCGGATCAATCAAATACTGGACCGCGCGGGCTGTCGGTCGCGGGTTGCGGGGATGGCGCAGCCTTCGGCTCGGTCAACTCAGACATGCGCCGCGACAGGTTCGTCGCTGCCCAGCTGGGAATCATGAATTCTCGACCCTTGAATCGCGCTTGAAGCGTTTCCAACTGGTCGGGCACGATGTCTGCACCAACAGAGTTGGCATCAAAAACCGCCCACTTTTCTCCCTCGTAGTCGTAGATCTGGATCGACACCACCAGGCCATCAAACATCTGGAATACCACCTCGATCGGCGAGCCAAACAGCTTGCCCGCCGCAGGGCGAACATCGTCAAAGTTGAGACTGGTCAGCGCCCGGCTCATCGGGTCGGCGATTCCCGCGCTGCGCAGCTCGAAACCATCGGGAACCGGCGCGACATCGAAGTTCGGCTGCGCAGTGTCAGCCCGCGAAAGCCCGATCTCATCGCCATCAGGGTGAATGATGTTCAGTGACTGCACGCGTGAGCCGTCTATTCGCGTCAGTTCGCGCACAATCCAGTTGATCGGGTCGGTTGTGACCTCGACCGTCGCAGGCACCAGCCACGAACGGGAGTCGGCGGGCAGCCGCACATACCGCTGCTCGGCGGTGCCCTCGCGCGTCGCGATCCCGACAATGATGGACGCGAGCTTCTCGCCGCTGGCTGAGGTCACTGTCACGAGCGTGCCTTGCCCCCCGGACCCGGGCTCGGCCACGCCGATGCGTGCATACATCTCGGGATTCGATGTTTTCTCATCGAGCGCCTTCATCTCGGAGAGAGCCACCAGTAATGGGCGAATTTTGTCCATTCGCGCCGGTAGCGAAGTCTTGGAAGGGATCACCCAGCCTTCGCCGCTGCGCTCAAGCGTCAACGTTCCGGAATCTGATTTGAGTTCGATCGCAGCAGCATCATTGATGCGCTGGGCAAGTATCGGCAGCAATGTCTGCGTCGAAGGCTCTGCGCTTTTACGCGGCACCACCAGCACGCCGACAATTATCAGCCCGACCAATCCCAGACACACAATCAAGAGTCGCATCTGTCGCTGCTTCATGTTGTGCCCTCCGACTCGCGCATCTTCCGACGGTCACGCGTCCTGCGGGAGGCCCGATATGAGCCAAGCCCCAACGCCAAGAGCGCCACCATTGCTGGCAGCAGCGCGATGTTGATGAGTTTGAGTGTTGTGCCAAGCTTGTTGACGTCCTTGGTCAAGTCGTGTTGCACACGCCGAAGGTTGCGCCGTGTCTCGGATCGCCGCTCCTGCAAGCGCTGAATCTCAGCACGAACTTCGTCTGAGAGAATCGCGGACTGATCATCCCCTGACGCACGAAGCAGTTCATTGATGCGCGCCTCAGTGAGTCGCAGTTCTTCGGAGTACTTTTCCTCTTCTGCGAGGTACTCGGTTTGTGCCGTCTTCTGCAGTTCCTCGACGCGTTTGAACGGCCGGAACGCGGTCGAGCTCGCCCGAATCGAGATCAGATCGCTCGACCCCGCAAGATTCTCCACCGCATTGAGCATCAGAGCACCGTTATCCGCGAATCGCTGGTAAATCACATTGTTGGCAAATCGCATCGGCTGCACCCACGCCGCATCGAAGAACATATCGGCATCGGCAAAGATGATGACGTTGATGTCGGTCTTCGATGCGCTCAGATGCTCAGCGCCCGTCGGAGCCGCTGCCATACCGGCCGGTCGACCTTCGGCAAACGCCGACCGCACAGGCCCAGTCACGCGCGCCGCCAGCACCAGCGACTCGCCCGAAGGCACAAAGTCGCGCATGAGTTCCTGCGGACTCGGGAACTTGACGCGCTCAACGCTGATCCGCTGCGAATCCGTACTCGACACGATCAGCGGCGTCACCGTCAACGAACTGTCTGCCTGCCGCTCTATCACGCCGCCAGCCTGATACGTCAGCATCGACAATCCCGCCGTCACCACGTCCTCATCCGACCTCGCCGCGTTCGAGAGTCGCATGTATGGCAGATACCCGATCGGAACTCCTGTTGTTCCCGGAGCCGCCACCGAAATCGCATACTGCGCATCGCCCGCCACGATGCCGGGTGCCAGATCCACCCCCCACGCCCGACCGAGCCGTCCAAGCGAACTCGAACGATCAGCCGTGTACGCCTGCAACTGATCATTCGGAGCCGTCGGAGGTACATATGTCTCGCAGTGCGGGTCGATCGCAAAGACAGCGCGCCCGTTCCTCAGAATGTACTGATCAATCGCGTACCACACCGGCGTTGTGAGCGATTGCGGATGAATCACCACCAGCACGTCAATCGACCCCATCTCCGCAATGTTTGACTCATCGATCATCACCACGTCGTACTGCCGCGACAGTTCCTGATGGATCACCCATGGCTGCTGCATCTGCTGGCGCGGCTGGAACTGGCTCGGCTCAACACCCGCGATCGGCAGGCTGCTGACGATCCCCACGCGGGTCCTGGCCTGGCTCGAGAGCAGATGGATGCGCTGGGCAATTTCGTAGTTCAGGAATCGTTCCTGCCGCGGATCGAAGAACGCAATGACCTCGCGACCATCGGTCGAGTTGGTCAGCACCAACCCGAAGAACAGCCTCCGAGTCCCTACGGGTTGGCCAATCAGCCCCAACGCAGCCGCATCGTCCTCTTCATCAGAAAACGGATCAGGCTCGATGATCTCGAGTTGAAGTTTCCCGCGGGAAGCCGATGCGAACTCCGCCAGAGTGTCCTGCACACGTCTTGCATACATCGTCAGCGACGGATCACCAGACGCCAGATCGCGTGTGAAGTAGAACCTCGCCCGGATCGGTTCGTCGATGCTGCTGGCGATGCTCCTCGCGCCAGCCGGGAGCGTGTAGAGCCTGTCACTCGTCAGATCCAGCCTCACATTGCGCAGGCCGGCTGACACAAGCATATTGATCGCAAAGAACAGAACCACGCAAACCACAATCGCGATGATCGGAAAAAATCTGTTGTGCATCGTGTGCCCCCCGTCCTTTCATGAACCCTTGCGCCACTGGAGCATCATGCCATTGGCAAACAACGCCAGCCCGATCAAACTCCCGAAGAAAACCACATCGCGCGCGTCGATCACGCCCTTGCTGATCGCGTCGAAATGGGTCAGCACGCTGAAGCTCGCGATTGCATCAACGATCGCCTGCGGCGCCCACCCGCTGAACAGATCCAGCACCGGATTCATCCCCGCCAGGAGCAGCGCAAAGCACGCGACCACCGACACAATGAACGCGATGACCTGGCTCTTGGTCGCGGCCGAGATGCACGACCCCACCGCCAGGAATCCCCCCGCCATCACCAGACTTCCGAAATAGCTGGCCGCGATGACTCCGTTGTCCGGGTCGCCCAGAAAGTTGACCGTCATCCAGATCGGAAACGTCAGCGCCAGAGCAATGGCTGCGAACGCCCACGCAGCTGCAAACTTCCCTACCACCGCTCCCCACAGGCCGATCGGAAGCGTCATGAGCAGTTCCACCGTACCGCTGCGATGTTCCTCAGCCCACAATCTCATCGAAATCGCCGGGATCAGAAAAAGATACAGCCACGGATGAAACATGAAAAACGAAATCAGGTCGGCCTGCCCCTCGATATAGAACCTGCCGAACTGAGCGCTGAACGTAAAGATCCCCGCGAGAACCAGAAAGATCACGATGAAGACATACGCCACAGGGGTGATGAAATACCCTGCCAGTTCACGCTTGAAAACAGCAAGCGCCCCCGTCATGCTGCACCTCCCGTGGTGATTGTCCGAAAGACTTCATCCAGTCGCCCCGATTCGACACGAACCTCGATCACCCGCAGCGATCTGGCTATCGCCGCATCGCGCACATCACTGACAATCAGCTGTCCGCCCTTGGCATACACGCGGCAGCGCAACGACTCCTCCCCGCAATCGAGCGTCTCGACCCGCGCAACCTTGGGCAACTTTGCCAACAAATCCGCAAACCCCCCGACCGCACCTTCAACTCCTAGCGTCACGGCGTTGTGCATGGCCGACCGCGCCTGCAACACATTGGGCGTCTCATCCGCAACAACGCGCCCGCGCGCAATCACCACAGCACGGCTGCACACAGTCTCAACCTCCTCAAGAATGTGCGTCGACAAGACAATCACCTTTCGAGCGCCGCTCGACGCCATGTCCCGAATCAACTGACGCACTTCGTGTTTCTGGTTCGGGTCGAGTCCATCCGTTGGCTCATCAAGAATCAGCACACGCGGGTCGTGCAGAATCGCCTGCGCAAGACCCACGCGCCGCTTGTAGCCCTTGCTCAAGGTCTCGATCGGCTGATGCATCACGCCTTCCAGATGCACCAGTGACCTCACCTCGTCGATACGCTTGCGCCGTTCACGGGCTGGTATTTGCCGCACTTCAGCAATGAAATTCAGGAAGGCTGCAGGCGTCATGTCCGGATACGCTGGCGCGCCCTCGGGCAGGTATCCGATGCAACGCTTCAATGCCAGAGGTTCCTCCGTCGCGCTGTGCCCGCACACACTCACACTGCCTGATGTCGGGCTGAGAAAGCCCGTGATCATCTTCATCGTCGTGGACTTTCCCGCGCCATTGGGTCCTAGAAACCCCAATACTTCACCCGGCTCAACGCAAAGCGAGACGCCGTCCACCGCCACAATCGGGCCAAAGCGTTTGGACAACTTCGTCAGTTCAATCATGCACAATTCTCCATTCCGTCGCGCCGCCCATCGCCCGCTGGCATTTCACCATCAACGGTCTAGCCCAAGTCGCGACATCTCGACGATCAATTCTTCCAGGTGCTTGGCAATCCCGCCGAGCCCTCGATCAAGCCGCACACCGAGCCCCTCAGCCGCCGCCTTGTCAAACGTATTCTCAGGCTCGGCCGGGCTCGTCACCATGATCTCAGGCCTGATCTTCAAGATCTCCGCCGCCATCTTCGCCCAGTCCGACCAACGCGCGTAGCAGTCGGCAAGATTGTAAGGCTTGCCCGCTGCATCCTTGTTCCCGAGCACCGCCACTGCCGCATGGGCAACATCATCAACATGAACAAACTTGCCCCCGCCTGATTTGTTGTAGCGCCGCTCTTCGATGAGCTGACGAACGATCGCAAACCCGTGCGACCGGTCCAGCTTCGGATCGATGCCATACACGCCGCAAGGTCGAAGCGCGCACGTGTGCCGCCCACGCGAATAGTGCTCAGCCCACAGATGCGCCTCCACCGCCGCCTTGAACGCGCCATACGGCGTTCCCGGACGCAGCGGATGGTCCTCATCGGGCTTTCCGTTCCATCGCGGGCGCATCTCGTGATGCACCGCAATCGAACTGATATACACAAACTGCCGAGGATGGCTCAACTCGAGCAGCCGCAGCGAAGCAAGCAGATTCTGGCGAAAATGCGTCCGAAGCCCGCCCTTCTGGTCATACCCCGCCCGCAATGGTCCCCAATCGACCGAGTTGTGAATCACCGCATCGCAGTCCTCATACAACTCCTGCCAGATCGTTTCGTCTGCCTGGTCCCCCACCACCAGCCGCTCAACCAGAGGACGAATGTGATCGCGCGTGCTTGATTCACGAACCATCCCAACCACCGAATGGCCGCCCTCGACCAGTCGCCGCGCAATACGCGAGCCTATGAAACCACTGATCCCTGTCAGCGCCACACGCATCGCTCACCTCCATCGTGCCCGCAGGAGATCCGGTGTGCAACTGCAAGCCCGTTACTGTGTAGCGAGTCTCGCGTCACTCAATCACCCACGTGCGCTCATCCACGTCCGACCGAAACCGCCACCGGCTGAGCACGCGTCTGATGGTTCGGCTGCACCGCCAGACCCAGAGGAATGCGCCGGCCGTCCGGACCCTTTGGCGGAATCCCATCCTCGTCGATGATCCGCTGAATCGCCATCACGCCTTCAATCAGCATCTCAGGCCTCGGCGGACAACCCGGCACATACACATCCACCGGAATGAACTGGTCGCACCCCTGCACCGTCGCGTATGTATCAAACACGCCGCCGGTCGAAGCACACGCACCCATCGAGATCACCCACTTCGGCTCGGTCATCTGCTCATAGATCCGTTGCAACACAGGCAGCATCTTGATGCTGATCCGTCCGGCCACGATGAGAAGATCGCTTTGGCGCGGGCTGAACCGCATCACCTCGGCACCAAACCGCGCAAGGTCATACCGGCTCGAAGCCGTCGCCATCAGCTCGATCCCGCAGCACGCCGTCGCAAAAGGGATCGGCCACAGGCTCGATCGCCTGGACCAATTGACCACACGCCGCAACTGCGTCGTGAGAATGGTGTCCGTCGAGAGTGCCGCTTCCAAACCCATATCAACCCTCCGCAAACCGGTTCGGAAGTCTACGCGTTGAACGGCACCGATTCGCCCGACTTGCCGCCATTCGAATCCACCCGTGTCGGCCACTCCAGATCCGCAATTGCACTCACCGCACGGTCCAGATCATCGACCCGCATCACAGCCCGGCTCGGGTGCCCATTGGCTGGAGTCGTGAGGAATACATACTGGATATTCACTCTCGCATCTGCAAGACAGCACGCCACATCGCGCAGCGCGCCAGGCCTGTTCTCGACATCAATCGCCAGCACCGGGCTCTCGACCACAGGTCCAAGCCCCGATTCCACCAGCGACTCGCACACATGCCGCAGCGCGTCCTCGGGCTCCCCCACGAGCCTCACAAGCCCGCGATCCCGATACTCCGACACGCACAACCCCGACACATACACCCCGGCCGCAGCCGCCGCCTCAAGAAGTCCCGCCAGTTGCCCGGGCTTCTGGGCCAGATAGATACAGAACTCAGTCAGACGCGAGGAATGCATAGTGGGTAACCACGATCGTAGGCGGCAAAGCCCGTCCGTTCCGCTAATTCGCAACTCCTCACCCCGCCCAAGGCCCGGCAGCACGCCAGCCCCCGAGAATTCCATAGAAAAACGCACGGACTTCCGCCCGTGCGTCTTGGTCTGCCAATCAGTTCAAAGACTCACGCAGCCCGGCGGGCGCGGCTGGTCGATGAGCGGCTGCGGCTGATGCGCCCTGCAATCGGCTTGCGGGCAGCGGTCTTGCGGGCCGTCTTGCGGGCTGCCGACTTGCGAGCAGTGCTCTTCTTGGCCGTGCTTTTACGAGCGGTCGTCTTCTTGGCCCAGGTCTTCTTCGCGGTCGTGCGCTTGCGACCAGCGGTCGACTTCTTGGCTGTGGACTTCTTCGCGGTCGACTTGCGGGCAGTCGCCTTCTTAGCAGTGGTCCGCTTGGCGGTCGACTTCCTGGTCGTGGCCTTTTTCGCTGTGGACTTGCGGGCGGTCGGCTTCTTGCTCGTGGCCTTGCGAGCGGTGGACTTCTTGGCGGTGCTCTTCTTGGCGGTCTTGCGGGCCGTCGTCTTCCTTGCTTTCGGCTTGCTGGCGAGTTTTCGCCCCGAAGTGCGTCGCGTTCGGCTTGTGTTCTTGCTTGAGGTTGCCATTTCAATACTCCATACAGTGTTTGTTCGTTGCCCGCCGATGCCTTTTTCGATCGTGCGGGACTCGATTGTGGCCGATGTTCATCCGTGAGCGTCGACCTTTCCGCCGCCCCACCCAACGTGGTGCATGTCGCGGATGCACACGGCAATCGACCGAACGAGAGCAAAAGATCAATTTATGGACCCAATTTTCCTCACTTTTCTTCACCAAACCCCCGATCAGCCCTCACAACCGGCTCGAAACCAGCGCGCAGCGCGCATCAAATGCTCCCCGCACGCTTCCGGAGCCTCCAATGTCTGAGTCCTGGTCACCTCAATCCTGGCGCGCCAAACTCATGGCCCAGCAGATCGTCTACCAGGATCGCGATGCCGTCGCACGCGCCACCGAGAAACTCGCCTCGCTCCCCCCGCTGGTCACCAGTTGGGAGATCGAACGACTCAAAGCCGAGATCGCTCAGGCCCAGCAAGGCCACCGCTTCATCCTGCAGGGGGGCGACTGCGCCGAAACCCTCGCCGACTGTCGGCCCGAGGTCATCACCAACAAACTCAAGATCCTCCTTCAAATGTCTCTCGTCCTCGTGCATGGTCTCCAAAAACCCGTCACCCGCGTGGGACGCATTGCTGGCCAATACGCCAAACCTCGCTCAAGCACCCTTGAACAGGGAATATTTGAAGGCCAGACCCTCGAACTCCCCAGTTACTTCGGCGACCTGGTCAACGAAGCCGAGTTCTCGCCGCAAGCCCGCACCCCAAACCCTCACCTCATGGTCCGCGCCTACCAGCACGCCGCCATGACTCTGAACTTCATCCGCTCGTTGGCGGAAGGCGGTTTTGCTGACCTCCACCACCCTGAATACTGGAATCTCAGGTTTTTCAGCCATGCAAGTCTCCCGGCACACCGCCGCGAGCAGTACGAGCAGATGACCCGCACCCTCGCCGATGGGCTTCGGTTCATGGAAGCGCTCGGCGAGCGGGCCATCGAAGACATGACCCGAGTCGAGTTCTTCACCAGCCACGAAGGGCTCAATCTCATCTACGAAAGTGCCCAGACTCGCCGCGTCCCACGGCGTACGGGGTTCTACGACCTCACGACCCATCTCCCCTGGATCGGGGAGCGCACACGCGACCTCGACGGGGCGCACATCGAGTTCTTCCGAGGCATCGCCAATCCGGTTGGGGTCAAGATCGGACCCAAAACGACTCCAGACGATCTTGTAAAGCTACTCGATGTCCTGAATCCCGCCGAAGAGCCTGGCAAAATGGTGCTCATCGCCCGCATGGGGCAGGCCAATGTTGAGCGGGCGCTTCCCGCGCTGCTCGACCGCGTTCGTGCCGAGGGCCGATGTGTGCTGTGGATGTGCGATCCGATGCATGGCAACGGGATCAAGACCCGCACCGGTATCAAGACGCGCAGTTTCGACGCCATCGCCCAGGAACTCGCGTTGTCGGTCCGGGTTCATAAGGAAGCGGGTACCACTCTTGGGGGGGTCCATTTCGAGTTGACCGGCGAAGACGTCACCGAGTGCGTCGGCGGAGCTGCAGGGGTCGGAGAAGATGACCTGACGCTGAACTATTCCTCCGTGTGCGACCCGAGGCTGAACTACCAGCAAGCCTTGGAATTGGCGTTCATCCTCGCGCACGAACTGGGCAACTCGCTCGACGCTGGTGGCGAATGAGTCTGAAGTCGGGGTTCAGAACGGCCGATGCTGTCTGACGGGGGCACCAGACCCCGGCAACACTCCAGATTCGGAGGGGACACGCATGAGCGCACAGAACTCGAAACTTCAGTTGGCCGGACTCAAGGAACGCAGGCGCCTGCCTCGGTCAGTTGCGGGCGGACGCGTCCTAGCCACGGTTTCGCGCAAGAACGGCGAGGTCGCGGTGGTGGGCGTGCAACTGCTCGATTCGAATGCAGCGGGGCTTGGACTGCTCTGCCCGATCGCGGTCGAACCGGGCGATCTGCTCGGGCTGCACTTCGATGCCACGCCGCTGCCCAGCCGCATGGGTCGCGTCGTCCGTTGTGACGCGCATGGCGACGGGTTTCGTATCGGGCTCGTGGCAGCGCGTCGCGCGGCCGCCTGAGGCTTACGTGCTCTGCGACGATGCTACAGCGCGATAGCGTGCAGCCATCGCATCGAGCGAGTTGGGGATCACGCGCACATTTCCGACGGTGGTCGAAAAGTTCACGTCTCCGTTCCATCGCGGCACAAGGTGCACATGTAAATGCTGAGGCACGCCCGCACCGGCTGCCCGACCCTGATTGATCCCGATGTTGATGCCCTGCGGCGCCAGTGCGAGTTCCATCAGTTCTGCAGCCCGCTCGGTGAGCGCCCAGAGGAGCGTTCGTTGGTGCGGCTCATAGTCGAGCAGTCGCCCGCGACTCTCGCCAAGCGCGACGAGCAGGTGCCCGTTGGCGTATGGAAAGGCATTGAGCAAAATCATGCCGAAGTCGGTGCGCACGATGACATGGTTTCTGATGTCGTCATCAGGCGCGCGCCAATAGTCAGCGAGGAAACATCCGGTCGAAGGCGCACGTTCGCCTGACGGATTCGATGTGTCTCCCTCGTCGAGCGATTCGAGATACGTCAGCCGCCATGGTGCCCACAGGGCGTCTGGACCTTGAGAGTCGGACATAGCAAGACTGTAGAAGCCCTCGCATGTGGTCGTCAGTTCGCCCTTGCTCGCGCGCTTCTTCGGCGGCGACCATTGCGTCTGGCCACCAACGGCAACACCCAGAGGTACGCCCCGGTAATCATCAACCCCAGCAGAATCACGCCCGCGGGCACAAACACGGCAAAACGCACCACCTCACCAAAGTACGCGCCCTCGTGAATGGCTTCGATGATGTGTGATCGCCTGTATTTTGTACTGAGTACGTTGCCAGTGCCTGCATCGATCTGCACTTCCCAGTCGCTCTTGGCACGGACCTTGATAAGCCCCTTGCCCGGGCGAATGTCGAGGCGGTCGATATCGCTCCACGATTGAATCCTTGCATCCTGTGCCGATCTTGCTGCTTCGAGCACTTCATCAAAAGAGATCATGGGGACAGAGCCGGTGCCGCGTTCTTCGGCGGGCTGGACCCATGCCACCTGCTTGCGCACCTGGAGCAGCAGCCCGGTGCCCACGACCACAAGCAACGGAATCAGCGTCGCAATCGCACCCCATCGGTGCAGCTTTCGCGACCAGATGTTCGCAGTACGTCGAAGACTCGGTCGATAGGGCATGTGAGGGCTTTCCGAGTTGAATGCGGGACAATGCGATCATCGCAACCGGGTGCGACTGAGGAGTGAACCGGCGCGCCCGGCAACGAAGCGCTGAAGGACGATGAACGCTAACAAGAGGCTGCCGACGCAGATGCGTACCCACCAGGAGTTCTGAACCCCGAGCAGAAGCATGAGTTGCTGGATGAGGCTGAGAATGAGCACCCCGGCCGCCGCACCGACGATGGATCCGACGCCACCGACCAGTGGCGTGCCGCCGATCACCACTGCTGCGATGGCGTCAAGTTCATACAACATGCCAAAGCTTGCATTGCCCGCGCCAAGGCTGACCGTAGCGAGCACGCCTCCGATCGCAGCACATCCTGACGAGAGCGCGTAGACAGCGATGCGCGTGCGCGCGACTGGAACACCCATGAGACGTGCCGACTCTTCGCTGCCACCGATGGCAAAGACGTTGCGTCCGAAGCATGTGCTCCGGCTCAGGCGCCAGCACACTGCGACGATCAGTATGAACACGATCACCACCGGTGGCAACGCGCCAGCACTCCACACATCGAGACTGCGATAGAAGGCGTGGTCGATGCGGATGGATTCCTCACTGAGCATGAGTCCAAGGCCACGGAACAGAAACATGCCGCCAAGCGTCACGAGGAACGAAGGAATCTCGAAGGCATGAATGATCGCGCCCATGCCTGCGCCCGCGCATGTCGCCAGCGCGACGACAAGCGGTATGGCAACCAGCGGATGCACCCCTTGCTGAACAAGAATGGCGATGAGAATGCTTGAAAGCCCAACCATGGCACCGACAGAGAGATCGATGCCGCCGGAAATGATGACGAACGCCATGCCGATGGCCACAACACCAATCACAGCACTTCCCATCAGCACCATCCGTGCGCTCTGCCACGACGCGAAGGCGGGCTCGGCCACAATGCACGAAATTGCCACCGCGACCAGCACGCAGAAGGTGGCGATGCCCGGCACATGAGCCAGAATTGCGCGAGCCGTCATTGCGGCGCCCTCCGCCAGAAGGTGCCACAGCAACGCCGCACAAGGAACCGAAACCTGGATGACAGCATGAGGCACACCACAAGCACAGCAGCTGCTTTGACCGCAAGCATCGCACTCGGATTGATACTCTGCATGAGGAGCGTGGTGGTGAGCGCTTGAATGAAGATCGCCCCGATGACCGAACCCGCGATCGAGAACTTGCCGCCAGCCAGAGCCGTCCCGCCCAGAACAACCGCGAGAATCGCATCGAGTTCGAGGTACAACCCGACGTTGTTGGCATCGGCCGCCCGGATGTCGGACGCGGCGAGGAGCCCGGCGAATGCGGCGCACAAACCGCACAGGCCATAGCACCACAACCGAATGGACACAACCGGCACGCCGGCAAGCCTGGCCGCCGACTCACTCTCGCCAGTGCTCTCGACCATGAGTGCAAAGCCCGTGCGACGCGCAAGGAGCGCGACGGCAGTGACCAGCCCGGCGGCAAGAACAATCGGGAGCGGAATGCCGTACACCGTCGCGCTGTCGATCGCAACAAGTACAGGGTCGGAGAACGTGACGATCTGCCCATTGGTGAGCAACTGCGCCGCGCCGCGTCCGGCGACCATGAGAATGAGGGTCGCAACGATCGGCTGGATGCCGACAAACGCGACGAGCGCTCCGTTCCAAAGCCCCGCGGCAACGCCCAGGCCAAGTGCTGCGAGAATCGCAACCCAACCCGGAGCGCCCGCACTTGTTGTCAGAACCGCAGCGGCAGCAGCGGCAATCGCCATCACAGCCCCGACCGAAAGATCGATCCCTCGCGTCGCGATGACCAGCGTCATGCCGACCGCCAGCATCACAATGATCGAGCCATTGCTCAGCACGTCAACAAGCGAACCTGTCAGCCTCATGTCGCGCAGGCCGACCGAAAAGAACCCGGGCGTCCAGACTGCATTGAACGCCAGGAGCGCGACCAGCGCGCAGATCGGCCACACAATACGAGGAACCGCGCGGCGAGCGACCATGACCGGCTTGTCAGACATCGCTCACCTCGCGCGACAATGCGGCAGCGATGCGCTCCAGCGAGACCTCATCACTCGGGATTTCTTCGACCGTTCGCCCCTCGCGCATGACAACGATGCGCGAGGAATCGCGCGCGACTTCTTCGAGTTCCGACGAGATGAAAACAATCGCAAGATTTTTTGCACACAACTGGTGCATGAGAGTCGCGATTTCGTCCTTTGCTCCGATATCGATCCCTCGGGTGGGCTCATCGAGGATCAGGGCATCGAGATTCGTCGCCATCCAACGTGCGAGAATGACTTTCTGCTGGTTGCCGCCGCTGAGGTTTCGAACAGGAGTTTCGGGGCTTGGCGTTGCGATGCGAAGCGAGGTGATGTAGGTGCGTGCGATCTCGTGTTGTCGCTTTGCAGATATTCGCCGGTGCCAGCCCTGACGCGCCTGCAGAGCCAGAACGATGTTTTCACGCACTCCGAGGTGAGGAATGATCGCATCGTGTCTACGGTCTTCGGGGCACAGTGCGACGCCGCGACGAATCGCATCGCGGGGTCCGCGCGGTCGCGCCGAAGTGCCGCCCAGCATCAGCACGCCACGCGCAAGGCGATCGGCGCCTGTCACGAGTCTGGCCAGTTCAGTGCGCCCCGAGCCGAGCAGGCCCGCAACGCCGACCACTTCGCCTGGTCGAAGCAGAAGATCAAACGGCCCGAAGCCCGAGATGCTACACGCTCCGCGTGTCTCGATCACCGGCTTGGCATCCTGCGTCGCGCGCGACACCCGCCGCGTTGACCCGAGCGCCTCTGCCCGCGTCTCATCGACGCCGATCATGTCGGCGACAAGCCGGGCCCGCGAGAGCGCCGCGACCTGATGTTCAGCGACGAGTGAACCGTTGCGCAGCACGGTCACCGAATCGCACAGTTCGAACACCTGCCCGATGAAATGCGTGACGAATAACACGCCGACGCCCGTCGTGGCCAGAGTTCGCACGACCTTGAAGAGTCGCGCGACTTCGCTGGGGTCAAGGCTCGATGTCGGTTCATCGAGCACAAGCACACGCACATTCTGATCAATAGCACGCGCCATAGCAACGAGCTGCTGCACCGCAACTGGGTGCGACCCCAGCAACGATCGCACATCGATATCGAGCCCAAGTCGATCGAGCGCCGCCCTTGCGCGGCTCAGGCACGCTCGACGATCGATCAGCCCAAGATGCCTCTCGAAGCGCCCGAGCACGATGTTCTCGGCCACCGAAAGCGACGGCAGCAGATTGACCTCCTGATACACCGCCCCGATACCCAGGCGCTGGGCTTCGAGCGGAGAGCGCGGGCAAATCGGTTGGCCATTCAGGAATAACTCGCCTCGGTCGGCACGCTCAGCACCAGTGATGATCTTGAGCAGCGTGCTCTTGCCCGCGCCATTTTCGCCCATGATCCCCCGAATGCTCCCTGCGCCAAGCCGCATCGAAACATAGCGCAGCGCGTGCACGCCCGGGTACGCCTTGCACAGGCCCGAAGCACGCAAGAGAGGCTTGGCGTCGCTCGTCACTCGTCAACCGTCCACTCGAGAATGCCTGCCGACGCGCCGTCATCGAGTTGAATATCGATGCGCAGCGCTGCAGCCTTGATTGGCGCAAACTCCACAACGTTGTATCGGTCCTTGGCCACGCTGTTCACAGCGTCAGTTGCCAGCCGCACCCACACGCCATCGACCAATGCAGAGACGAACCACGACTTGGGCACGCGACAACCGCCACGCCCCTCGTCGTCAAACCAGTACACCGAAGTACGTGACACAGTCGTCGGCTCGGCAAAGGTCATTTGTGCCCACTCGGCCGTGCCACGATGATTCCACCATGTGTGCCTCGGAATCGAATGATCCGACGAACTCTGCGGCTCGCGCTGGTCATTGATGGCGCGCACCGTATCGCCCGACCAGCAGTGCGAGACCGTGATCGATGCGCGCGAGGCAATTGTCGATTCAGGCGGCACACGAACTCCATCAGCTGACGAGTGCATCCAGACCGCCATCGCGCCAGGCTCGCGATGCGCCCAGGCATAATACGGAATCGCACGGACTCTCACCGGCACGTTCTGAACTGATCCATCGCTCTTGCGCACAGCGCGAGCGCCTTCGATCTCGATGACATCGACCCCGCCGAGTAAGTCGGACGCGTGCTTCACCGTTGTTGCCGAATTCGGAGCAATAAAGAGCGTATCGAGTTCGCCTTCATGGTCCACGCCTTCGAAGCAGTACACCAAAGGCCCGCGCTCGATCGCCACGCGCCCCGCGTTCGCCTTGACCTTGTCATGACTCTTGATGAACCGCACCGGCATCGGGAACTCGACTTCGATCACATCGCCAGTCTTCCACGTCCGCGCGATGACTGCATATCCCTTTTCGAAACGCACTGACGCTGTCGCGCCATTGACCAGGATCGATGGTGACGCATTAACTGGTGTCAGATCGACATACAAATCAGTCGGGAACGATTGCCCTCGCGTCCAACCGGGAAGTCGCAGGTGCAATGCCAAGTCTGATGGCTCATCGACCGTGACCGCAAACTTTGTTCGACCCTTCCACGGATACTCCGTCTCCACATCGAGCGTCAGTTTTCCCTTGTCAGTATTCAGCACGCCGCGGCCGCCAACATACAGATTCACCCACACATCGCGCCCGCGAGTCGCGTAGGCGTATCCGGGCAGCGACGGCAGAAAGCGCACAACATTGACCGGGCAGCACGAACAATCAAACCACGGTGCACGCCCGAGCGAGCCTTGATTAAACGCTGTCACACCATCGCACGCCAGTGGGTTGGGATAGAAGAAGCGATCACCCGAGAGCGAGATGCCCGCCAGGAAGCCGTTGTACACCGTTCGCTCGAACACGTCCATGTACTTCGATTCGCCCGAGAGCAGGAACATGCGATGGTTCCATAGCGCGCTGGCGATGGCGGCACAGGTTTCGTTGTAAGCCGTGTCGTTGGGCAGGTCATAGTCGTCGCCGAAGCCTTCGTTGTGCCGATGCGCCCCGATCCCGCCAGTGAGATACATGCGCCGACTGACAAGGTGCTCCCAGATTGTTTCGAGTGCACCGACCCAATCGGCGATCCCCCGCGCATCGGCCACGTCGGCCATCGCGCTGTACATATAGCCGGCACGCACCGCGTGCCCCACCGGCTCGCTCTGCTGGGCGACCGGCAGGTGATCCTGAGCATACTGGCCATAGGTCGTGCGCAATTCCGAGCGGCCGCGCATGTCCAGAAAAAAGTGCGCCAGATCCAGATATCGCTTCTCACCCGTCACGCCCGCCAGACGCACAAGCCCGATCTCGATTTCCTGATGTCCCGGCACATCGATCCGTTGGCCAGGATTGGGACCGAAGACGCGGTCGATCAGGTTCGCGTTGCGAATCGCCACGTCAAGCAGCGTTCGCTTGCCCGTGGCCTGAAAGTGCGCCACCGCTGCTTCATACAAGTGCCCCACGTTGTACAGTTCGTGACTGTGCGCCAGATGCGACCATCGCTCTGCACCAGCAGCACGCGAAGTGATGGCATCTCCCTGAATCGTGCGAATTGTGTAGAGATACCCGTCGTCCTCCTGAGCCGCAGCGATCTTCTCGATCAGTTCATCAAGATACGTGTCCAGTTCCGGGTCCGGGCTGGTGTGCAATGAGTACGCTGCCCCTTCGATGACCTTGAACACGTCCGAGTCGTTGTAGCAGATGCCTTCGAAATCGCCCTCTTCGAGCCCGCCAGCGACTGCAAAGTTGCGGATACGCCCCGTCTGCTCGCACATGCGAAAGTCGTACCACACCGTAACTGTGCGGTTGGTGTCGATGCGAGGCTTCCAGAAGCCGTCGGCAAATTCCACCGCAGTAAACGGCGTGGGCACAATGCGCTCATGCGTCATGCCGGAAACCTGCGATACCGCTGCCAACACCATTGACGCAAGAACACAGAGCATGGCCTAATCCTCCAGCGTTGTATCGCGTGTCGGGTGCTACGGGGCTGCATTCAATACTGCCTGGAATCGATCACATCGGCAGCGACTGACCGATCGAACACCTGATCGACAACCTTGATCCACTTGGGCAGCGTCTCGCCGGCACGCACACGCTCGATGGCGTCGAAGGCCGCCGGCCCAAGAAGCGGGTTGCACTCCACCGTGCAGTTGAGCGAACCCTCGATCATCGCTTCAAAGGCCGCACGCACTCCGTCAATCGAGATCAGCACGATATCGGTGCCTGGTACAAGTCCTGCCTCGCGGATGGCCTGGATCGCGCCCAGCGCCATGTCGTCGTTGTGCGCATAGACCGCATGGATCGGTTCGCTCTCGGCTTTGAGAAATGCCTCCATCACTTCCTTGCCTTTCGAGCGCGTGAAGTCGCCCGATTGCGATCGCACGATCTGCATGTTCGGGAAGTCGGCAAGCACTTCCTCAAACCCCTTCTTGCGGTCGATGGCCGGTGCTGCACCGGGCGTGCCTCGAAGTTCGACGATGCGCCCCGTGCCTTCGAGTTTTTCCGCCAGCCAGCGTGCCGCCAGCCGCCCCTCTTCGACAAAGTCCGACGCGATGAGCGTGGTGTAGAGCGAGTCGTCCGAAACATTGACCCCGCGATCGACGAGGATCACCGGAATGCCCGCGCGCTTCGCTTCATTGAGCACTGGTTCCCATCCGGTCTCGACAACCGGCGCGAGAATGATCGCATCGACACGCTGGACGATGAACGAGCGCACAGCGTTGATCTGATTTTCCTGCTTTTGTTGTGCGTCGGAGAATCGCAAATCCACGTTGCGGGCTGCGGCTTCGGCCCGAATCGACTCGGTTTCCGCGGTTCGCCAGGCACTCTCGGCTCCGATCTGTGCAAATCCAACCTTGAGGCGTTCAGATTTCGTCGCGGTGCCATTGGTCGGTTGTTCGGCTGGCTTGGAACAACTGACAACGGCACAGGCGATCACGGTCAGAGCAAGCAGGGCAAAGCGGCGCATGAAGACTCCTTGTTGCACAGGCCAAAGCGAGTATAAGAGGATGGGCGTTGGGGCGTAGAGAGAACTGTGGTGCGCATTAAAAAACCAGCCCTTTCGGGCTGGTTTTGGAGGTCAAACTGAGGCGATAGACTCAGCGGCGACGACGCAGGCCAGCGAGACCAGCGAGACCGAAGAGAGCCGCAGCGCCCGGAGCGGGCACTTCGTTGACATTGAGGGTCCACGACACGAGGCTGCCGGAGTCGGCGCCAACCCAGTCATAGATCTGGATCGACCATGTGCCAGCGCTGCCCGAAATGCCAGCAGCCGACGAGTTGAAGATGCCGAGGTTGCCGTTGGTCCACTGGGCGCTGTTGAAGCCCCAGGCGTACGTGCCCGAAGCGATGTTGTTGGCCGAGCTCACGCCACCGGGGATTGCCGCGCCGCCGTCGGCGAACGTGTAGTTGCCGAGGAAGTTGTCACTCCAGCCGACGGAGCCGGCGACCGAACCGCCACGGACGAGCACGTTGTAGCGTGCGGTGGGGGTGGTCAGGACGATGTGCACGTCGCCGATCCACGTGTGACGCAGGTCGGTGAACGTGATGCTCTTGACGCTCTTGACGTCATTGAGCACAGTGACCGACGAGGTGAACGGGGTGGGCGGCAGAACCGACTGCCATGTGCCGCCGCCGCCGGTGCCAGCTGCGGGAATCACGCCGCCGCCGCCGGTGTACGAAGCGGGAATATTGGCCATCGCTGCCGATGCCAGACTGAGTGCTGCCCCTGAAACCAGAATAGTCGCAATCTTCATTGTCCTGTCCTCTCTGCAAAATCCTCTGAACCATGACACTCCCAAGGTCCGATGCCACACGCCTTCGGGATGGAAGTGCCTCTCTCTCTCAAGTGAGGGGCCGCGGAAACGGTAAACCCTCCCACAAAGGACAGTACACCGAAGTGTTCTTGAAATGTCAAGAGAAATACGACTTTTATTTCGTGAATTTTACCGCACATCGCACCATAATGCGTGCCAATCCCACGGCTTACAGGCATGGGTATGATGCTGTCGTGAGCGTACTTTCGTTGAAATGCAACAACGTCCTGTAAAAGAAAGACTTATGGCATTGACCCTCATACTCGATGCACTCGACTGCGCCACCCCCTAGCAACCGCTGGGCTATTGACCTCGGAAACTCTTAACACAATGTCCATGAATCGAGTACATGTTATCGGGCTATTGCACGGACACGACTATTTAGTTCGTGTTGTGTTCGCATGCCTTATGGCAAACAGTGCGCATGCCCAGGTCACTCCCGCGGAAACGCGCCTGGATGCGGTTTTTGGGCGACCTGTAGTGGTCCCGATGCGTGCTGTGGGACGGTCGATTCCCGATCGTGTCACCATTCGCCTTGACGATGGCCGGACGATCGAGGGTGAGGTGCAGTGGATCAGCGCGACGTGGCCCGAAGAACAGGCTCAATCAACCTGGCTCGGGTCGCTGGCAACTCTGACCGCCTACGCGCCGCGCGACCCGGCATCGGGCCGAGGCCCCGGGTCGTGGGTCATGCGCATGAACTATCCGCTTGCGTCCGCTGGCCAAGGCTTCTGGCTCGATGGGCAGCGTTACGAAGTCAACTGGATGCCCGATCCGCTTCGTCTTGTGGGTCCAAATGCCCGTGATGCGTGGTCCAGTCCGCTGACTGCTGAGGAACAAAGCGACCCTTTGCTGCGCACGCTGGTGGCTGCATACGAGGGCCATCCGCTTGCCGGGTGGAGGCATGATCTGGCCATGGGCAATTTGACTCCCAAGCCTGAGTTTGACCCTCCCGAGGCTGGCGGAGCGGTCGATGACCTCGACGCCCTGCGTGCCGAACTGCTTTCGCCTGCACGCATGAAACCAATCACGCAAGATCTCGCAGCGATCGAGCGTGGGCGCTGGCAGGTGGCATTGGCGCGCATGGCCGAGACCGACGCCGAACTTGCTGCCCGTGTGCGCACAACGCTGGCTGGAGCAGTCAGGACCGATCTGGGCGCCTTGCCTATCTGGCTGGGGTCGGATCGGCAACTCGATGAACTGCTCGATGCGGTGCTCGATCCGCAAACCTCCCGCGACACTCGGGCACGGCGCATGAAAGAATGGCTGGACGCGATTCCGAGCACGGCGTCATGGGTGGCTGATGACTCTGGCTGGCAGGATGGGCTGACGGGCGAACTGAGGCCGACAGTTGGAGTTGTGAATCTTTCAAGTGGCGTGGTTCTGGCGTGGGCGCGTGGCGTGGAGGCCACCGGGGGCGGCGATCTCTCGCCACTCCTGCCGCGCGAAATGCGATATTTGCGCGCAGAAATCAATCCGGGAACGGGCATGTCGGGGCCTCGCCTCGGCCCTGGCGCAGAGATACAGATCGGATCTACGCCAAGATACCTTCCGGTGATCGGGTCGGTGATTCCGGTCGCGCCACCGGGGTTTGCGATTGGGCCTTTGCGGGCTGAATGGACACTCGATGCGTGGGTCGGAAGCGATGACCAGCGCGACGCAGGAGTCCCGGTTTCGGGGTTGTCGGCGGGGATGCTGTTTCGTGGGGGTCCGACGGACGTCGGAGGGGTCGCTGCGTTTGTTGGACCTCATGAATCCACCGGGGCGTGGGTTGTGTATGTAGAGGCGCGCGTGCCGGTGGGCGGGCCGATGTTGCCGGAGGATCGGTTTGAGCTCTGGTTTGGGCCGTTCGGGGCGGCTACGCGCGTGATTCATGTGTATTCGGATGGTCGTGTCACCAATGGCGTGACGGGCGCCGACGCCCCCGGATTCGGGGTCAGCGTGCTGCGGCTGGCGGACCGGTGGGTTGCGCGGGTGCCGGTGCCGGCGCATGTGATCGAGGATGATGGGATTGTCCGCCTTGGCGCGGTTCGCCGCGATGGGCTGGGGGTGCGTTCTTCGTGGCCGAGGCGATTGCTCCCGGGGCAGATCGAGCCCGGGCGCGTGGCGGTGCAGACTCGTGCATGGGATGGGTTTCGGGAGGATTGACCGGGGGACGGGACGCTAGAGTTCACCCGGTGTTCAGATCGACCGGTTGTTGCGTGTGTGACGCGAACTGGTCTGCGAGACTCGCGGTCGAGGCCCGGTGCTGGGCACTCGATGAACAATCGAACGCTATTCAAATCAAGAAGGAGTGCTGGCATGAAGATTCGTGATGTGCTGATCGCGACAGGCAGTGTTGTGGTGTGTGGGGCGGCCGCTGGTGTATGGTCCTTGTGCTGCAGCGAGGAATCGCAGCGCACTGTGGTGCCGGTTTCGTTCGTGTCTCAGCCTGGTGACCCGCAGGAAGAGATGATCAAGAACATGCTTAAGGAGCAGGCAGCACTCGCGCCACAGCACAAGGTGCTGGAGGCTCTGGTTGGTACGTTCAACGCTGAGATGAACTTTCTGATGGAGCCGGGCGGCGAGCCTGACAAGACCAAAGGCGTCAGCGTGAACAAGTCGATCCTTGGTGGGCGCTTCGTGACGATGGAGTTTGCGGGCGACATCAACATGTTCGGCGATGTCATCAAGTTTGCGGGGCTTGGGATGATGGGCTTTGACAAGGCCAAAGGGGAGTACGTCATGACCTGGGTCGACACGATGTCGACGAGTTTGCTGATTCAGGCTGGCAAGCCCGCAGCGGATGAGAAACGCATCGAGGTTTCGGGCACGGCAGCATCGGTCATGGGTGAACAGCAGATGAAGCATGTGTACATCATCGAGAGCAACGACAAGCACACGCTCGAGTTCTACCAGGCGGTGCCTGGCATGGACGAGATGATGAAGATCGGTTGGATCAACTACTCGCGCAAGGGGGACTGACCCATGGGATGCGGCAAGCACGACTGCGGGTGCGGCGAAGGCGACGCGATGGCCATGATGAACACAATGGCCGAGTTGGCGGCGCCGGATCAAGCCCATCAACTGCTCACGCCATTTGTGGGTGCCTGGAATGCCGAGGTGAAGTTCTGGTGGGAAGGCAGCGATGAGCCTCACGTCTCGACAGGTGTGATGCTCAATGACTGGATTCTCGGCGGACGCTGGATTGAACAGCGCTACCGCAGCGATGATGGTCTCTTCGCGGGCATGGGGTTGATGGGCTACAACAAGACCACCGGCAAGTTCGAGGGCTTGTGGATCGACAGCGCCTCGACGATGATGCAGTTCGAAACGGGAGACCACAACCCGAGTTCAAACACCTTCGAGATGACCAGTCAGATGCTTTGCCCGCAAACGAGAGTGCCCCTGCTCAAGCGTTCGGTGCTTCGTGTCCAGAGCAATGATCGGCACACGATGGAGTCGTATTTCAAGTCGGCGACCGGGCCCGAGCAGAAAACGATGGAGATCACGTTCGTGCGCCGGTAACCTGGCACGCTTTTATGAACCTTCGCGCGGCGCGACAACAACGCGACGGCGCAGGTCAGGAACCCATGTCCCGCCCGGATCTTCGATGGTGATGGCAAAGAGGGCCACGCGCCGGACATCGATGCCGGGCCTGATCGGGACGATGACTTCACCCTCAGCGGTGGCGTTGAACACGCCGCCGCTGACTTTTTGTTCCATGCCGCGCTCGTCAATGATCCAGACCTGATACTGCTCGATGTTGGGGTCGTTTGGATCAAGACCGACAAAGCGAAGGAAACCCTGTTGAAGTTCGTCGTTCCAGACGACATCACCACTGACGCCCTGCTTCTCGGCGGGGTTGTCGGGCAGATCGAATGGAGCCCACCCGATGCGCACGGTGTCGGGGAAATCGAGGAGTTTGCGGCGATTGGCGGCGAGTTCGGCCGGATCGACGGGAGTTTCGTAGCGGGCGATGGCGAGGCGTGCAAGGCTGAGATCCTCGGTCGCGAGCGAAAGACGCTCGACGAGTTCGATCTCGCGTTGTGCGGCCTGTGCCATTGCTACTGCTTGAGATGCCAGGGTATCGTCGCGCAGTGCGAGTTCCTGCGAGAGTGCTTCGGCTCGCTCGCGGGCAGCCGCCAGAATGGCACGGTTGTTATCAACCTGCTGCTGGAGCGATTCGAGTTGCTGCTGTGCCTGGCTCAGGAGCGAGTTGGATTTTTCGAGTTCTGACTGCCGCAGCATGATGGCGCGCCCTGACACCGCGACAACGCCCACGAGCAAGGCAATGGTCGCAGCAACTGGCACCCAGCGGGGAAAGGCGCGGCGACGTGAGATGGACCCGATCGAAGATGCAGCCTGATGATCCGAACTGGCGGTCAGTGATTTCTCGCCGCGAACTATGCGCTGTCCACTTTCGATGAGTCGTGATCGCAAATTTGCAGGCAGTGTGCTTGTGTCAGTGTTTTGGGGCGATGAGTTTGCCTCGTCCAAAGCAACAATCAGATTGCCGATCACGTTTTCGACATCATGATCGAGACTTGCTGAAGTGAGCATGGCGTCCATCTCGGCGCGTTCGTCGGGGTCGAGACCATGCACATTGTGATCGACGAGCAATTCGAGCAAACGGGAGCGTTCTGAAGGCGTCAGCGGGGCAGTCATGCTCCACCTCCCTTTCGCATCGGCACGGCGCGATCGTTTATCGCGACAGATTCGCACAGGCGAATGAGTCCGCGACGAAGGCGCGACTTGACCGTTCCCTCGGGAGAGGCTGTAGCCTGGGCGATTTGGCGCTGGCTCATGCCTCGGTTCAGCGACATCCAGATGGCGTTGCGCTCATCAGGCGGGAGTTGATCGAAAGCCTGAGCAATTTTTGTGAAATCGTCGGAACGGCCTTTGGCCGGGTCGAGCGATGCGGGGGCGTCGTGATCTTCGATCGGGAGCGTGAAGCGCACCTTCATGCGACGCTGGTAGTCGATCAGTTTGCGGTGGGCAATGATGGCCACGAAAGCGGGCTCGGATCCTCGTGCCGGATCGAAACGGGATGCGTGGGTCCAGAGATCGACAAAGACTTCCTGAACGGCATCCTCGATTTCGCCCGGACACTGTGACAGGTAGCGTTGTGCCAGGCGCCAGATGAGCCCGCCATACTCGTCTATGCATGCGACGACTGCTGTCTGGTCGCCGGCCGAGATTTGACGCAGGAGGTCGGGCAAGGGGCAGAAACTCCAAGGACATGTTTGTGAGGGAGCGTTCGGACCGACATGGGTTCGATGCTAGCCCTCAGTTGGGTTCCAAGAGGATCTCTGAAATTTCGATTTGGCAAAAACCTTTTGATGGGCCAAGCCGAAAGCCCGGCAACATCGGTCGCAAGACCACATCGACACAACCTCGCGTTGGACGAGCGTCGCAGGTATTGCTCGGCGTGGGGTATGTCATGCACTCGAAAGGAGTCTGTCGTGGATAATCGGATGTTCAAGGGTGGAATGAATCTTATCGTACTGGTTGCAGGCTTGGGAATTGGCGTCTCGAACGCATCGGCCGACCTCGTGCTCGGAGTCACGAACAACGGCGTGCTGATCTCGTTTGAAGCAAGCAACCCATCGGCCATTCTCTCGGGTGTGGCCATCAGCGGGCTTCAAGTCAATGAGCAGATTCGAGGGATCGATATCCGCCCGGCGACGGGAGAACTGTTTGCGCTTGGCAGCTCAAGCCGCTTGTACACGATCAACCGTCACACAGGCGTGGCGATGCAGGTTGGGATTGGACCATTTCAGAACATGCTCAATGGGTCGTCATTCGGGTTCGACTTCAACCCGACAATCGATCGCATACGCGTGGTCTCCAATGCCGATCAGAACCTGGTTCTGAACCCCAACGACGGAACGTCAACGCAGGTGACGCCACTGTTCTATGCGACAGGCGATGTCAATGAAGGCATCAATCCGAACGTTGTGGGCTCGGCATACACGAACAACTTTGCAGGCGCGTTGACTTCGCAGTTGTATGGCATCGACACCGGGCTGGACGTTCTTGTGCGCCAGGCCAACAGTGCAGGAACGCTCGAAACCGTCGGCTCGCTCGGAGTCGATCTGACCGACGTGGTGGGCTTTGACATCTCCGGGCGCACTGGAATCGCGTACGCATCGGTTCTTGATGTCATGCTCTCCCGCACGACTTTCTGGTCAATCGATCTCATGACCGGCCAGGCGATGAGCATCGGCGAAATCGGTGGCGGATCGCTCGTGACAGCTATGACGGTCATTCCGACGCCGGGCGGGGTAGCGATCGGGAGCATCGCAGGACTTGCACTGCTCCGTCGGCGCCGTCGTTGATCTTCAAACGGCAGCTTTGAAGCGATGGTGAGGAGGATTCCATCGCTCGAAGGTCGAGATCAAAGTTTCTGTGGCGCTAAACCCACGTCAGGCACCCCCGCAGGTGGCATCCGATCGAAGGCTGTTTCACCCTGCGGGGGTCGCTGCGCGCTCAGCGCGAACGGGTGCGTGTTGATCTGCGAGGCTTGGTTGTCGTGGCCGGCTCCGGAGCGCGTGAACGCGCGCGGGAAGTTGGGGAGATCTGTTTCTTCTCCGCTTTCTTTCCGCCAGTCGCTTTCGTTGCAGGCGATTTGGTTGACTTTTTCTTCTTCGCTACTTTCTCTTTGACAACCTTTGACACTTTCTTCTTTGACACCTTCTTCGCAGCAGGCTTGGCTGGAGTCGTCCTGGCAGCTGGTCCAGTTGCTGACTTCTTTGCGGGTGTGCCAGCTTCGACACGTGCAGCTTCGTACTGCGCGACGTACGCAGCGACGGATACACGCTGCACAGCATCAGCGATGACATCGAGCGCCAGATCCTCGACCTTCTTGAATCGAATGCAAGCCTTGCCAGCATCGAGTTTCCTGGCACCCGAAGCAGCCCACGCGCGTTCGAACCGTTCGCGCTCGTCAAGGCTGTAATAGATGCACGACAGGTAAAGCGACATGTGCCCCTTCTGCGAGGCGAGGCCCGCGAAAGGCAATGGCTGTGACGGGTCGCAGTGATAGCCCGGCGGATAGATCGAGTGCGGCACGTAGTACCCGATCATGCCGTACTGCATGCCCTCTTCATAGCCCGCGGGAAGGCAAGCGAGAATTGCCTTCCGCACAGTCTGGATCGCTGCCCGGCGATCGGCGGGCAACTGGGCCACATACTCGTCAACCGTTCGTGCGTTGCTTTGCATGGCACAATTGTACCATGCTGTCACGCTCATCGACAATCTGCCGCGAACCGCACGCCGATCAGGGGCAACCGGCGCTGTAGGCATTCAGATACGTCTGCACATCAAAGAAGTCGAGGATGCCGTCGCCATTGAAGTCGGCAACGGGGTTCTGAGTGGAATACGCATGCAAGAACGCCTGCACGTCGAAGAAATCGAGAATCCCGTCAGCATTGATGTCTGCGAGGCAGGGCAGTGGCTCATCGGGTAAGACTGCGTGCAAAATGGCAAAGCCGAGGGTGTCAGGAACATGGATGACAAGCGTGCGCGTTGTGCGGAACTTGCCGTCGTCGGCTGTGAAGAGCACATGGTGGGGTTCGGAGTACCCATTGGCGCTCGTGACCTGAAGTGAGTCGGGATTGAACTCGAAGCGCCCATCCTCGGGGTTGAAGGTGCCGTTTTCGATCGGGGTTGCGCGAAGGGTGATCGGATCGCCGTTGGCGTCAGACGCAAGAACTCGCATCGAGAACATGCCGCCCTCTGCAACGGTAACGGTATCAGCAGAAGTAAAACCGAGGGTCGGCAACGCGTTGCTCTGTCGCGACCGATGGGTCATGATGTCGAACGTGTACTGGTCCTGTTGGCCTGCGGCGAAGGCAATGTTCACATCATCGACTTCGAGGAAGTGATATTCAACGACCTGCTGCACACCTTCGGTCCAGACTGCTTCGAGCACGAGCAGCGCGTTGCGACCGACGGGGTCTGGCGCGTTGAAGGTGTTGTTGTTCTCGCGGCTTGACCAGGGGTTGTTGACATTCATGCCGCCGTTCCAACCGGGCAGGGTCACATTCGGGAAGGTCCACTGCCCCTGAGCGTTGGTGGTGCCTGAGAACTTCGGGGTATTGGGCACGATCGCGTTGCGCTCGCGCTGGAAGATGCGCAGTGCTGCGTTCGCGACTGGTGAGCCGTCGAAGTTGCGGAGTTTGATCGAGATCGGTCCTTGCGGGATCGCACCGAGATAGTCGCCATAGAACCCGCGACGGAGGCCGAGGTTGCGGTTCATGCCCGCTACCGACCCGCGGCTGAAGAAGCGGGCTCCGGTGTTTGCCATAGCCCCGCGACCGGTTGCGTCGATGCGTGCGACACCGTTGAAATAAAAGTATCGTTCGTTGCCATAGGCCACGTTCCATGGGCTGACGAGCGGCATGAGTGCCGTGCCTGCTACGAGTTGCCCGTTATGGCGAATGAGCATGTTCTGCGTGGCGACATCGTAGTTGTAGATGTCGATGAGCCCGACCTGGTGCGCGAGTTCATGAACCAGCGCGTGATCGACCTTCTTGATGAAGGCCTGAATGTACCACACGGGCCAGTCGAATCCCCACACGCCGTCGGTCGTCCATGTGACGTTGCCAATTGGCTCGTGCGTCCCGCCGGGGTCGAGTGTTCCATCGGGCACGACCTCGAGCATGGCGAGCCGGAATCGCTGCCGCCCGCCCGAGATCCAGAGTTTGCGCTGCAGCGCGAGCATCTGAAGTTGGGCCCAGTCTTCGGGAGAATAGGTTTCGATGAAGTTTGGTCGAATGCTGAAATCGTCGTAGGTGTGCTGATCGATGTAGAAATGGAACTGGATGGCGTTGATGTAGTCCTTGCGCGTATTGTTGAGGAGGCTGCTCTCTTCGACAGTGTTTTCCGGATCGAGCGTGAGTTCGATTGTGTGGTTGCCGATCGCGCGTTGATACTTGGGTGACTGATAGACCTCGGCACCCGGATTGATATCAATGGTCTGCACGGCATCGGCCGGCCACGGACGCTGATAGGTCAGGAGCATGCGCTCGCCGGGTTGCATGACCGGAATGATGCCGGTGTTGACAACAACGCCATTAAAACGCCACTCGAAGGGCACGTCATACGCGGGCACGTCGCCCTTGTTGAAGACATGTCCTGTCCATGTGACGAGTTCGCCCGGAGCGGGCCATTTCTGCTGATTGAGGTACTGTGTCTGGATCCGCTGGTCGCCGTTGAAGTTGATGCGGAATCGTTCGTACTCGGGCGAGCGATGAATGAACCCGACATTGAGATCGACAGGTCGCACCGCGCGCACATTGAGCGTGGTCTGGGCCTGCACGACGCCGATCTGGGCAAGGATGCCGGTTGAGCCGACACCGACTGCTGTAGCCAGTCCGTCTGCGACCGTTGCTACGTTCTGGTTCGTGGCTGACCAGTCGGCGATGGAGGTCACGTCGTAGCGCACAGGGCCGTAACTGAGCGAGGCTTCAGCGGTGTACTGAATCGAGTTTCCGACCGGGATCTCGCGGGTGCCGGTGGGCGAGAGTTCGATGGTGTTGATGCGAACGGTCTGGCCGTTGATGACGACTTCTTCAGTCGGCTCGGGCGACTGAAGTTCGAGTTCGCGGATATGGACGAAGTCGTCGCGCTCGAGCCGCTGAACAATGAAGCGCCACACACGCCGCGTGACAGGCGCATCGTTCCATTCGGCCCAGCCCATGATGCTGTCCTCGACGCGGTGAGCGTTGAGCACGCGCACCCAAGTGCCGGTTTGTGCGTTGAGGTCTGCCAGTGAGTTGGCGGCTTCGATCGTGATATTGTGCGGGCTTGCAGCCACAAGGGCACGCATCGCGCCGACAGCGCGCTGCTGCGTGAACTCGACGGTGATGATGGCGGGGTTGATCGACGCCGAGCGGTAGATGTTGTTCCAATCGCGATCGAACAGCGCATCCTTGTGCCCGATGTCCCACGCCGACGCGGTGACTGTCGCCTGACCCGCGAGTTCGAGATCACGAATGTAAATGATGTCGGCCCGCACTGTGCTGGCGAGCATGAGAGCCATAACAAGGATCAACCGCTGAAGCATGGCATTATCCCCCCGCGCGCCCGAGTCTTCATCAAGGCGGCAACCACAGCCTACAGCCTCATGCGCCATCGTCAACCGAAAAACTTGTATTCGTCAGCATTCGAACACCAAAATGAGGCGTTTTGGGCATTTTGGTGGGGGCATCGGGTGGGGCAGGCGGGGTCGTGGCGGAATATGCGAAATCTCAGAATCAGGCAGTGATTATGCCCGATGCGAGCGATCAGTTCTGTGCGCTTCTAATTACTTGGAATGTTCCTGAAATTTGTCAAGCGTTGTGTCCCCAAAGGCAGCGAGTTCGGCATCTCGCATGGCGCTGAGCGGACCGGTCGATGTGTATGGCACCAATGCCATTGCGCTCTTGACCAGATCGCGGCACTGGATCGCTGAGGGCGAGCGAGAAAGGGCGTATACCGGTTCATCATGATCGCCCGCGACTTCGTGCAGATAGCCGCCCTCGTGCAATGCGCGGACCATGATGGCGGCCAGAGGCTCGGGCACGCCCGAAGTCTCTGCAACGTGCCCGATGGTTACGGGCTCACCACGCTCAAAGTCCTGCACGATGGCGGAGGCGATCGTGAGAATGAGCCGGGGCTCGGCAACGAGCGGGCCGGTGTCTTCCGAACGTTGAGGGCGGCCTCCATTGGTTCCGACGATCTGCATGGCGTACGCGACCTGAAGCCCGAAGAGCACGGTGAGCCAGGTGACGTAAACCCACAGAAGAAAGATCGGAATGAGGGCGAGGGAGCCATAGAGCCTCGCGTAATTCGTCGAGAACGCGATGTAGTGCGTGAACCCCCACTTGCCGGCCTCCCACAGGATTGCAGCCACGATCGCGCCGATGAGCGCTGGGCGAAGATGCACGCGCGTGTTCGGAATGCGCATGTACGCGATGGTCAGCAATGTGGCACTGATTGCAACGGTTGCAAGAAACCCGAGCACATTGACGCGCAGCCACCCGAATGCCCCTTCGGTATCAACGTCGATCACCCACGCACGGAAGCGATTGCCGACGATGAATGTCGCGGCCAGCAGCAACATGCCCAGCGTGAGCATGGTCCAGTAGAGCGTGACACGCGTCCACCACGATCGACCCGTCACGCACCGAAAAACGTGATTGAACGCACGTTCGACTTCGACAAGCATGCCGATCGCAGCGTACACAAGTATCATCGCGCTGATGAACCCGATGGTCTTTTTGGGAACGGACCGGATGCGTGTCACCAACTCGGAGATCCAGGCTTCAAGGCGTTCGCCGCTTGATTCAGCATCGCTTGGCACGTCGCCGGGGGTGGAGATCGGCATCTGACCAAAGTCGAACGAGAAGTTGAAGGATGTATCGTTTTCTTCGGCGATATCGACGACGAGTTCGTTGAGCTTGGTGTATTCGAGTATGTTGCCCAGGCCGCGCTCGATGTCGGTATCTGAGACGATTGCACCAAAGACCACGAGCAGGATCACGCAGGTCGGAACGATGCCGAAGATGGTGCGATACGCCAGCGCAGCGGCCATGCGCGGGATCTGTGTGCGATAGAGCCCTCGCAAGGCGTCGCGCATGACTTCCACTGCCCGTTGCAGTTCCTCACGCTCGTGCGTGATGCGCGCCAGGAGGCTGGGCTTGCGGCGGGGTGGTGTCTTTGGGGGCATGAGAAGTTATCGCGACGATGGGCCTCGCGCACGACGTGGCGCGGGCTTGGGCTTTGCTCCTGCATCGGGCGAGCGACGAGGTGTAACTTTGGTTTTGGGTCGCGGTTTGGGATCGGGCGCGGCCTGAGCATCCGGGCCGGCAGCCGCAGCGCGCTTGATCGCACGCAGTTCATGCCGATCCAGTTCGCGCCATTGTCCGGGGGCGATGCCCTTGAGGCGCAGCGGCCCCATGCCGATGCGTTCGAGTTTCTTGACGGGGTATCCGACTGCGGCGAGCAAACGTCGCACCTGCCGGTTGCGTCCTTCGCGAAGAGTCAGTTCGAGGGTGGTGCGGTCGCGCTGTCGCGAGATCAGCCGAACCTCGACCCGCGCGGTGCGACTGGCCCCCACCGTCCGCCCCGCCTTGCGGTCAGCAAGGTAAATACCCTCTGTGATGGCCTCGGCGGCATCATCCTCGATCTGGCCCTTGACAGTGACAAGATAGGTTTTGGGTACCCCGTATCTGGGGTGTGTCAAACGGTTGGCAAGTTCTCCGTCATTGGTGATCAAAAGCAGCCCGGTAGTTTCAAAATCGAGGCGACCAACTGGAAAGAGTCTCGCCTTTTGTGGGTGGTCGATGTAGTTCATGACCGTCCGGCGATCCGCACCGGGCTCGTCGGCCAGTGTCGTCAGCACCCGTGCGGGCTTGTTGAAAAGGAGGTACAGAAGTCGCTCGGGGGTCTTGCGGATGGGACGGCCATCGATGGAGACACGATCGACTCCGGGAGTGATAAAACAGGGGAGTTTGGTCACTACTTCGCCATTAACCTCGACGGCTCCGGACTCGATCAGTCGTTCACACTCGCGTCGGCTTGCGACGCCGGCTTCGGCCATGACGCGCTGGAGGCGTTCGGGGGGAGGGGTTGTCGGGGTCGGGCGTGCCATGGAAGAGTCTATAGCGGGTTCTGCGCGTACCGGAGCGGGTCGGGTGCGCGAGCGGGCGATCCTCAAAGTCGGGGGGGCCTGCGAGCCGATTGTGCCCATTGGACCTCTGCTGGGATCTGACAGCCTGGAGACTGGACTATGGCATCGAACGAAAATCGCGATACCTCCTTCCCCTCGGACACCGAGGTGGCTGAGGGATTGTTTATTACGCCTCGCGTTCTGGATCACACGGTGTTTCGCGAGTATTCCGACGGACTCAAGGGGCTGATCCGCGAGGCGAGCGGGCGGCACAGCGAACTGCGGTCAGACGCAGAAGATGCTCGCCAGTTGTGCGAAAACATGACGCAGACCGCTGCCCGCTTACGTGAGAGGCTCGAAACCACCGCCAAGGTGCTGCCGACGCTGGATAACCGCGTGCGACGGGCCGAGCAAGCCCTGGAACAGGCTGCAGAGCGTGCGACGCTGCCTGAGCAGTTGAAGACACGGATCGACGAAGAAGTGGCGCAGGCAGAAGCCAAGATCACACGCGCGCTGGCTGAGGCCGAAGCCAGGCTGGTGCAGATCGAGTTGCGCTGTGCTGCACTGACTGAGCAGGCGCGGGCGGACATGGATCGTATTGAAGCCGCCAGCGCAGCCCTTGACGAGACTGCGGGCGTGGCTGCGCAGAGGCTGCACGATCTTTCGGTGCGTGCTGACGAACTGGAAGCCGAACTTGATGCCCGAGCGGACCGGAGTGTCACGCGGTTCGAGGAACGGGCCGAGATTCTGACTGCTCGATCGGACCATATGTATTCGAAACTCGGTGACGAAATCGACGCTCTTATCGCCAGCGTCGATGGACGCATCGCGCTGGTGCGCCAGCAACTGGCACCGGTGGTCGATCAGGTCGAGCGGGTGCCCGAGCGTTTGCGTGGGCACATCGACGCAGCGGTTGCACGCATCGACGAGCACACGACCGAAGCAGTGTCGCGTATCGCGGCGATTGAGGAACTGAGCACGCGGGCAGTACGGCTGATCGGTTTTGACCCGCTCAGGCCCACTGATGAAGTCGCGCCGGACAGCCTGATGATGCTGGTTCAGCGCGGCGTGGAGCTCGAAGAGCAGGCACGCCAGACCGCGACCGAGTTGCAGGCGTTGCACGCTTCGGCTGCCCAGGCGGGCGCGCAGATCGGGCGCGTCGTGGTCGAAGCGGAGGGTTCGCTGCACGAGTGCGAAGCGCAGGCCCGGAGTCTGATCGCAGCGTTTGAACTGGCGCTGGCCGATTCGGGCTCGGCGGCGGGACCGGTGATGGAGGCCATTGAGCAGGCTCGGCTAGAACTCGAAGCCCTCGAGGTGCGGCGAAGCGGGCTGGTGTCGTCGATCGATCACACGGGCGCGGACTTTGATCGTCTCATGGCGCAGGCGGTGCAACAACTGGCGGAACTTCGGCAGCAGGCGACCGGAGAACTGGCCCGACTAGAGGCTGCGATCGCTGCCCAGAAGCGCGATATCGAGACCCTGTCGCAGCCCAAGCCCGCGCGGTCGCGGACTCGCAAGGCACCCCCCGGAGCAGGTGCCGTTGGCGACGTGAGCGGGGCCGCGGCGGCCTGAGCGGCGGCGAACGCGCTATGGTTTGCTCGCCTGGTTTTGACTCCGAGGGCATCGCGCCCCAGAGGGTCAGGCGATACCATGTCCGGTCAGGAGGCCGGGTTGAGCGCGATTCCAAAAACCACCCAGGATCAGATCACGGCAGAGGACGTTCGGCACCTCCAGGTTCCGCTTCGGGGCATGCGGGAGGAGCCGATCATCGGGCGTGTCGCGCAAACAGGCGTGGGGCTGCCGGTGGTGTTCCTGCACGGGCTTGTCGGGCTCAACGAGCATTGGGAGGGAGTCGTCGAGCGGGTCAAGCATCGCTTCAGCTGCACGACGCTCGAACTGCCGCTGCTCTCGCTCGACGGGCCTGATTGCTCAATCCAGAGCGTGACGGATCTGACGATCCAGTTCCTCAAGAAGTTCATGAAGCAGCCCGTGGTGCTGGTGGGCAACTCGTTCGGCGGGCACGTGGCCCTGCGGGTGGCGCTCAAGCGCAAGGCCCTGGTGCGCGGGCTGGTGCTGGCCGGATCCAGCGGGCTGTTTGAGCGCACCTTCGTCAAGGGCGCTCCGGTGCGGCCTTCGAGGGAATGGCTCGTCGAGAAGATCGGAGAGCTGTTCCACGATCGCTCGTTCATGAGCCTGGCCGACGTGGATCGGGCTCATGCGGCGCTTTCGGCCAAGGGCGGGGCGCGGGCCATGGTTCGCCTGAGCCGTTCGGCCCGTCGCAACCATCTGGGCGACCACATCGGCCAGATTGCCGCCCCGACGCTCCTGATCTGGGGCCGCAACGACATTGTCACGCCTCCGTCGGCCGCCCAGGGCTTTGCCGACCTGATCCCGGGTTCCGAGCTGTTCTGGATCGACCGCTGCGGCCATGCGCCGATGATCGAGGCTCCGGCCGAGTTTGCCCGGGCGATGCTCGACTTTGCCGACCGTTTTTCGCCCCCGACCCGGCACGAGAGCGATGAGCACTGACGCATCGGCCGGCGGACCGGGCCTGCGCTGGACATCGCTCGTGGGGGCGGGGTTGTCGGCACGGGTGGCATGGCGCTCGCGCCTGCTTGCCAACACAGACTCCTGGCAGCGGCACACGGCGCGGCTTCAGGTGGCCCAGTTGCGCGGGCTGCTGGTTGAGGCACGTGGGACCGAGTTTGGCCGAGCCTGCGGCTTTGCGCGTCTGGCTGCAATAGCGGACGACGCCGAACTGCTGGCAGCCTACCGCTCGGCGGTGCCGCTGGCCGACTGGCATGCCTTTGCCCCGGCGATCGAGCGAATGCGGCTGGGGGCCGAGCCTGATGTGCTGTGGCCCGGGCTGGTGCGTCACTTTGCCCAGACCAGCGGCACGACGGCTGGCGACAAGTTCATCCCGGTCTCGGACGCGATGTTGCGTTCCAACGCCCGCTCGGCACTGGACATCTTCGCGTACATGCGTCATCGCGGGCTGGATCTGGCACGGCTGGCGGCGGGTCGCTTCCTGTTCCTCGGAGGCTCGAGCGCGTTGTCGGTGTCGGAAGCGGGCATTGCCACGGGGGACCTGTCCGGGATTGTCACGCCGATGATCCGCTGGCCGATCTCGGCCATCTATTCGCCGGGGCCCGAGATTGCACTGAACAGTCACTGGCCGTCGAAGATCGAGGCCATGGCCCGGCTGGCTGTGGACCAGGACATCCGTTTCATCAGCGGCATGCCCAGCTGGGCGCTGGTGCTGATGGGGCGTGTGCTCGAGCTGGCGGCCGAGCGGGGGCAGCGGGCGTCGTGCATCCGCGACGTGTGGCCCAATCTGTCGATCTTCGTCCACGGCGGGGTGAACTACGCGCCGTTTGCCTCCCGCATCAACGCGGTGGTAAGCGGCGATGCGGGCGTTGATCTCCCCCACCGGCTCGAGCTGTACCCGGCCAGCGAGGGGTTCATCGCGATGCAGGATGTCGCGGGCGATCCCGGGCTGCGGTTGCAGGCCGACGTGGGCAACTTCATCGAGTTCGTGCCCCTCGAGGCCATCGACGCGGCTGGTGCACCCGCGTTTGCAGCCCATGAGGTCGAGTTCGGGCAGCGGTATGTTGTTGTGCTGAGCACATGCGCCGGGCTGTACCGCTACATTCTGGGCGATGTGGTGGAGTTTGACGACATTCCGGCCGGGCTCAACGGGACAGGCGGCACGGGCCCGGCGCGGTTGCGCATCGTGGGCCGTCACCGGCACTTCATCAACGCCTTCGGCGAGAACATCATCGTCGAGCACATCGAGCGGGCGGTAGCGGCGGCGGCCGAGCAGACGGGCCTGGCTATCGGCGAGTTCACGGCCGGACCGGTGTATCCGGCTCCGGGACGGGTGGCCGGGCTGGAACTGGTGCTCGAGGCCGAGGCGGACGGGGAGGTCATCACGCGGTTCGGCCAGGCCTTCGACGCGGCCCTCAAGGACCAGAACGTCGATTACACGACCAAGCGGACGGGGGATCTGGGCATGGGTCCGCCGACGCTGAGCGTGGTGCCGCCGGGCTCGTTTCACCGCTGGATGGCGTCGCGCGGCAAACTGGGCGGCCAGCATAAGTGCCCGCGGTGCGCCAACCACCGCTCGATCATCGAAGGGGTGCTGGAGACGGCGAGTGCGGGAACCTGAGCGGGGCAACTGAGCGGTACCCAGCCACCGTGGACAAAGGGGCATCCGCCCCCGTGCAAGAATGCCGCCCCCATGCCGTACAATGTTCTGCCGGGCCGCGATCTCGAGCCGGCGGCCCCCAGATTCGGAGGATTGACCCCCATGTCCACTTCCCCCGGCGTGGCCCAGCAGGCAGCCGCCGTGCTGGCCCAATGCAGCGGTTTCATCGAGATTCTGCCCGACGCGGTGTACATCGCCCCGTCGAGCACGATCAAGGGAGGCAGCATCGGCACCCACGTCCGCCACACGCTCGACCACTTCCGCGCCCTGCTCGACGGGCACGCTCGCGGCGAGGCTGTGCTGTACGACCAGCGGGCTCGGGGTGTCCCAGTCGAGACGAACCGGGCCGAGGCGCTCGACGCGGCCGAGCGGCTGCTTGAGGCCATCGTCGCGCTTGACGCGGCGGCGCTCGAGGCGCCGGTGCGCGTGCAGATCATGCTGGCCGCCGACGGCACGACCGCCGAACTGGGCTCGACGCTGGGGCGCGAACTGGCCTTTGCCAGCCACCACGCGATCCACCACTGCGCGATGATGAACGCCATCGCGCTCGAGCACGGCCAGCAGGCGCAAGACGGCTTCGGCAAGGCGCCCAGCACGCTCTGCCATCAGGTTCTGTCGAGCGGCCATCAGGGCCAAACCCCCGCTCTTGCGACCCCGGCTCATGACCTTCAAGCCCAGCCGCCCGGCTTGTCGGCCCACCTGTCGCTGACTGAGTACAAGACCACCAACCCCCAAACCTCCCCGGCCCGCTAGAGATCAGGAAACCCGCCCGGCGTGTGTACCGTCTCCATCATCCCGATTTCCGGCGGCGTGCGGCTGGTGACCAACCGCGACGAGAAGAGAGTGCGCCCCGAGGCCGAGTTCCCGCGCCATTTCGGGCCGGGGGACCTGGCCGTCGGCCCTCTCGATACAGCCGCGGGCGGGACATGGGTGGCAGCCCGACCCGGCCTGATCTTGTGCCTGCTGAACATGAAGACCGCGACTCCGCCTCCGCCGCCCGAGCCGTCGCTCGCGCTGTCGCGCGGAACGATCATCCCCGACCTGATCGGGGCCGAAGGGATCGACGAGGCGTACGAGACGCTCGCCAGACTGGACCTGCCGCGCATGCTGCCGTTTCGCTTGCTCGGCGTCGAGGTCGGGCCAAATCACACACGGACCGCGATCGCCCGCTGGGACGGCGCTGCGCTCGAGGCCCCCATGGACGCTGTCGCCAGCCCGCCGCTGGCGCTGGCCAGTTCGGGCCTGGGCGACGCGCTGGTGCAGAGGAGACTCCCGCAGTTTGCCGCGATGCTCGAAGCATCGGGCCCGACCCCGGCGATGCAGGACGCCTTCCACAGGTTCCGGTGGCCCGAGGCCGACCACACCAGCGTGCTCATGAGCCGACCCGACGCGCGGACCGTAAGCATCACCGAAGCCCTCGTGACAGCCCGCAGCGCGACCATGCACTACCGCGTGGTGCGCGACGGGGGCGTGATCGAAGAAGCCTCAACGGCCAGCGCGGCCAACCATCCACGCAGCGCGGGCGCGGCTCCACGCGGCGTGGCCGGGCCGCTACACTAAGCCCCCATGGACAGTCTTGTTGCCTCCATTCAAGCGACCGTGACCAGCCAGCTGTTCGTCAGCGTCCACGTCATGCTCATCGTGGTGCACGTGATGCTGCTCACGGTGGCCTACCTGATCTACCTTGAACGCAAGATCTCGGCCTACATCCAGGACCGGCTGGGGCCCAACCGCGTGGGCTTTGACTTCGGGATCCCGCAGCTGGCGTTCCTCAAGGGCAAGTTGGGCCTGGGCCAGCCGCTGGCCGACGGGCTCAAGTTCCTGCTGAAGGAAGACTACGCCCCGGCGGGCGTCGATCGCGTGCTGTTCTCGCTCGCGCCCATCATGATCATCGTGCCGGCCCTGATCGGGTTCATGGTGATCCCGTGGGGGGGCATGTGGGCCATGGGCGGGCCGTGGGATTTGCCGCTGGTGGGGACGATCGGCGGCGAGACGGTGCACGTTGTCGGCGCCCATGTGCACGTGGGCGTGATCTATATTCTCGCGGTCGCGTCGGTCGGGGTGTATGGCGTGACGCTGGGTGGCTGGGCCAGCAACAGCAAGTATTCGTTCATCGGTGGGCTGCGCGCCACCGCCCAGATGATCAGTTACGAGATCCCGATGGGCCTGGCGCTGCTGGCCGTGCTGCTGCTGACCGGGGCGGTGATGCCCGAAGCCATCATCGGGTATCAGGTTGACAACGGGTGGCTCATCATCGCCCAGCCGCTGGCGTGCGTGATCTTCTTCATGTGCATCCTGGCCGAGGCCAACCGCGCGCCGTTCGACAACGCCGAGGCCGAGCAGGAACTGGTGGGCGGGTATCACACCGAGTATTCCTCGATGCGCTTCGCGCTGTTCTTCCTGGCCGAGTACAGCCACATGATCACGGGCAGCGCGCTCTTCGCCCTGCTGTTCCTGGGCGGCTATCACCTGCCGTTCGTGAGCCTGACCAGCCCCGAGGCCACGAGCCTGCTGGCGGTGGGAGTCAAGTTCGTCGTGTTCTTCGGCAAGGTCGTGCTGCTGATCTGCTTCCAGATGGTCATCCGCTGGACACTCCCGAGGCTGCGCTACGACCAGGTCATGATGCTCGGCTGGCAGACGCTGATCCCCATCGCACTGGCCATCGTGGTCGTGACGAGCATCATGGTGCACCTCGGTTTCACGGGCACGCCGGCGATGGTCATCGCCAACATCGTGCTGATCGTTATCGTGCTCGTGCTCCAGCCGGTGATGCGGGCCTGGCTGGGCAATCCGACGATCAACCGCCGCATCCCGATGTACGGCTCGAGGTTCAACCCCGTGCCGGGCCAGAGCGTGGAGACGCGCCCCAGCGACCCGATGGCCCTCGAAGACCGCCCGGTGCAGGGCACCAGCCCGATGGTGCAATGAGAGTCGGGTGAGCCAGAGCAACCCAAAGCAAACAAGCCCGCGCCGGATGGCGCGGGCTTGTCGCTTGATGGGACAACAGGTCACACTAGCTATACAGCGTTATGGACAGCCGGCACTGAAGGCTGCAAGGAATGCCTGAACGTCGAAAAAGTCGAGGACGCCGTCATCCACGAAGTCGACGGAAAGGTCGCCGGCGCTGAAAGCTCCGAGGAAGGCCTGAACATCGAAGAAGTCGAGAATTCCGTCGGAGTTGAGGTCGGCCTGGCATGGACCTTGGGCGAACCACTCGATGGTCACTTCATCAGCGAAGTAGCCCGGGAGCGGGAGGCCATTGGCGTCGCCGAGATAGACACGGTAGGTGGCTTCATATACGCCGGGTGTCGTGACCGCGTACCAGTTGTGGAGCATGGTGCCGTTCCACGCGATGCGCGGGCTTGAGCCTGCAGTGCCAAAGATGGGGGCAAAGGTGCCCTGATTCATCATGGTCCCACCGATATAGACCTGGAGCCCGGGCGTTGCGTCGAGTTGCTCGATCCAGATGGTGGCGTTCGGAGGAAGGGTCCAGAATCCTTCGATCATCCAGCCGTACTGCGCGTTGTACATGGTGTCGTTGAGTACATCAGCAGGTGCGTCGTAGGCATGGCCGTAGTTCTGGAGGAGCGGCGTAGGAACCGAGTGATCGACATGGATGTGGAGCATAGATCCTCCGTGCATTTCGACGCCGAGGTGCTTCATCATGCCTCCCATCTGAGGATTGACGGCGGATGCTGCGGAAGCGAGGGTGAACGAGGAGGCGAGAACAACATGAAACTTGTTCATTTCTGATCCTTTCGTGACTACTGATGGCCCAGTTGGGCCCTTTCAGGGTTGAAACAGTTGATTCCTGTAACACGATCGAAGACGGATTCAAACGGAAGACTGGCGGCGTGTCCGTCGAGAAACACAACACCAGTTGCACGGCCGTGCCGCTGTGCGTCGATTTCGGGCGGTGTGCCGAACTGGGTCCAGAAGTGCGCCATGGCATGATCGGCGCCTCCAATGGCGAGTTCGCCGAAGAGAACTGTGCTCGATGGGAAGGGCACGGTGCAACGTCTATTCCACGTCCGGCTGAGAGTTTCAGCCTGCGTCAGTTCGTAATAGACGTTGTAGCCATAACTCCACCTGTCGAGCCGGCGATCAAGAGGGCAGCGGTAGTGCGAGTTGAAAACTTCGAGCCATGCCTCGCGCGAAGTTGTGCTGGAATAGGAGTCTCCGGTGATGAACTCGAAGTAGGCATAGCCCCAGGGCGCAACACGGTGTGCGAATGCAGAGTGCTGGCTTCGTGGCATGCGTTCGCGGTTGGCATCGGCATACAGAGCAGTGAACTGACCGAGCGATCGCATCTGCGTCATGCAGACAGCTGCCTGGGCGGTGCTGCGTGCGCTAGCGAGCGCGGGCAGCAGGATCGCGATGACCAGAGCAATGATGGCAATGACCACCAGAAGTTCGATAAGCGTGAATGCTTTTCGTGTGAACCAAGTGAGACGAGTCATGGCAGAACCTCCCCGAACTGCATTGCGCAGCCGATACATGACGGTTGAGCACACACTGACTAAGGCGGCAACCGCGCGGGTTGCGGGCCATCAGGCGCGCGGGGGAGGAGCGGGGATTTCGAGGGTTCGGCTCTCCAGAGCCAGTGCTTCGATTGGCAGCGGATCGAGCAGCGACGGTTCAGGAAGGATGTGGCTCAGACCCAAGCCCGGCAGGACGGGTGGGGGCACAAGTGCCACCATGATCGATACCCCCTTACATGAGAGCGGCGAAACCGCCGGCACCGTTACTGGGGGAGTGGTAGAACAGTTCTGCAAAACAGGCGGCGAATTGGACAGAGGGCAGCATGATGCCTGCGCTGAGGCAGTAGAGTCCGCGACCTGCCAGACATCAGCGGTGTGATCAAATCTCGGCGGGGGGTGAACTCCCATGCGGCGTGCCCACGCAAGTCGCTGCTCGGTCGTGAAACATGTGCACTGTGTCCAACATGCTTTGGCTGATGCACAGCCACAGGCGTGGTCCTGGCACGGGTACGGCTGAGTCAATGTTGAACCTACCCAGCGGGCAACGGATGCGGGCGATGGCATGATGCCGAAGGCAGCAACCAGATAGACCCCAAGAGCGAGGATCGCTACGGCGGTAGACAGGTCGCGATGGCGGAGCAAGCGACACATCAGGGCAGATTATTGCTGTCTGACAATACTTATTCTAGCTCAACAGCACTTAAATGGGTATATAAATAGTTTTTTCGTGTTGTTGAACACAAGTCGAGAATTTTCCCGGCTTTGAGATGCCTTATTTGAGGGGGTTCAGATTTCGGCGGGCGATTCCCAGGTTCCACTGTGCGCGGCACGTTCGCAAGCATCAAGGTACGACTGGACAACCGCGCCGCGTACCAGATCGCACGCGGCTGGATGATGGGCGCGAATGGCGTCAATGAAGCGGCGACAGGTGTCAGGCGTTTCGGGCAGTTCCAGCGTGGTCCAGCGCGAGGCCTGAGCGTCCTCGCCGAGGCTGACATGCAGGACCAGCGGGTTGGCCGCCAGATCGAGCCGCAGAGCGCCCCGCGTGCCGAAGACTTCGAGGCGCTCCTGATTCTCGACCGCGGTGGCCCAGCGCGTCAGTTGCACCACGCCCACGCCGGGCGCGCCAGCGGGATTCGTAAAGCGGACCTCGATGATGGCGGTGTCGTTGGCGTCAAGATGACGCCCCTTGAACTCCGTCACGGGAGCGCCATCGAGCATTTTGGGCATCGAGGCCAGTGAGCAGCGCAGGCTCGAAAGCGGCCCGGTCAGAGCCGAAAGCAGATCGAGCATGTGGCTGCCGATGTCGGTAAGCGCGCCACCTTCGCCGCTGGCGGGCTTGGCAAGCCTCCAGAGCCACTGCGGCTCGGTCCAGTGCCCCCAGCAGGGCGTAGCCACCCAGGACTGGAAGTAACTCGCATGGGCGTAGCGGATGTCGCCCAAAGCGCCCGACTCGGCGAGTTCGATGGCTTTGACGACCGCTGCCGCGTTGCGCTTGGAGAAGTTGGTCATGTGGACAACTCCGGTCCGGCGCGCCGCTGCGGCCACCGTGCGTGCTTCGTCGAGCGTCACGGTCAGGGGCTTCTCGCAGAGGACATGCCTGCCCGCAGCCAGAGCCCGGAGCACGAGATCGGCGTGCGAGGCCTCGGGTGTGGTGATCGACACGGCGTCGCATGCGGCGAGCACCTCTTCGACGCTGTCGACCGCACGCGCAAAGCCGTGTTTGGCTGCAAAGGCGTCGGCCCGCGCCGCATCGAGGTCCATGCAGGCTTCAAGATTGACGCCTGCGATGGCGGTGTAACGCTCGGCATGCCAGTTGGCAAAGCCCCCAGTACCGATGATCCCTATGCGGATGCGCTCCATGCACGACCCTCCTCGTTCCCTATCCTACAACCATGCGGGGGCGATGGAGGCGTTTGGCATGAATGTGATGGTGACGGGCGGCGCGGGATACATCGGTTCACACGCGGTGCAGCGTCTGCTCGCCGAGGGGCATCGTGTCGTCGTGATCGACAACCTCGTGCGCGGCCACGCCGAGGCCATCGACGCGCTGCGCCACCAGGCAGGTGCCCGCCTGCGCTTCGAGGTGCTCGATGTAGGCGATGAACTGGCTGTCGAAGCGCTGCTGTCTGAGCATGAAGTAAGCACGGTGATGCACTTTGCCGCACTGGCCTACGTCGGCGAGAGCGTCGATCAGCCGTTGTGGTATTACGAAAACAATGTGAGCGCGGCGGTGCGGCTGCTGAGTGCATGCGATCGTGCGGGGGTCGCGCGGTTCGTGTTCAGCTCGAGCTGCGCCACGTATGGGCAGCCTGCGGACGATTCGATCCCCATCACAGAAACCTGTGTTCAGTATCCGGTGAGTCCGTATGGCCAGACCAAACTCATGTTCGAGCATGTGCTGCGTGACTGGTCTGCGGGCCGTGCGCGCTCGGGTACGCCGATTGCGGTGGCCATGCTGCGCTACTTCAATGTCGCGGGGGCCGACCGCACGGGGGTTCTGGGTGAAGATCATGACCCGGAATCGCATTTGATCCCGGTCGCGATTCAGGGCGCGCTCGGGCAGCGAGAGCACCTGACGATCTTCGGCACCGACTATCCCACGCCCGACGGCACATGTGTGCGTGATTATGTGCATGTCGAGGATCTGATCGACGCCCATGTGCGTGTCATGGAGGCGCTCGAGCCCGGCGATGTGCGTGCCTACAACGTCGGCATCGGGCGCGGGCACTCGGTGCGCGAAGTCATCGCATCGGTCGAGCGCGTCACGGGCAGGCGGCTCGATGTGCGGGCAGGTGAACGCCGCGCGGGCGATCCTGCGTCGTTGTACAACGATCCGAGGCTTATTGCGTCGGACCTGGGGTGGAAAGCGTCGATCACGGAACTTGACGCGATTGTGGACTCGGCGTGGCAATGGTTCAAACGCCACCCGAGCGGATACAAGTCTCGCTGAACTAGGCCAAGCACACAAACAGGACTGAACACACATGAAGACGGCGTTGTTTCTCATCGGCGGCTGGGACGGACACCAGCCTCAGCCATGCTCGGATCTGGTCATCAATCGGCTGAAGGATCTGCGCCTCGAGTCGCGCCAGGTGCACGCGCTCGATCAGATCAACGACCGCATGCTTGAAGGCATTGATGTCATTGTGCCGTGCTGGACGATGGGCGAGTTGGGCCATGAGCAGACCGTCGCCCTCGAACGGCACATCCGTGCGGGTTGCGGCCTTGCCGGCTGGCACGGCGGAATGGGCGATGCGTTTCGCGCGAACACCGAGTACCAGTTCATGGTCGGCGGACAGTTCGTCGCCCACCCGGGCAACATCATCGACTACATCGTGGAACTCACTGGCGTGGAACACCCGATCACCAAAGACATGCCCAGCAGGTTCAATGTCCGCAGCGAGCAGTACTACATGCATATCGATCCGGGCAACAGCGTTCTGGCGACCACGACGTTCTCGGGCGATCATGCCCCCTGGACTCGAGGGGTGCGCATGCCGGTGATCTGGACTCGCCATCATGGCGCGGGTCGCGTCGCGTACTGCTCGATCGGGCACACGACCGACGATCTAGGCACCGAGCCCGTGCTGGATCTTGTGTCCCGCGGGATTGCGTGGGCAGCGGGCGCGCTCGAGTAGAAGCCAGGGTGCTCAGCGAGCCGAATCGGACGTCGCGCCCACGAGCTGGGCATTGGTCTCGAAACGCTGGAGCGCGGCGAGCAATTGTTCAATCTGCTGCGGCGGAGGCATGCTGAGCATGCGCCGGCGCAGGGCGGTGATCGTCTTGAGTGTCTTCTCGTCGAGCAGCAGATCTTCCTTGCGCGTGCCGCTCGCTGCCAGGTCGATAGCTGGGAAAAGTCTCTTCTCAGCCACGCGGCGATCGAGGATCAACTCCATGTTTCCGGTGCCCTTGAACTCCTCGAAGATGACCTGATCGCCCTGGCTGCCGGTGTCGACAAGGCAACTGGCGATGATCGTCAGGCTTCCGGCTTCTTCAGTGTTGCGAGCGGCGCCGAAGATCTGCTTGGGAACTTCGAGGGCTTTGGAGTCGATTCCGCCGGTCATCGTCCGGCCGCTGGAAGAGTGCTTGCGGCTTCGATTGAACGCCCGCCCGAGTCGAGTCAGCGAATCGAGGAACACAACGACATGACGTCCACACTCGACCATGCGCTTGCAGCGTTCGATCGTCAGGAGCGAGATCTGTATATGCCGTTCGACGTCGTGATCGTTGCTCGACGCGATGACGGTGACGCGGTGAGGCTCCCATGGGTGATCCCAGACGCCATCACGGTTGGGACGAGTGAAGGCCCGCTTGAAGTCTGTGACTTCTTCAGGTCTTTCATCGATCAGAAGCATGAAGACATCGACATCCTTGTGGTTCATGAGAACAGATGTCGCCAGGTCTTTGAGAAGGGTCGTTTTGCCGGCCTTGGGCGGGCTGACGATCATCGCCCGCTGGCCTCGCCCGATGGGGCAGAACAGGTCGATGAGGCGGCACGCTGGTGGGCAGCCGGGGTACTCGAGCGTCAGCCGAGGCTGCGGATCGACCGAAGTCAGCGTCTCGAAAGGCTTGGAAGTCTTGAAACGTTCTGGATCCATCCCTTCGATCTGAAGAAATGTTTCAACGACCGGGCGAGCGGTGCGCACCTGACCATTGGGGCGTCCTCGGCGACGGCGTCGGGGTTTGCGATCGACGACCTCGACCGTGACCTCCAGCCCGTTGCGCAGCGGCAACTCATCTCCGAAGGAGATTGGGACGAACGGGTCGTCGGCCTTTTCCATAAGTGTTAAGTCCTCGGCGAGTTGGCGTACGCGCCCTTCAGCGCGAGAAGGCCATTCGAGGATCCCGGTGAGGGTCTTCGTTGACATAACTCAGTTTCACAAGCCTCGGGCGGGAAGACAGAACCACGTCGTGCCTCAGCACCGCCAGCCGGGGGGGAGGTCTTCTCCTCTCCTGCCTTGATTCCCGGCGACTGCATTTGAGCACATCTATCGCCCGTTGTCAAGCACCGAGTCTGATCGCGTTGAATCCTGCGTCTCGCTACCATGTCGCCGGAATACGCCATTCATGAAGATTCTCAAAGGCATCAAGGTCTCCAGCGGCATCGCCATCGGGCGGGCATTTGTCATTGACGACGTGCAATTGCCTCGCATTCCGAAGCGATCGGTCCGTCCGGAGCGGGTTCAGGCCGAGCTCGACCGCTTCGAGCGGGCTCGACTGGATGCCATTGCCGAACTCGATCAGGTCCACAATGAGGCCTTGGTGGACATGGGGCAGGATTCGGCAAAGATTTTTCTTTTCCACCGCGGCATGCTCGAGGACCCTGCACTTCTCGGACCAATACGGGCCATGATTCAAGACGAGCGGGTCTCGCCCGAATACGCTGCGGCCCAGACTTTCCGCGCGTGGATGAAGCGATTTGCTGAGAAAGACGACTCGGCCTTTCGAACCAAGATCAACGACCTTCACGACATCTCTCACCGCCTGATCGGGTGCCTGATTGGCAAACGCCTGACCACGTCCGAGGAACTTCCTGACGACAACACCATCATCGTCGCCAGCGAACTGACTCCGAGTCAGACAGTTGCCTTCGACCGCTCACGCATCATCGGCATGGTGACGGAACTGGGTGGCCAGACAAGCCACACCGCGATTGTCGCGCGTGCTCTGGGCCTCCCGGCGGTGGTCGGATGTGCCAATCTGCGTTCTCTCGTCTCGGACGGCATGCCGCTGATTATCGACGGCGCGCGCGGGCGGGTCATCATCGAGCCGGATGACGAAACCATCGAGCAGTATCAGGGATATATCAAACAGTCGCGCGAGTTTGATCGCTCGCTCGAAGAACTCGCACCAAAGTCGGCTACCACCTCCGACGGCGTGGAAATCGAACTGCTCGGCAACATCGAGTTCCCCGAAGAAGCCTCAACCGTGGTCGAGCGCGGTGGGGCTGGCATCGGGCTCTATCGCACCGAATTTCTCTACCTCACAGGCGATCACGAACCAAGCGAGGATGAGCAGTTTGAGGCCTACAAGACCTGCATCGACCGCCTTGCGGGTCGCCCGCTGACCATCCGCACGCTCGACCTCGGAGCCGACAAGTACACCCAGCTCAGGGCAGAGACACCCGAACGCAATCCGTTCCTGGGCCTGCGCTCGATCCGTTATTGCCTGGCCCACCTGCCCATGTTCAGGACCCAGTTGCGTGCTTTGCTGCGAGCCTCAGCTCACGGGCCCCTCAAAATCATGCTCCCGCTCGTGACATCGATCCATGAGTTTCGGCAGACACGCTACCTGATTCGGGATGCGATGGAGGATCTGGACGATCTTGGGCTGCCGTATGACCGGAATGTACGGGTCGGGATCATGGTGGAAGTCCCTTCGGCGGTGCTTCTGGCCGATGTTTTTGCGCGGGAAGTGGACTTTTTCTCCATCGGCACCAACGACCTGGTGCAGTACGCTCTGGCGGTGGACCGAACAAATGAACGGGTCGCGTCAATGTATCAGCCCGCCCATCCGGCGGTTCTGAGGCTGATTCGCATGGTTGTCAAGTCGGCCCGGCGCAAGAACCTTCCCGTTTCATGTTGCGGCGAGGCGGCGTCCGATCTGGAGTATGTCCCTTTGTTGTTGGGCCTCGGCGTGCGTACGCTCTCTGTGAACGCGTCGAGTATCCCGGTCGTCAAACGACTGATCCGAAGCGTGTCGATGGCTCAGTGCGAGCGGATTGCCAAAAAAGCGATCACGTTCGATTCGGAACTCGAATCCGCAGCGTTCCTGCGAACGAGAGTCAGAAAAATAGTTCCCGAGGCGTTCGAAGGGCGTGCCGGAGAAGAGTGAGCCAGGGTCGCGCGTCGCGTGGGCTGGCCGCATCGGGAGAAGAAATCACATCGGGCGTGGCAGTGCCTCAATGGTGCCGCCATGCTCGATTCGGGGATCGCGCTTCTGGCGTGATCGACATCACGCGACGGACGGCTCGGCAATGCGATGATTCGCAGACGCCGACAAGAGCGCATCGGGCCCAAACTTGCCCCAGCGCATTGCAACCGGCCGTCGCTGCTGGCCAACCCCGAATCGACGCATCAACCGCCCCAAGGACGGGATGGACCCCCTTTCATGCCACATGGCAAAATGTTGATCAACTACGTTCCGGGCGAAGAGTGCCGGGTCGCGATCGTCGAAAACGGACAACTCGAGGAATACCACGCCGAGCCGACCAACGCCGTCAGCCGCGTCGGGAACATTTACCTCGGCAAGGTGACCAACGTTGAAGCGGGAATTCAGGCCGCGTTTATCGACTTCGGAGTCGAGGACGCCGGGTTCCTGCATGTGTCTGATCTTCACCCGCAGTACTTTCCGGGCGAGGACGAAGACACGACCGAGCGCGTGGGCAAGAAGACTCCGCGTCGCAGCCGCCCACCGATGCAGCAGGCGCTCAAACGCGGGCAGGAGATCATCGTTCAAGTGCTCAAGGAAGGCATCGGGACCAAAGGCCCGACGCTGACCAGTTACCTGTCGATTCCCGGGCGATTCCTTGTGATGATGCCGCAGATGGACCGCGTGGGCGTGAGCCGCAAGGTCGAGGATGAAGAACAGCGCGCCGAAATGCGACAGATCCTCGACACACTGGACCTGCCCGAAGGGTTCGGGTTCATTCTGCGCACCGCTGGGTTTAACCGCACCAAGGTCGAACTCAAACGCGACCTGGCGTACCTGCTGCGCCTGTGGAAGGACATGGAGCACCGCCGGGCATCTGGCAAGGGGGCCAAACTGCTCTATTCTGAGAGCGATCTTCTGGTGCGCAGCCTGCGCGATCTGCTGAGCCAGGACATCGACGAAGTCATCATCGATCATGAGATGGCGCTCCGGCGTGCAGCCCGGTTCATGAAGATCGTCGCCCCACGTTCGCAGGCCAAACTGCGCCACTACAAAGGGCAGACGCCGCTGTACCACTCCTTCGGCGTCACCGAACAGATTCGACAGATCCACTCGCGCGATGTGCCGCTCCCGTCGGGCGGTCGTCTGGTCATCGATGAAACCGAAGCCCTCGTCGCCATCGACGTCAACAGCGGCAAGATGCGATCGGCCCGCGATGCCGAAACCAATGCGTATCAGGTCAATCTCGAAGCGGTCGATGTGATCTGCCGTCAACTGCGGCTGCGTGACCTGGGCGGACTCGTCATCAACGATCTGATCGACATGCGCAGCCCGCAGCACCGCAAGGATATCGAGAACCGATTCAAGGAACGACTCAAGAAGGATCGCGCGCGAACAACGATCCTCCCGATCTCGGCCTTCGGCATTCTCGAAATGACACGGCAGCGGATGCGAGGCAGCCATGAGTCGGTGCATTTCTCCGGGTGTCCTTCGTGCCGAGGCAGAGGCGTCGTGCAAAAGCCCGACAGCGTCGCAGCCGATGCCTTGCAGGATCTGGCAGCCTTGCTCGATCACGATAAGGTCGCCAAGGTCGAGATGGTCGTCAACCCGCGCGTCGCCGCCGCCCTGCTCAGCACCCGGCGGGCAGCACTGACACGCATCGAGCACCTCAGCGGCAAGCATGTCGAAGTACGCATCAGCGACGCCATCGGCTCGGATCGCGTGACGTTCTACGCCTACGACGCAGGCGGGGCCGACGTCGATCTCGAAAAACTCCCAAAGAAGAGCAAGAAACCCGAACTCACGGACTGGGCGGTCGAAGGTTCGCGCGACGACGAGAGCGGCTGGGCTGTGGACCTTCGCGCCGAAGCCGAGGAGATTGCCGAACAGACCGCTGAAGCCTTCGCCGAAGTTCAGGCTTCAATCGAGGAGCGCCAGCATGACCTGAGCCTGCCGGTGGCCGATCTCGACGACGATGACGATCACGAGCCGATTGAAACGGGCTCGCCGGAGGCTCGCAAGAAGAAACGTCGCAGGCGTCGGCGCAGGCGCGGCGATGGTGAGGGAGACAACAGTCGTACACCAGAAACACAACACTCTGCGGAGAGCAAGCCCGAATCCCAGGATGCGGACACTGGCCCTGAACAGACAGGCGATCCGGATGAATCGCATGCGGCGAGCTCGGATGGATCAACCGGCCTGACGCGCAAGAAGCGTCGACGTCGACGCCGTAAGTCTGGAGCATCATCGCTGGTGTCGCCCGCCGAGCAACCCGCCGAAACCGCGCCAGTGAGTGATCCTTCAACGCCCGAAGCCGGCGAGCACGAGAGCGAGCATGAATTCGATCAGCCTCGCAAGAAAAAACGCCGACGTCGTCGTGGCGGCTCGCGTGCCGGTGCCGACGCGCCTGCTGCAGATGCTCCTGCGTCAGCTCCAGAGACGGCTCCCCACGCGAGCGCGAGCGACAATCACGCTCCGCCCAACATATCGACCCGCAAGAAGCGTCCGCCGCGGTCCCGCGACTCGGGGACGCCGAAAGCGACTGGCACCGCATCTCCCGCACCCGAACCCGCTGCTTCCGAACCCAAGCCCCGCCGCTCGCTCTATTCGGCCGCACGACGCAAGCTCGCCCCCAGCGAGAAGGCCCGACTCGGCGAAGAGTAATGACACGCGTTATGCACACAAGTTCGAGCGCGCCAACCCGCCTCATCGTGCTCGGCTCGACGGGTTCAGTCGGCGTGCAGACACTTGACACCGTCGCACATCTCAATGCTGTGGCGGGACCCGACAGCCCGCGTTTTGAAATCGTCGGCCTCGCCAGCGCGTCGAAGCGCGACATGCTCGCTGAGCAGGCGCGAATCTGGAGTGTCAGGCACACAGCCCTCTTCCGAGGCGAACCAGGCGATGCGTCGTTCGTCGGGGAAAACGCCGCCGATGAACTCGTGCGCAGCATTGACTGCGACATGGTCGTGCAGGCCATCACGGGCGCAGCCGGCGTGCGATCGACACTCACCGCCATCGAACTCGGGCGCGATGTGGCTCTGGCCAACAAGGAATCGCTTGTTGTGGCCGGGGCGCTCGTGGTGCCACGTGCGCTCGAGCGCTCGGTCCGCATACTTCCTGTCGATAGCGAGCACGCAGCTCTCTGGCAGTGTCTCGAGTGTGTGTCGCCCGGGCAAAGTCCGCCATTCTCGGTGCCCGCAACGGTTGCTCGGGCGGTCCTGACGGCTTCGGGTGGGCCATTCCGCACCTGGCCTCTCGAACGCATGGCCAACGCGACTCCAGAAGACGCCTTGGCGCACCCAACCTGGAACATGGGTCGCAAGATCACGATCGACTGCGCCACCATGATGAACAAGGCCTTCGAGATTGTCGAAGCGCACTGGCTCTTCGGCCTCGAACCCTCACGCCTGGGCGTTGTTGTGCATCCACAATCAATCATCCACGCGATGACGGAACTTATCGATGGCTCGACCATCGCGCAGCTCGGATCGCCCGACATGCGCACGCCAATTCAACAAGCCCTGACCGCTCCTCGCAGGCTCGTCGGCTCGGCGCCGCGACTCTCACTCGAAACCCTCGGCTCACTGACCTTCGAAGCGCCAGACCTTGCACGGTATCCAGCCCTGGCGCTCGCGCCTCGCATCATCGAGCTCGGCGGGACAGCCGGAGCGATCGTCAATGCTGCCAGCGAAGCCGCTGTCGAAGCGTTCCTGGACCATCGCCTTCCGTTCCTGCGCATTGCCCAACTCGCGTCAGAAGCCCTCGACGCCATCGGCATCAGCGCGATCCGCTCGCTCGAGGATGTGCTGGTGGCCGACAGCGAAGCACGCCGCTTTGTCGCGCTCACGATTCCCACACTTTCAAAAGCCTGACCCGCACCATTGCCGCGCACATGAAAACGGGCGACCCCTCGCAGGGCCGCCCGTCGAAATCAATTTTCATGTACAACCAGGATCACTTCGCATTACCGCGAGCCATACACGAACTGTGCATCGAGCGCCTTTTCGATCCGCACCCGAATCTCTTCGAGGTGAGCCCTCGAGTACGCGTCGATGTTGGCCGGGTTCGCACTCACCGCCTTGTCAACACGCGACTTGAGGTCCCGCAGCGAACTCATCGCCAGAGTCGAGACTGCTCGCGAAGCCGGATTAACCGACATGCTCGACGGCGTCGAAAGGTCGATGAGTCTCTGCACATGCTCGCGCTGCAACCCGCGCCGAAGGCTCGAAATCATCGGGCTGCGCTCCGTCGTCTTCGTCGTCGGTGCCTTGGCGATCTCGCCCCACGCTGCCTCGGTGATCGTCGAGAGCAACTCGGCCAGCGTCATCGCGTCCTGGTCCGAAGGCACGAAGAACTCGTTGTCATAGACACGCCGCAGCGTCTGCGGATTCATCAGCATCGTCAGGACCGATGCCTGCACCGACGAAACGCGATCGTGCACGTCGAAAGTCGGATCTGTAAAGATCGAACTCATCCCAGCCTCGTCGTACCACTTGTCGATCGTCATGTGCTTGAGCAGATCCGGCGACAAGCCATAGACCTCGTCGTGGAAACTGTTTTTTATGACAAAGTCCAGCGCCTCACGCTGCCTCGCCGCAGGAACAACATCGATCGGCGCACGTCCGTTCGGGTCGCCCTTCTTGTCGCGATACACATGCGCACCGCCCACCCAGTTGGCCATCATCGAGATGGCCTGAACCTGCTGCCCGAGTGTGATCTGATAGCCATAGCGCGTCCGCGACCAGCTCTGCCCGTCCTTGACAAACTCGGTCAGCAACTTTTCGCGGTGATGCCGCACGAGCGCCATCTGGTTGTTGGCATAATCGAGCGGATTGGCAGACAGGTCATAACGGCGCGCCAGCGGATCCGGGCCCCATGTGTCTTCGTCGGTTCCATACTGGAGCAGCGGATCGGATGCACGCCCCAGAATCTTGGTGGTGTCTCCGAATCCATACCCGAACTCGATCGCCCACTTGTCATATGGCCCGATGTCGATGACAGCATAGTCGCCCTGAGCGTCACCAAACCCCGGCATGCGGATGTTTACCGGGTTGTAATCCATCACGGTTGTCGAGAAGGGCTCGTTGCCCTTCATGTCAGTACTGTTGATCTGCGACAGCTGATACGCCGACGAACCCTTGAAGTTGTGCCTCAGACCCAGGCAGTGACCCACTTCGTGCGCCACCAACTCGGCAAGCGACGGGCCGACAAACTCCTCGGGCACGCCGTCAATCAGTTCCTTCTTCTCCGGAGCCTTCCTCGGCTTGGGCTCCTCTTCGGCCTTGGGCTCGTCATCCTTCGGCTCGTCGTCAGACTCAGGCTGCACACCCTTGGCAATCGCGATAGCCACCGCGTCGCGCTTGTCGGCAGGCATCATGGCCAGCAACTCCGGATGCTGCTTGAGCATCTCGAGCATCTCTGCAGGAATCTCGGTCTGCTCTTCAGGTGCCGGAGTTTCGTCGTCAGGCAGGCCGAACATCAGATGCATGCGCAGCGAGGCGAGGCTCAGTGCCTTGCCATGTGCAGCTTCGCAACACCCGCTGACCTGACTCACCCGCCCGACAAGCCCGTCGAACGGATTGGACCCGAGCATCATCCCATCGACCGCATCGAGCGGATTGTTGACAAAGTGCCCTGTCGTTTGGCCGTTATTGTGCGCGATGAGCATGCGCTCCCGATCCATCGGATCCGCCAGACGCACACGCGGATCCCACGTCGGATTGCTCTCGAGCCATTCGAGCGTCTGAGGACTCATGCCCTCGGTCGCCAGTTTCGGCATCAGGTCGTTCCACTGATACGTGAACACGCGGATCCACCCGTCGGTCAGCACCACGTCCGCATCCAGAATCTCGCCGGTCATCGGATTGACGCGGCTCGGCCCGATCGCGGTCGAAACGTCATTGCTCAACCAGCGAATGAAGTTGTAGCGAACGTCCTCGGGATCCTTCTCCATGTGCGAGCCCGAAGCCTTGTCCTGAAAGCGGACTTCAAGAGCGTTGACAATCCCGATCTGCTCGAACGCCTTGTTCCAGTACTCGATACCCTCGCGGACGTAGCGACGATACCGAATCGGCACCGTGTGCTCGACATACCACACGATCGGCTGCTTCGGCGGACTCATCTTGAGCTTCGGATCCGCCTTTTCAAGATGCCAGCGATTGATGTAACGCACGTTCACATCGTCGCGGTCGAACTTGCCAAGATCGCGGTAACTCGTCGTGAAATACCCGACGCGCTCGTCGGCGCGGCGAGGCTGATATCCGCGCGAGCCCTCCATCAGGCTGATCGAGTAATGCAGCGTCTTGATCGTGCCATCACCCACCGGCACCTTGTAGGCAATCTCGATGTTCTTCGGAAACGCCTTGGCTGACGCGATCTCGGCCAATGCCACGCGCGCCCCCGCGGCGCTGCGCCCGAAAAACGACGACGCATTGCCCAGCAGAAGATTGTTCAGATCGATCACCGGCTGCCCGCTCGGACCTGTCGACACCACCGGCACGTCAAGAATCACACGGTCGGTAAAGATCATGTTGACCGAGTCGCGGCTTTCCGCATCGCCCGTTGATCGCACCGAAATCTGCGGCGAAATGAGCGCCAGACGATTGCCGATGCGCTTCCAGTAGCAGTACAGGTCGCCAGCCTGCAACCCCGCAAAGATCTCGCCACCGGCTACCGTCATGGCGAAGAAGTGCTTCTGACTCTCGAACCCTCGCGGCATCTCCACAAGAATGCGGTTGTCCCTGTTGTTCCGCCAGACCTGATAGAAACTTCCCGGGTCGGTCGTGGACACGACGCGCTCGAAGCCATCCGAAACATCCTTCCATGCCGGGAGATCGCCTGCGCGTGCGCCCCCACCTCCCCCGCGTGCAGCCATGGCTGCCATCGCGCCAATATCGACCTGCGAGATGGTTTCGTCGGATTGCTCCGATCCCGATCCGGTTTGCGCGTCCTGCAACACACGGGCAGACTCGTCCTGTGCCGAAGCCCAGGTCAACGCGCCCAGCCCGACCACCGCGCCGACCAGGCCCACCAGCACCCGAGGCGTCACACTCCCGATCCTTTTACTCATTTCCATCGCATCGTCTCCTTGATGGTTCACTGCGCCCACTCATTGCCCCGTCGCGTCCTGCAGTGCTCGCGCTACTGGCAGCCTGCGTTTATCCTAACCGGAACTCCGTGTTTCGTGTTCAGCCCGATTCAAAAACTCCACCAAAAGCCTTCAAAAGCATCAACGTCAGCGTCAGGGCTGCAAAAAGCCCGCCCGCAAAGGCAAATGCCCAGTCGTGCACCGCGATTTCCGTCGGATCGTCGTATTCCCCCGCTTCTAGAAGCGTGATGCACCGGATCAGCCCATACGTCGCCGGCAGGACCGTGATCCAGAGCAGATTGAACCCGAGGTGGTACGCCTGATCGCGCTCCTGTACATACCCCGCATAGGTGATGAGGGTTGCGACTGCGGTCACCACCACCACCATCCGAAGCATTTCATCGGAATACGCCAGTTGCACTGTTCGAGCCCGCCCGGCAGCCTCGGCCGATCCCATTGTCCGCCGTTCACCAAGACGTTTTCCGAACGCCAGAAACATACTGAGGAAAAACGTGACATTGAGCAGCCATGTGCTGGGCCCGATCCCCACAGCCGCGCACCCCGCGAGCACCCTGAACACAAACCCGAGCGAAAGACTCATGACATCCACGATTGCAAACCGCTTCAGACCGGCGGAATACACCAGAACGTTGAGCACATGGGCTGCGAGCAGGATCCCAACCCACGCCGCTGCGGGCATCGGGAGCAGCGGAATCAGTGCGCCCGCTACAACAAACAAACCAATCCCGTACGCCTTGGCAAGCCCCGGCTTGACCGCTCCGCTGGCAATCGGACGCCCGCGCTTGCGCGGATGCTCCCGGTCGCGCTCGGCATCAGCCAGGTCGTTGAATACATAACACCCGCTCGAAGCAAGCGAAAACGCCAGCGCAGTCACCAGCGTCACCCAGACTAAGTGCTCCAAAGCCGACCCTTCGACCGGGCGGTCCTGATACGCATAAAAAGGCCCGACGACAACAAACGCGCTCTTGAGCCACTGCTGCGGGCGCGCAAGGCGGATCAACTCCACCCACAGAGGCCGCGAACGCGTTGCTTCCCCGCTCACGCCTGCACCCCAACCGAGACTTCATGTTCCCGTGCCGATGCACCTGATTGAGGCACCTGAGACACGGTCATAAATTGCAGTCCACGCCCAAAAATGAAATTCACCACAGGTGGGTACAAGCGCATTCCATCCCATCGTTCATGAGCCACAAGTCCGTGCTTGTCAAGTGTTTGCGTCCACTGCTCGGGCGTGTTGTAGCGGAACAGGCACGGCACGCCATACGGCGCATTGGCAGCCCAGTCCATGAAGGAGATGCGCGACTGCGCACAAAATCCCCTGATCTGGTGGTCTTTGATGATGACGAGCCGCCGCGACACGCGAACACACTCGGCGATCAGGCGATCAGGCTCCGGCTCGTGGTGGAGAACATCTGCAACAATGACCACGTCGTAGGTTCCATCTGCGAAAGGCATGGTGACGCCGTCGTATCCATGCACGGGGATAGGCTCCCCGCCTCGGACGACCCGTTCGAGCCCTTCGACCTTGACGCCTGATGGCGAACCGGGTGCCTTCATGAGGGCATGCCCGAGAGTTCCGATGCCACAGCCGACATCCAGCACTTTATCCCCCTGTTTGAGGTGCGGAAGAATGGCAGCGACGAGATGACGGAGCCGGGACTCATACACCGGGCGGTGCATCGCCGACATGAGTGAACCAAGTGGACCGGGCAATCCCATCGAGTGCTGCTCCGCAAACAAGCCGGTGAATGAACGAATGTAGTCTAGAGTCTCGCTTCCCATCGGCCGACCGGCGACTTGGAGTACAGGATCGGGACGAGTGAACGCAGAATGGCCCAAAGAACTTCCCGTGCAGGTCTGATCGCTCTGGTCGTTGTGGCGTTGTTCTACGCCGCTGCGCTGCCGGTTGTTTTCTCCAACAACATTGCCGAGGGTCGAGCAGCAGCCGATCACCTCAACTACCACGAACCGGTGGTGCATGCATTCACTGAGGAATGGCCCCGTCCGGACTTCTCCAACTATCACTCTGCCACCACCCCGTTGTACCACCTGATTCTGGCGGGGGCGAGAGTCACTTTCGACCCTTCGCGTCGTGGGTTGATGCTTCTGGCAAGTGCTTTCACCGCCGGGCTGCTGGCGCTGCTCGTGCTGGCCCTCCCGGGGACCAACCCCCAGCGCCTGACGCTGGCACTCCCGATTGTGGGATCGATGTATGTCCTGTTCCCCGGCATCTGGCTCCTGCCCGACAACGCAGCATGGCTGGGCGTGCTCGGCATCATCGTGCTGGCACTGCGCGCTCGGCGACTGGCAACGCTCTGCATCGCCGGAAGCGTAATGCTCCTGGCTCTTGTGCTCACGAGACAGATTCACCTGTGGGCAGCCGGTGTGCTCTGGGCTGCGGCATGGCTCGGATCGAGCGAGGTGGAATCAGATTCGGACAGTCCGGCTGCGCCACTTCCGAGCCCCATCACGCTCGTGCGTGAACTTTTCACATGCATTCCCGCACGCTTCGTTCGGCTCGTCTGCGTTGTACTTGCGACTCTCCCGGCCACGCTTGCGCTCGTGTATTTCCTGCGCCTGTGGGACGGACTGATCGTGCCGCGCTATCAGAGCGTGTATCACGGCTGGAACCCGGCGACACCCGCGTTCTTTCTTGCCATCATCGGAAGTTTCGCTCCGTTCTACGCTGCCTATGCCTGGACCGGCTTCAAGCGATTGGCCGCGAGCCGCGTGCTGCTTGGTGTCCTGGTGGTTGCAGCGATATGTCTGGTGATAATTCCGACTACGACTTATGACGTCGATGCAGGCCGCAAGAGCGGACTATGGAATCTGGTCAAGATGGTCCCGACGATCGCGGGGCACACCTCGCCGGTGCTTTTGGTCCTTGCGCCGGTGGGCATGGTTCTGCTGGCCGGGTTGCTGTCGCAGGTGCCGCGGCGAGCAGGATGGATTTTTCTTGGCGCGATGGTCGGTTTCGTCGCGGCACAGACCTTCAGCCCGGAACTTTGGCAGCGGTACCACGAACCGTTCATCCTGATCATGCTCGCGCTGCTTTGTGCCCACTCCCGACACGGCAGCGACTCGCAGGTGCTCAACGTTGCGCGCATCCTTGGCCCCGTGCTGCTGGCGGTCGCCCTGGGCGTCCTCAGCGCCTACACCATACTGACCGATACACCGGCCGCGTCGCTGCGTTCAGGCGATTTCGAGCGTTCTGTCGAGTTCGAGCCTTTACCAGTCCGATGACCAGAGTGCGTAGCCACGCCGACGCGAGATCCTCCTATGCCCGACGCCCAACACCCTCGAGCACTCATCACCGGGATCACCGGGCAGGATGGGTCGTATCTGGCCGAGTTCCTGCTGAGCAAGAACTATGAGGTGCACGGAGTGATCCGTCGTTCGAGTTCCTTCAACACCGAGCGCATCGATCACATCTATCAGGATCCGCACGAGCGCGGCGCCCGACTGAAACTGCATTACGGCGATCTGGCGGACGCGACGAGTCTCGATCGTATTGTGCAGGAAGTTGAGCCGCACGAAGTCTACAACCTCGGGGCGCAGTCGCATGTGCGCGTGAGTTTTGATCTGCCGATCTACACGTCAGATATTGTCGCGAGCGGGGCGGTGAGGCTGCTTGAAGCGGTGCGCAGATATCAGGAACGCGCCCCGCACCGGGTACGGTATTACCAGGCGAGTTCGAGTGAACAGTTCGGCCGCGTTGTGGAATCGCCACAGTGCGAGACGACACCATTCCGCCCGCGTTCGCCTTACGCGTGCGCCAAGGTGATGGCCCATCACGCGACGGTGAACTATCGCGAGGGATTCGGACTGCACGCGTCATGCGGCATTCTGTTCAACCACGAGAGCCCCAGGCGCGGCGAAACGTTCGTCACACGCAAAATCACACGCGCCGTCGGGCGCATCCGCATGGGATTGCAGGACAAACTTTTTTTGGGCAACCTTGATGCACGGCGCGACTGGGGCTTTGCGGGCGACTATGTGCAGATGATGTGGCGCATGCTCCAGCAGGACGCGCCCGATGACTATGTCATCGCCACCGGACACACATTGAGCGTGCGCGAGTTCGCCGAGATGTGCTTTGACTACGCCGGGCTCAAGTTTGATCAACATATCGAGTTCGACCCGCGTTACCTGCGCCCGGCAGAGGTGGACCTGCTGCATGGCGATGCGAGCAAGGCGGCGGATCGGCTCGGATGGCATGCCACGACAGACCTCGAAACTCTGATGCGCCTGATGGTCGAGAATGACCTTGAACTGGCACGGCGCGAGAAGACCCTGCGCGACGCTGGCCACGACCTGCCTGACTTCACTGGACATGACCAGTAGGGTTGAGAGCGGACGCAGACGCGAGCTTGCCCGGGTTAAACCGAACCTTCCAGCACTGGATGCCGATACAGTTGGGCATCGGAGGTGATTTCATGACCGAGACCGCGACCGACCGGCAGCCGGCGACAGCGCCAACTGCCCCCGGACAACTCCCGACCTTTATCCACATTGGCGGCCAGCGCTGTGGGACAACATGGGTTCACAAATGTCTGGCAGAACACCCGCAGGTGTTCATGGCCGACCCGAAGGAACTGCACTTCTTCAATCGGCACTTTGAAGAAGGCCAAGCGTGGTATCGGGCGAAATTCACCCCCAGCGAGCACCACAAGGCCTGGGGCGAGGCCACACCGGCGTACCTCAATCGTGAAGAAGTGCCTCAGCGCATCAAGGACATGTGTCCGCAAGCGCGGCTCATCGCATGCCTGCGCAATCCCGTCGATCGCGCATTCTCAGCCTACAACCTCAAACGCAACGGACGGTTGGCATACGACACCTTCGAGGAAGCACTCGAGAAGGAACCCGACATCATGGAGCGGGGGCACTATGCCGATCAGCTCCGCCGATACTACGACTTGTTCCCGCGCGAGCAGATCCTTGTGCAGTTGTATGACGACCTTGTGCACCACGAGAAGCGGTTCATTCGCGAGATCTACGCGCACATTGGTGTCGATGCAGACTTCAAGCCGAGTTGGCTGGGCAAAACCGATAACGCCGTAATCCTGCCTCGAGCGCAGGATCGGCTCAAGTCGCTCGGGCTGGGCTGGGCGATTCGCACCGTTCGCGACAGCCCGCTCGGCAACTCGATCCGCAGGTGGAACCGCTCGCAGAAGAAGAAAAAAGCCGGCCAGTACAAGGACATGAAGCCTGAGACCAAACGCATGCTGCTTGACCACTTTGCCAAGCCCAATGAGGAATTGAGCCGGATGCTCGGCGTTGATCTTTCGCACTGGAACGCTTGACTTGGTGCCACCGCGATGCAGAAACTTCTCATCAAGTACGCCGCATCATTCCGATGAACATGCTGAACATGTCAAACTTCGCAGTCAAACACGCCAAATCGAAACGCTTCTCCACCTCCCGGGAGTTGGCGCGCGTGTTGCATCGACGAAGTTGACCCAACTTTTTTGATGAACCGTTCAAGCCAGCGCTCCGGGCACCCGCCGGAGCGTTGTCGTTTTTGCCCTCATCATCACACACCAGATCACTTCAACATAGGGATTCAAACCATGCCTGTTACAACTCGTCTGAACGCCACCATTGCTCCGATCGCTGAATGTGTCCTCCCGCTGCCCGAGCCGGATGGCTCGAGCCGGGTGATTGATGGAGAGATTTTTGCCCGAGGTGTGCGCGTTGGTGCACTGGTCAATCGCGTCAGTTACATTGACATGATCTTCTTCCAACTCCAGGGGCGCTACCCGACGCAGGCCGAGGCACGCATGACCGAAGCGTACCTGGTTTCGCTGTGCGAACACGGCGTGACGTCGCCCTCGACCCACGGCGCCCGCGTGGCTGCCAGCGTGCGAGCGCCCTTTGCTGCCAGTGCGATCAGCTTTATCGCGGGCGCGATGGGTCCATATCACTTTGGTGCCCTCGAGCAGGCCATGCTCGAGCTCAAGTGCCTCGTCCAGACTCAGGCCGATCTGGAAGCGTTCGTCAGCCAGCGCATCGCGACCCGTGAGCGCATCTGGGGATTTGGACATCGCTTTCACAAGTCAAGCGATGGTTCGGGCAATGAACCCAGTGCAATCGAGCGCTTTGCTGAGCGCGCCGACCCGCGTGTTCGCGCCCTGACGGCCCTGGCGGATGAACTCGATTGGCGCGGGGCGCACCTATCCCTCGCACGCGAACTCGGCCGAATCCTCTACGAGCGCAAGCGCGTCCCGATCAACATCGACGGCATCGCTGCGGGAATTCTGCTCGACATGAATTTTGAGCCAGACTGCGCAATGCTGTTCGTCATCCTCGGTCGCCTCCCGAACATCGCTCGGCTTCACCTCGAAGAACGAGACCACACGCCCAACCGATTTGTTGCCCTTGCAACCAACGACGACCCGGGGTTCACACGAACGACAGACCGCGACCAGCGTGCCTGAAGCCGTCAACTCGCCTCGGGCTGCTGGTGAAACACGGGCTTGCCATGCTCGGCTTCCTGATCGAGCATGCCTTGTCGACGGCGATCGCCGCGAAGACGCCGCCACGCAACAGCGGGTGCCTGAATCGCGCACCCGATGAGACCCAGAAGCGGATTCTTGCGTTCGAGCGTGTATCCCATTTCTTCCATCAGCGGGCCGCAGATGTGTTCGATGACTGCAATGTTCATCGCGCTCATCTTCTGCTTGTAGCGACCGATGCGCGATGATGTGACCTTGTCGAGCGTGCGCAGCTTGTGTGCCTCGTACGACGAAAAGCCTTTCTTCTCGCGTCCGCCCGGATCGAGCATGTCCTCAACATATGGAACATCGAGAAAGGCTGACAATGGCTTGATGACGGCTTGAGGATCCGTGACAAGATCCTCGTACCGCACAGCGGTATACCGGTCCGCAGGAATCAAACGCTGGCAATCGCGATGCATCTCCAGATCTCGCTTCCAGCGCACTGCGGCCTGGAGGGCATGCCGCCCGAAGGCTTCGCGCTGGCTTACGGCCGAATCGCGCGGATCGCGCATGATGTGAATGATGCGCGCCTCAGGAATCATCGCAACGATCTCGAGTACCCATTCGCAGTGGTTGGGCGTCTTTTCTCCAACCACCGACGCCCCGTCGACCGCACCGATCGCCGTCAACCAGATGCGAAAGAGCCTCGCATATGTCCGCTCTCCAGTCTCGCAGAGCCGGTCGAACAAAGCAGAATCCATGTCAATATCCGAGTGCTTGCACCGGGCCTTGATGGCGTTGCACGCCTGCTCCCATCCCTTGTCCGTGCGGATGTCGGCCATGCGATGACGACGCTTGTAGGTGATATGCACATAGTGCAGTTCCGGCGGCATTGTCACGCCCGGCGCTCGCATCAGCATCGTCTGCAACAGCGTCGTGCCCGATCGCGGCGAACCAACCACGAAAAAATATCTTGGTTCTGCAAACGTGTTTTCACTTGCAAGCGTCATGCTTCGATTCACCCCGTTCGCTCAAATACCTCTCACGACTCTTCATCACGCATTGCTTCTGTCGCCGCAACAGCCTCGCTCTGACTGGCCGCAGCCGTGGCCCTACGACCCGGCGCGGGCAGCCTCAGAATCTTTCGCACCATACGCCGAGTGCGCGCAGGAGCAACTTCCACCGTCTCCGCGAGCGATCGCTTGGCAAACACACGGAGCCCGATCACCGCCAAAACACTGAACGTCACGCCTCGCAGCATGACTTCGAGCGACAGATCAACCCAGCGTACATGCCCAATGCTGATCGGCCCCACAAGATGGGCCAGGATCAGCGTCAGCCCTCCGGCCGCACACACCACCAGCCACGCGGGCGTCACGGCAAGCAGCGACTGCTTCCACGGCACGCCGCAGCGCGCCATGCCCCACAAGCATGTCGGCGTCACGCCCACGAGAAAGTACACGCCGATGATCAGCGACAATTGCTCGGCGTGATTAAACAGCAGACCCGCTATGGCCGCCGCACCCATCATGCCAACGCCTTGCAGAAGCGTAAGCCAGAACCATTCCTTGAAGCGCCCGCGCGACATTTGCGCCGAGTTGAGCACGCTGGTGAGCAGTCGCATCGGGAAGAACGCCGCCATCCACATCACCGCGCCGACCGATTCAGCCCACTTCCCGTCCCACAGCAGCGATTCCAGCGGCGACATCACACACGCAAGCCCCAGGCCAAAGACGCTCCCGACAAGCATCATCACGCGTGTGGCGCGCAACACCGCCTGAACGTAACGCATCGGCTCGTGTACGAGTTTGGTCAGCGCCGGAAACAGCACCGCCTGAAGATTCACAGCCACAAGCACATTGATCTGCACCGCAATCTGAAAGGCGAACACATACTGCCCCACGGCACCAGTCGAAAGCCATTGACGCGCCTTGAGGAGCCCGAACACGAAGTAATCGCCCTGTCGCAGTGTCGCCATGGCGAGTGTCCCCAGCACAATCCACTTGGCCTTGCTCCAGAGCGCAGGCCACAGCCTCAAGCGCGGCGACCTGCGCCACGGGCTGTCTCGCGTCGCCCAGTAGCCATACGCTCCTTCGAAGATCGACATGGCCACGAGTGGCAACGTAAAACTCAGCGCTCCAAACCCGAGCATCGCGAACAGGATCATCGACGCATAGCGCACGACCGCGCCGTAGGTATTCATCGCTGCAAGCTGACGAAACTGAAGATCCACCGCCATCTTGGCGCGGTACACCCCCATCGCGGTCGTCAAAGGGATCGACACCGCTGTCGCGAGCAGCACCCCTGCCAACTCCGGCTCGTCATACAACCACGCCAGTGGAAACGCAGCCGCACCGAGCAGCACCCCTGCCACCATGTTGAACGAACCCGAGAACCAGTACATCGGCCCCGACAACCCCGCATAGCGGTGTGCCTGCTTCTGAATCAGGATGCGGCGCATACCACCATCGCGCAAAACCTGCGCGAATGCCGACAAGCCCATTGCCATCCCGTACACGCCGTAGTCATCTTCCGACAGCAGATGTCCAAGGACGATGGTCGAGGCGAAACTCAGAATTTTGACGATGAGCGTCGCCGAAGCCATCCACGACATGCCGCGTCCGACTTTTCCCCCGAGGGCTTCAGACTTCTGCCGCGCGGGTTTTGGTGGGGTCACAGTCCCTGACATGCACGTCCGATTCTTCCAAGGCGGGCCGACAGTCTACGAAGCCAGACCGAGGGCCGTTCGCCCTGATATCGGGCATTGCATTACTCCGCCTTCAGATCAACCACAATCATGCGGTGCATGCCCATGCGCGGATCGACGACGCGATGCCGCGTCACCGTCCAACCAGCCCCCGCAAAGAGCAGGTCAATCGACCATCCGGGCCACGTTCGGTTCCAAGTCGTTGCCGGACCCCACCCACGTGATGCGTGGCTTTCCGCACGTTTCCCGACCAGCGTCCGAAGCGATGCGCTCGCCCTGGGAATGTTGAAATCGCCCACAATCACACCCGGTTCGGGGAAACCGTCTGCCCCGATTGCTGGTTCCCACTGGCCCAGGCTTGTCAGTCGAAACTCCGGACCCCGCCACTCCATTACTGCCCTAGCAGCCTCTGCCGCCACCTCCTGTCGCCACAGGGAAGCGTGCGAAGGCAGGTCCACAATCCACACCACCACCGGATTGTCGCTCAGCCCGGTGATTTCGACGAACATCACCACGCCTCGATGCGACTCGTCATCCACGCCTCGCATCTGAAATGTCACACTCCCCCAGCGCACGATCTGGCCACGCGTCGCCACCGCGATTTCATGACGGAACAGGAACCGGGTCGGGCCAACCACCAGAGAATCCGGACGTTCCGACGCCTCAGGATCAGGCTCGCTCCCGAGCGTGCCCAGCCCCGCGAGCAGTCGCCCGCGAAGTCCGTCGAGCCTCGGGTTGGCAATGATCGCAACGTCGGGCTCCTGAGCCAGCACCAGCTCAACCGCGCCGTTGAGTTCACGTCCCACCGTCATGTTCCAGTACAGCACCCGAAGATCGCCCGCTCTCTGTGGCATCACCGCCCGATGGATGTGCCACGCGCCAACCAACATCCAGCCAGAAAGCACCAGCAGGGCCAGCGTCATGAGCGAACGCAACTGAAACCCGCCCAGCCTCAGGCTCAGACGCTCCAAGGCCCACGACACAACCACCAGCACCCAGCACACGCCAATGACCCAGTGCGTGGGCATCCACCAGAGGTACTGCGTCGAGTGATGTTCATCCGTCCAGTATTGCCCGCACCCCCACGCTGCGAGCAGCACTGCCGCGAGCGCAGTCAACACCCTGGCCACCATTGGAAGGCCCTTGCGACGCAGCGACGCTATTGCACCCCTTGAACGTGATTCCGAAGGACGTTCCATCCCTTCACCCTACGAGCACCAAACCCATTCGGCAAGCCGCTTGCGGTATGATCCGATCAACATGGCGTGCGACTGGTCCAGAGCGAGAGTCATCGTCACAGGGGGAGCCGGGTTCCTCGGTCGGCGAGTGGTCGCATTGCTGCACGAGCGAGGCGTCGATGCTGGTCGCATCGTTGTGCCACGGCGCAGTTCGTGCGATCTGACTGACGCTGGCGCTGTCGATCACCTGTACGCCTCGTCGTTTGATGGGCGCGGGCCCACGCTCGTCCTGCATCTGGCAGCCGAGGTCGGAGGCATCGGTGCCAATCGCCGCAATCCGGGGCGGTACTTCTTCGCCAACATGGCAATGGCGCTCAACCTCATCGAAGGCGCACGTAAAAGCGGGCTGCACAACCGGGGCGGAAAGTTCGTTCAAGTCGGCACCATCTGCTCATACCCCAAGCTCACGCCCGTTCCGTTCCGCGAAGACAACCTCTGGAACGGCTATCCGGAAGAAACGAACGCGCCATACGGCATCGCCAAGAAGGCTGCGGGAGAAATGCTTCGTGCCTACCACGCCCAGTACGGGCTCGCGTGCGCCTATGTCCTGCCTGTCAATCTCTATGGTCCGGGCGACAACTTCGACCCCGAATCCAGCCACGTCATTCCCGCTCTTGTGCGCAAGTGCATCGACGCACGCGATCGCGGCGCAGAGACCGTCGATATCTGGGGCACCGGCACCGCCACACGCGAGTTCCTATTCGTCGATGACGCGGCATCCGGCGTTGTACGGGCGGCTGAAGCAGTCTCTGACCCTGCCCCGATCAATCTCGGCTCGTGCAGCGAAATCACGATCCGCGATCTTGTCGCACTGGTCGTTCGACTCACAGGATTCACAGGCCAGACATGCTGGGATACCACCAAGCCCGATGGCCAACCGCGGCGCTGCCTCGATGTCTCACGCGCCCGAGCGCTGCTCGATTGGCACGCCCAGACCGACCTCGAGACAGGACTGCGTCACACCATTGCCTGGTGGGACAAGCACAAGCCGAAGACTTGAATTCTTACTCCTTGTGCTCAGAATCCACACTTTCGCTCGCAGGCGCTGCAGGTGCCGACACACGCTCAATCGGAATCTGCACCTCCCACCACCGATTCGCTGCCCGAACGTTGGGCCCGTTATAGCCGAGAACGCGCAGATCCCCTTGCCGTTTCCACTCCGTCGCGTGTTCTGCGAGCCACTCTTCGAGGAGCTTTGCCGCCTTTTCGGGTGACTTGATCGCCGACCCGCCACGCAAGCCGAGGCTGACGACGGTGATCGGAGCCGTATCCACAATCTCGACCGCGCCATCGGTACCCGTTGGGCCATCGGAAGTCGAATGGTACAGGAAGGCCATGGTCCAGCGATCGAGCTTTCGGTCGTTGTTGGTGTCGGCGTATTCGGTCTCGACAGGCGCGGTCATTGCGATATCTTTGCGTTGGATATGCCTGAACAGCGGCCAGAATCCCTTGCCGCCGCCCCACCCCATGCCCCCCGAACTCGAAAACTCCGCCCGGCGCACCGATTCGTATTGCTTGATTTCGATGGCTCCCGGAGGCGTGGGAGCCGGATACCCCAACGGAAGCTTCGTATCAGTCGCGACCTTGCCCGCACGATACAAGGGTCCATCCGGACCTTCGAGCACATCAAGATCGGCCTCGGCCTTGCCGCCGACACGGATGTTGCCAGCCCAAGGCTCGGCAGCCGCTTCGACGCGTGCCAACGAACCGCCTGTCTCAGGCGACTGCGCACTCTGCAACGTGCCCATCAATCCCATAACTCCAGCCAATGCGATCAACATGTGCGAAACCTCCCTGTCGATGGCTTCGCCCACAGGCACGCGTTGGATGATCTCAACCTCAAATTCTTACCGTTCTTGCGTCAGGTGCCCCGCCCGGATCGAAGCCACAGTTGATAATGCAACCCCTACTTCTAACTCACCTCGTGTCTACCGCCGCGATGACAGGCCTGATCTGGTTCGTTCAGGTGGTTCACTACCCTCTCTTCGCACTGGTCGATCCCGCCAGCTTTTCAGCCTACGAACGCTCGCACCAGGCCCGAACAACTCGCGTTGTCATGCCACTCATGCTGATCGAATTGCTCACTGCTGTCGCGCTGGTGACGAACACACGCTCCGGTTCGGCATGGCCATGGGTCGGGTTATCGCTGCTGGCGATGATCTGGCTTTCGACATTTCTTGTGCAGGTGCCACTGCACAATCGTCTGGCCTGCGCATTCAACGCTCGCACCGCACGCCATCTTGTGCTCACAAACTGGGTGCGCACCACCCTCTGGACCGCGCGCACGCTGATCGCAGCCGTCATGGTCTGGGAGTCTGTTCTGACGTAGACCCCGCGCGGGATCAATCGTGGAACTGAGGTGACGACCGATACGACACGTTGAGCCTGCGAACATTGCTCGAAGGAACCGAAATTTGGCTCTTGAGCGTCGAACGCAGCGGCACATCCGCGCTCTCGATCTCCCACCGCATCACATCCGGGAAATCCTTGTCGCCACTGGACTTGTTCTTGTAGAATCGAATGGTCAACTTTTTGCCCACCGGAACTTCGGCGGTCCACAGTTCTTCCCCGGTTCTGGTGTCAGTCAGGATCACGGTCACCGGTTCCCATTCGGTGCTGACGTATGTGAACTGGTCGTCGGACATCATGGGGCCGCCCGGTTCATAAGGCCCCAGGCAGCCGCCCGCGAATGCCATCACCCCGCACACCGCCACTAACAATTGCCTTTGCATCACATTCATGATCTACTCCGGGATTCAATCGAGCATACGCCCTGCGATCGGACCGCGTTCGCCGTCCATCTTATCGGTAGACTCTGGTCATGCCTGAACATCGGCACATCCACGCGCACGCGCCCACTGGCCAGAGGGCGCAAACTATGCGCATCGGGCACGGGTACGACCTTCACCGCCTTGAGCCTGTGCCGCCGCAGGGCCGAGGATTGCCTCTCCTGATCGGGGGAGTGCTGTTCGAGTTCGACCGAGGTCCGGTCGGACACTCCGACGCCGACGCCCTGCTGCATGCCATCACCGATGCCCTGCTCGGTGCCTTGGCCCTCCCCGATATCGGGCAATTGTTTCCGGACCATGACCCTGCCAACGCCGGGCGCGACTCGCGCGACTTCCTCGCCCGGGCTCTCGAACTGCTTGGCGAGCAGGGGTATGCGATCGCCAATGTGGACGCGACGGTCATCCTTGAAAGGCCCAAGATCGGCCACCGAAAACACGAGATCATCGCGAACGTGGCCTCGCTGCTGGGTATCGAACCCGGGCAGGTCAACATCAAGGGCAAGACGCACGAAAAAGTAGACGCTGTCGGCGAAGGGCGCGCGATCGAGGTTCATTGCGTGGTGCTGCTGATGCCGCGATGATTACCCGATCACAATATTCACCAGCCGCCCGGGGACGACGATAACTTTGCGCACTGTCTTGCCTGCGATGTGTTCGCGGACACGCTCGTCGGCGAGGGCTGCGTCTTCCATCGCCTTGGCGTCGGCATCGGCCGGGATACGGATGCGGCTTCGCAACTTGCCCAGCACCTGCACCGGCACCTCGATCTCATCATCGACCAGCATCGCCGGATCGACCGCCGGCCACGTCTGCATGGCGACCGACCCCAGCGCCTCTCGCCGCCCGAGCCGATCCCACAGTTCCTCTGCCATGTGTGGCGCAAAGGGCGCAAGCGCGCGCACGAACCGGTCCATCTGGTCGCTCGTCAGCATCGCACTCGCGTTGACAAACTCAATCATGGCTGCAATGGCGGTATTGAAACTCAAACGCTCGATATCGCTTCCGACCTTGTGGATCATCCGGTGCAGTCGCTTCTCGACATCGGGCTCGGCATCGGTAACCTTGCGGAGCGTGCCCGTTTCCTCATCGACACACAGACGCCAGACACGCTGAAGAAAGCGATATAAACCCACGATGTCGCGCGTGTTCCAGGGCTTGGACGCATCGAGCGGACCCATGTACATTTCGTAGAGCCTGAACGTGTCGGCTCCGTACTCGGCTATCACGTCGTCAGGGTTGACCACGTTCTTGAGGCTTTTGGACATCTTGGCAGTGATCTGCGCGACTTGGCGCCCTGTCGCGCGCTCGATTGCCCTGCCATCGACCTCCTCGACCTGATCGGTGGGCACCAGCGACTTGTCTGCCCGCTGATAGGCATAACTCGTGATCATGCCCTGATGGAAGAGTTTGCGGAAAGGCTCATCACTCGAAACATGCCCGAGGTCATGGAGCACCTTGTGCCAGAATCGCGCGTAGAGCAGGTGCAGCACCGCGTGCTCGTTGCCACCGATGTACAAATCGACCGCGCAATCGCTCATCCAATATCGCTCGGCTTCTTCGCCCACGAAACGATCATTGTTGTGCGGATCGCAGTAGCGCAGGTAGTACCAGCAACTCCCCGCCCAGCCTGGCATCGTGTTGGTTTCGCGCATTACGCGCGCGTCGGCCATGAGATCGGTCACGCCGGCCTGGCCCGCAGTCGTGCTCACCCAATCGACAGCCTTGGCAAGCAACGGCTGCGGATCGTCACTCTCGATGGGTTGGTAGTCCTGCATCGGCGGCAGGCGCACAGGGAGCGCGTCGTCACTGACCGGGTGGTGCCGACCCTGCTCGTCCCACACAATCGGGAAAGGCTCGCCCCAGTAGCGCTGGCGGCTGAAGAGCCAATCGCGCAGGCGATAGTTGACGCGGCGCATTCCGATCTTGTGCTCTTCGAGCCAGTCGATCATGCGAGACTTGGCGCTGGCGACATCAAGCCCATCAAGGAAGTCGGAATTGATCGCTTGCCCATCGCCTGTATAGGCCTCTCCCTCCCAGCCTGCCGGAGTCGCAACGGTGCGCACAATCGGTAAGCCGAATGCCTTGGCAAAGTCCCAGTCGCGCTGGTCCTGCGCCGGCACAGCCATGATCGCGCCGGTGCCATAGCCCATGAGCACATAGTCACTCGTCCAGACGGGAATCGGTTTCCCGGTCGCGGGGTTGAGGACATACGCTCCGGTAAAAACGCCGGTTTTCTCCTTCGATTCCTGTCGTTCGATGTCAGAGCGATTGCGGGCTGCCTGAACATACGCGCGCAGCGCTTCGACATCGCAGCAGGCGGGAGGTTGGTCGATGACGCGATCAACGACTGGATGCTCGGGCGCGACAACCATGTAGGTGGCGCCGAAGATGGTGTCGGGTCGTGTGGTGAAAACACGGAGCGATTCGCCAGATGTTTCGGTGGTCGCTGCTCCTTCGAGAATCGCAAACTCGATCTCTGCCCCTTCGGACCTCCCGATCCATTCAGTCTGCTGCGTCTTGGTCGATTCGGGCCAATGAACCTCGGCGAGGCCCGCCAGAAGTCGATCGGCATAGGCAGTGATGCGAAACATCCACTGCCGCATGGGCTTGCGAAACACGGGATGACCGCCGCGCTCGCTCCTGCCGTCGATGACTTCCTCGTTGGCCAATGCGGTGCCGAGTTTTGGACACCAGTTGACGGTCTGCATGCCGACATAGGCGAGCCGATATGAATCGATGATCATGCGCTTCGACTCTGCATCGAGCGTCGCCCACGCGCCGACGCGCGTGCCACCGGGGAGGTCGCCCGCGCCTGTGTATTCAGCCGCTGCCGGGTTCAGGCTCACGACACGGTCACCCGACTCGAACTCGGCTACAAGTTCCGCGATTGGTCTGGCGCGCGATTGCTGTGGATCGAACCACGAGCCATAGATCTGCAGGAAGATCCACTGCGTCCAGCGGTAGTACTCGGGGTCGATCGTTCCGAACTCGCGTGACCAGTCGTAGCAGAACCCGAATCGCTGCAACTGTCTGCGAAACGTATCGATGGCGTTACGCGTCGTGATCTCGGGGTGCACGCCCGTCTCGATGGCGTACTGCTCTGCGGGCAAGCCGAAGGCGTCCCACCCCATCGGGTGCAGCACATTGAACCCGTTCATCCGCTTGTATCTGCAGATGATGTCGGTGGCGGTGTAGCCTTCGGGGTGTCCGACATGGAGCCCCGCGCCCGATGGGTACGGGAACATGTCGAGGCAGTAAAACTTGGGACGACTGCCATCGAACCCGGGCTCGCCCGGGTTGGGCACGCGATAGATCTGGCACTCGTCCCACCACTGTTGCCACCGGGCTTCGACCTGAGCGGCAAGCGCGGCGGTATATCGCCACGGATGCTCGTCGGTGCCTGGGTTTGATGCTCGGTCTTTGTCAGTGCTCATATTCAAAGTACTCGTCGGAAGGCTATGAAAAAAGCGATGGCCCGACGGGTGCTTTGTGTGGATGCGTGGGGCCTGGCAGAATTCATCCACAGCGCGGATCAAGCCCCATAAGTCATGGGCCGATGATGGTGTCTGACGCCATCTGGTCGACCGGAGTATATCGCCCCGCCATGCCGACACTATCCCGCACAGCCAAACACCCGCCCCGTCACCAACGTACCTGCATCGACATTCGTAATCCGCTTTCCCCCCTATATTTCCCTCCCCCGGCGTCCTGAACAGCCCCCGCATACTTCTCCACATGACTGTTTCCATCTTCATCCAGACCCTCAACGAAGAGCAGAATCTGCCGAGTTGCCTCGACAGCGTCAGCTGGTCGGACGACATCGTCGTGCTCGATTCGATCAGCAAGGACCACACCGAAGAAATCTGCCGACAACGGGGGGTTCGGTTCTTTCAGCGGGCCTACGACGGACGGGGGCCTCATCAGAACTGGGCGATGGAACACATCGACTTCAAGTACGACTGGGTGTTCTACCTTGACGCGGACGAGCACATGACGCCTGAACTGCGCGAGGAGATCTGTGCCATTGCGCGCGATGCGAGCGAGAAGCGCGTCGCGTTTTTCTGTGGCCGAAAGAACATGTTTCGCGGGCGATGGCTCAAACACTCGATGCCCCCGGGCTACATCATGCGATTTTTCAAGCCAAAGCACATCCGCTTCGAGCGCCTTGTGAACCCGACGCCGATCATCGATGGCCCCCATGGATACCTGCAAAGCCAGTTCATTCACTTCAACTTCAGCAAGGGCATTACGGAGTGGCTGCAACGGCACAATCGATATTCGACCTATGAAGCGGTCGAACAGATTCGCGCACTGCGCGAGCGCCCGGTGGAATGGGTCAAGATGGTCTTCTCGAAGGATGCGAACACGCGCCGGCTCGAGGCCAAGAACATGTCGTTCCGACTGCCCTTTCGTCCTGCCCTCAAGTTCATCCTGCTGTACTTTCTGAAGATGGGATTCCTCGATGGTCGTCCGGGGCTGACGTATTGCGTGCTCCAGGCGGTCTACGAATACCAGATCTGTCTGAAGATGGAAGAGATCCGTCGCGCCGAGCGCGGCGACGCGCCGAGTTGAACCCGGGCGCTTGCGAGTCACCACCATGCGCATCACGCACTTCCTCACACGATTCAATCTCGCGGATGGAGGGGTTGTGCGCGCAGTCCTCGACATGTCGGCCCTGCTTGCCTCGCGCCAGCATGACGTCACTGTGCTGACCTGCGACGATACCGACATCCCCGAGGCTTGGAAGCAAGGTTCGCCCGGAATGCCTCGCGTGGTGCGAGTCGCGCCGCCCTCGCGGCCACTGGGGTTGTTCTCCCCCGCGCAGCTTGCGGACCTTGACCTGCACCTGACCGGAGCCGATGTCCTTCATCTGCACGCCTGCTGGACCACCGCGAACAATCAACTTGCCCGGTCGGCGCAGCGCCATCGCACGCCATACATCCTGAGCGTGCATGGCATGCTCGACGACTGGTGCATGTCTCAGAAAACGCTCAAGAAAAAGGTCTATCTTGCGCTCGGCGGCCGGCGCACGCTCGAAGAGGCATCGCTCGTTCACTGCACCGCAACGGCTGAACTCGAACAATCACGCAAGTGGTATCCGCGCGGACGCGGAACTGTTGTGCCACTGATCTTCGATCTTGATCCGTATCGCTCGCTCCCAGGCGCGGATCTGGCGGATGCTGCGTACGGCCCGGCGGGTACGGGCGACCTCGAACCTTCGCTCCCGACTGTGCTGTTTCTCTCACGAATCCACCTCAAGAAGGGCGTTGATGTTCTTATCGATGCAGCAGCAGAACTCAAGCGTCGTGGCATCGCCTGCCGCACGATCATCGCAGGCACGGGTGACGCGCCGTATGAAGCTGAGATGCGTGCGCGCATCAGCGCACTCGGGCTCAAGAATGACGTACGAATGATCGGGCTGGTCACCGGGGCAACGAAGGTCTCGCTCTATCAGCGGGCTGCGGTGCTCGCGATTCCGACGAGTCAGGAGAACTTCGGGTTCGTCTTCCCCGAATCGCTGGCGTGCCGCACACCGGTCGTTACGACGCGCGGGGTGGATATCTGGCCAGAACTCGAAGCTTCGGGCGGCGCGATCATCGCCGATCGAACACCGAGCGCATTTGCCGATGCCATTGCGTCGATTCTTGCCGATCCTCAGAAGCAGCAGGCGATGGGCGAGCGCGGCCGGGCGTGGGTCCTCGAACATCTCGATCCCGACTCCATCGCCCAGCGATTTGAAGTCATGTACGCCGAAGCGCGATCCACGGGGTCAACTTCCAGCCCTTCTACTTCAGGAACCAACTCGTGACCAAGCCCAGACTAGTCATCATCGCCAACGCACCAAGTCCGTATCGGCTGCATCAGCACAAGCGTCTCGCCCACGAGATCGCCGAGATCGAACTTCACACCATTTTTACGCACGAATACAACGTCTTTCCGTGGAAGCTCGATTTCGACCCCGCGATCAACACTCAGATCTTTGGCCCCGGCGAATACGCCAAGGGTCGCAGCCATCCCAAACGTTTCATCACCGAATGGAAGCGCGGCGGGCGCATCATCAAGTGGCTCAAAGAGGCAAAGCCCGATGTCGTTGTCGTTATCGGATTCGCTGACGCGGCGCGCGTTCGAATTCTTTCGTATCTTCATCGCAATCGCATTGCGCATTTCATCTTCGGAGACTCCAACGCGCACGGCGACAACGCGCGTGGTCTGGCCCGCTCATTCAAGACATTCTTTCTGACACGCATGATTCGACGATCAACCGGAGTGATCTGCTGCGCAACGCTCGGCGATCGCTACTTTCAGGTCTACGGCTCGCGCCCGGACGCAACCTTCTATGTGCCCCAGGAACCCGATTACGACGAGATTGCTTCGGTCGGGCAGAGCGAGATCGCCGATGCAAAGCAGCGCTTCGGACTGCGCGATGGCAGACGCCGCATCGCCTTCTCGGGGAGGCTGGCGCACGTCAAGCGAGTGGATCTGCTGATCGACGCATTCGTGCGCATCGCCGATGACCGCCCGGAATGGGATGTTGTGATCCTCGGTTCGGGCGATCTCGAAGCGGACCTCAAGGCTCGAATCCCCGAGAGGTTGCGCGATCGCTTCATCTGGACCGGATTCGTTGACGAGCAGCGCCGTGTGACGGCGGTTTACAAGGCCTGCGACGTATTGTGCCTGCCCAGCACCTTCGAGCCCTGGGCTCTGGTCATCAATGAGGCTGCGGCTTCGGGTCTGGCGATGGTGTCAAGCGATGTAGTCGGTGCGGCTATCGAACTTGTCCGAGATGGGCAGAACGGATTCGTCTTCAGGTCCGGAGATGTGGACGCCCTGACCGATGCACTGCTCAAAGTCACGAACTCCGGAGACATCGATCGCTTCAAGGCTTCGAGCGCCACGGTGCTCGCAGATTGGCGCACGACCACTGACCCGGTCGACGGATATCGCAAGGCTCTGCTCAAGGCCGGCGTCAAGGTCACGCCGCCACCGCCCACTTCAACGGGTGGGCCCAAAGGCCAGCACAACGCGGAGCGTGCGACCCGATGAGATTCCCGAATTTTCTCATCATCGGGGGCATGAAGTGCGGCTCGACGACGCTCTTTCGTGATCTGCTCACCAACCCACGCATTTACTTTCCGATCGATAAAGAACCCGAGAACCTGTGCCACGATGAGGTTCTCTCGCCCGCCGGCCGTGCGCGATACGCTGCACACTTCGCAGCCGCACGCTCCGAACAGATCTGTGCTGAGGCTTCGACGGCATACACCAAACGCCCGGATTTTGAGGGCATGGCGCAACGCGCGTTGACCATCTGTGGCCCGGAATTGCGCGTGCTTTATCTCATCCGTGACCCGCTCGCCCGCGCCATAAGCCACCACTATCACGAATACTCGCGTGGCATCATGCCACAGAGCATTGATCAGGCGGTTCGCGACTTTCCCGCGCTGATCAACTATTCGAGATACGCCATGCAGGCCGAGCCCTGGCTCGATGTCTTCGGCCCCGAGCGCGTGAGGTTCGTGCGGTTTGAGCAGTACGTGACCAATCGCTCGGAGTTGTGCGCCCGCATCTGCTCATTTCTGGGTGTGGAGTCTCGCCCCGACTTGATCGAAGCTGACAAGGTCTTCAACAAGAGCGAAGGCAAAGCAGTCATGGGCGGGCCGTGGCGCCATGTCGCACATAGCCGCCTCTACCGCAAAGTCATTCGCCCGGTGCTGCCGATGCGTTTCAAGGATCGCTTCAAGGAAACTGTGCTTCCCAAAGCACCCGAACGCCCCGCTCCACCGACCGATGAAACAGTCGAGTTCATTCGAGCACAGGTCGCCGACGATCAGGCTCGACTTGCAGATCTGCTCTCGACGCTCTCGATCACGGGTGACTGACTTTTCGCTCCATGAAAGTTGCAGGCCCGCGCGATATATCCGCACGCCGCGATCGTCTCGATCGTCGCGACAAGTTTGGTTCTCATCGCTGCTCGATTGTCTCTTCGTGGGCGACCTGTTCGTGCCCGTACTCGGCAAAGGCTTCGAGTTCGGCCTCGCGAGCCATCATTGCGTTCCAGCTCTTGCCCCATGCCCGCGGGTCTGGTACGAGCTCTGCTCCAGGATTCGAGTTGAGCGCAATAAACAGCACTGCGACGAAAACATGGAAAAACGCCCATGTGTAGTTCGGGTAGTAAATCACGATCGTCACCATGCCATGGAAGTAGATCATCGCCATGAACACAAACAGCATGGTGATGAGCAGGTGATCGTTGACGAAACTCTTGCGTCGCTGCCAGACTTTGAACGCGCTCCACGAACTCCATGCCGCAAGCCCGAACAACGGGAGGCAGAGCGAGAATCCATAGAGCCTCAACTGATCGAGAAAGGCATTGTGGGCATGCCCGCCGACTTCCTCGTCGCTGGCTGCCAGTGCGTCCTTTTCAAACATGATCCCGACGACTGGTCGCTGCATAATGACTTCGGCGTACAACTTGAACCGCTCGGCACGCTCCGACTCCAGCGAGCCGAGCCGATCGATGTTCGCGGTCTCGAAGTATGAGCCTGTATACATCACAAGCGGAATGGCGACAATGATTGCACCGATCACCACGATCGGCTTGCGTCGCAGTTCCCACCCCACCGCTCCCATAAGCACCACCAGCGGAAACACAACCGACCGGCTCGCTGTCAGAAGCGCCATGACGCCCCCGATACCGGACATGCCCAGTGCCACCAGTCGCATAATCTGGCTGCGCAACCGAAGCCCGAAGTAGAGTGCCAAAGGCGTCACGAGAATGAAATCCGGACCCACATGGTTCTGGTTCGCGCCCCAAGGCTGCACGCGCCCCAGACCGCCACCAAACGCCGCGCCAGGATCCTTGACAACCGCAAGGAATGACAGCAGCGTGGCTGCACCCGTCCCGATCGCAATGCACGCCAGAGCGTGTTTGAGTTGCGCCTCGGTCGTGATCGCTCTCACCAGCAGCACCGCGGCCAAAGTGAGGAAAAACCATTGAAAGCGCAGGATCACTGCGATCTGCCAGTCCGACGCCTGCAGCACATAGAAAACGCTGAGAATGCCCAGAATCGGGTAGAGCCACAGGATCGGGGGCAACTTGCGCTTTGGACCCGGGTCCATCGCGGCCGCAAACGCCAGCACCGCGAACATGAACATGCCCGTGACTTTGCTGAACGCCTGTACCGGACCGAGATCCGGAAATCGACTCAATGCCAGCCACAGCGGCATGCCGGTCAGAAATACCGTATGCCTCAGACGCGAAGGAATCATGAACACGACCAGCGCGCCAATCAGACCAATCCCCACAATCACGGGGAGCGGCACGATCTGGAGATACATCTCAATCCGGTCCACAGGCTCGCAGACTCCACTTCGGACGACTCAACGCGGACCCGATGCCGCCTCTGAGCATAGATCGGGTCACAACCCGATGAAGATCATTTACATCCTGACTTCTCGGAACCTCCGAGCCCGGCAACGCACCTACGGCTGCGGATCCTGACGGTTCGCCGGATTCCCCGCAGCATCCCCAGAACGTGGGCTTGGGCTGTAGCTTGTATCAATCGCAATCCGAACCAGCACTCCAGAATGATCCGACCCGGGCACCTCGACGCGCGACCACGCCTGAACCGCCATGCCATCGGGAAGCAGGACATCATCGATCGCCGCCCGGAGCAACTCTGGCCAGCGCACGGGGTAGGTTCCTGAACTCCCCCAAATCGGAGCACTCCGGCGGACATTGCAGGCGCGTTCCAATCGTCGACTGACGGCGCCGGTTGGAGTTGAGTTCAGGTCTCCAGCGATCACAACCCGCAACCCCTGGGCCTCGAACAACCTGACCGCACGCTCGATATCCGCGATCTGGGACTTCGCGGTGTGCCACCGCGCAGCCGACCGAGGGGACTGCACATGCACAGCCACCAGTCCGAATCTGACGTCACCGCGTTGCACGACGACAGCCAGAATGCCGGCGGGGACATCGAAGTCCGCCTCAGACAGTTTTACATCGAGCGAGGATGATCGCACAACCATCCAGCCAAACTCGCCGCGATCAGGCCTCTGTCGGACGTATCCGGTCTGCTCGCGTCCCAGTTCACCATCGGCGCGCATAGTCCGCATAAGTGGCGCGGGGGGCTCGATCAGAACGTGTACATCTACATCACTGCTGGCCAGAAATGCGACCACCTCATCAATGCGGTCATTTCGCGAGTAGATGTTGGCCACCAGGATCGTGAGCTGGCGATCCCCGGTCGGGGCGGGTCTGTCGAAATGGCGCAAAGCCCAGGGCAGCACCAGCAACCCAATCGACACCGCCAGCACAATGGCACACTTCCAGCGACGCAGCGCGATTGTTGCCGCCAGAACCACAAGACCGAGAACCGCACACGCTGTCGATACCTGTGCAATCAGATCAAACACCCAGCCCATGGGCGACAGAACGCTGCAAAGGGCAGCACATGACCACAGTGCCGCGGCGGATACGCACAGTGCACGACCATATCGGTCCTTTCGAATGGCACCCCTGCCCGCAACGCCGACCTGTTCCGCACAAGCATCACGCATCAGCCAGTCTCTCGACCGAACTCGTTGCCTTTCAACACTCCGTTTCGTCCATTATTGCGGTACGTTCAGTTGGACCCCCTTTCACAGCGAGGCAACACCATGAGTTTCAATCAAGTCGCTACAGCAATGTTCGCGTGTGTCGGGCTCAGTCTCAGCCCGCTTGCAATGGATGCATCCGCCCAGGCCGGTGGTCAGGACTCGAATCAGGAGTTCTCCGTCTTTTGGGCAGTCAACATGTTCCAGGAAGTCGAGAACGGTGCCGGAGGCCGGGACTGGCAGGCAAGCATGGACTTCGACGGCGCTCCGATCAGCCGCGATGTCATCTTCCTGACTCAAGCCCGCGTTGGTGCATTTCCGCGACAGGGCATCCATCTCTTCGAGCTCGATCCGAGCCTTTGGGGCCGCCATATGACCAAGCTTCGCCGAGACGTTGACCAGTATGTCTCGACGGACTTCAAGGGTATCGTGGTCATCGACTACGAAACCTGGAGGCCCTACTGGGAGCGCACCCGCAACCAGCCTGGGCGTCAGAACCGCTTTGGGCATGACCTCGACTTCCTCGACAAGTGGCACGAAGCGGTCAAGATCACTCGGGCGGCTGAATACAACGCACTCCCGGCCAACCGTCGCCAACAGTTCGTCTACGACACCTATGACGAAGTATCGCTCCGCTTCTACATGGAAACCCTCCGCGAGTGCAAGCGACTTCGCCCTGACGCACAATGGTCGTTCTTCAACTTCCCGAAGATGCGGTACTTCTCCAATGAAGTCCCGCGAGGCACAATCGGTTACGGCGACGGAACGCACGAAGCATCACGGATCAACAACAAGATCCAGTCTCTCTACGACGAGATGGACGTGATCATCCCCAGTGTCTATCCGCAGCACTGGACTGTCGAAGGCAACTCCTTTGTCAACTTCCTCCCACGCAACCGCCAGAATCGTTCGCATGCAACCGCCGAGTTCGTGCGCAGCATGGTGGCCGAAGCACAGCGGCTCGGTGGCGACAAGCCCGTCGTCCCAATCATCAGCCTCCGCTACTACATCCCCGTCAATCTTCCTGAACGCCTCTGGCTCAACGACGTCAACATTCGCACCGCGCTTGCATCATCCAAGGATGCTGGTGCCAGTGGCTTGATGCTCTGGGAAGGCATCGGCACCCGCCGCGAGTTTGACCAGCTCCAATCCATGGTGCTCGAACGTCTTGCTCCCGCTGTCAAGGACATCATCGGCGACGGCTCAAGCAATCGAGGTTCGCAGGACAGCAACCGCCAGGCCGGCACCAGCACTCAACAGCCTTCGAACAACAAGCGTGTCATCTCCGGCGTGACCGTCTTCGACGGGAACTAAGCCCCAAGCAATCCTCGCAACCACGTCCACTGACGATCAACCCCATCACGCAGCTGCGTGGTGGGGTTGTAATTGAGCTCGGCTTTGGATCGATCAAGATCCGCCCACGTCCGCTCCACATCGCCAGGCTGCATCGGCGCACGCTCGATTCGAGGTTGCTTCCCCACGGCATCCGCAATGCACGACACCAGATCATCGAGTGCGGTCGGACGATCGCTGCCCAGGTTCCAGACTCGATACCCGTGCTGGTCGATGCGATCGTGGGCTGCAAGCACACCTGCCACAATGTCGCTGATGTATGTGTAATCCCGACTCGAACGGCCGTCGCCAAAGAGTTGAATCGACTCGCCGCGCGCGATGCGCCGCATGAAGAGCGAAATCGCAAGGTCGGGCCTCTGCCTCGGGCCATACACCGTGAAGAACCGCAACATAGCCACGCTCTGCCCAGTCAGATGATGATGGGCTGAACCGAGCAACTCGCACGCCCGCTTCGTCGCTGCGTACGGGCTGATCGGCTCGAGCGCAGGATCGGTCTCCGCGAATGGAGTCTTGCTCTGATTGCCATACACCGAACTCGATGACGCCACCACCACACGCTGGCACCCGGCATTGTGCGATGACCTCAGGACAGCGGACGTGCCAACGACGTTTGCTCGGGCATATCCAACCGGGTCGGCGATGCTCGGTCGAACCCCGGCCTTGGCGCCGAGATGGATCACCGAAGTCGAACCACCAACCACCTGAGCGAGTCTCGCCTCATCGCAAAAGTCCATCTCGACAAACTCGAACGAACCGCCGTGGGCTGAGGCCCGGACTTCGCTCACGTTGCGCTCTTTCGTGCTGCGGTCGTAGAACGGGTCGAAGTTGTCAATTCCAATGACGCGGGTGCCGCGTGCGAGCAGGGCTTGGGCCACATGCGAACCGATGAACCCCGCTGCCCCAGTGACCACGACCTGATCGCCCGCCATCATGCCACTCCTGATCTGACCAGCCCCACGCCATAGGGCCCAACCAAGTGTTGTCGGTCAGTGTGTCGGGTGGAATGGAGGAGCGACAAAATAAAAGCAGGGCGCCTCGTGCAAAAGCGCCCCGCTGGAGGAGAGAGAGATCAAGGTGATTCTACGATTTCTTCGGCAAATTATCTGGCTCTGAACATTTACTTCGTCGATAATTTGCCCATTCTGCCACAATTTCACGAAAGAAATTTGATGTTTGCACTTTGTTCCTAGCCCGAACAGGCGGGAAACGACGCGCAAAGCCCGCGCGTTCGAAGCCCCAAGAGGCTCGCGACATGGTTGTTCGCGAGCAGTCCCGACCTTATCCACAGGTTACTCTGCACGAGTCTCGGGGTTCGGGACAGAAATTTGGTCCATGCTTGGTGGTGCCTTTGGTCTGGGCCTGGGGTTTTCTACCCTAGTAACATTCGGACGCATCATCATCGGCTCTTCGCCGCGGTCCGTTCGCCGCTGTCGCAGGTTCTCGATCGCTCGCTGACGGTCTTCGGGCGACATTCCTGCCAGACGTTCGCGAATCCGTTCGGGCAGATTATCGAGGTTCATTTCGCCTTCAGCAATACGGGCCATGCGTTCGTTGGCCTGGGCAAACTGAGCCATCGCTTCTTCGCGGTAGCGTTGCATCGCCATTTCGGACGTGCGTTCGTCAGTCATCTTCGCGATCTGGTCATCGAGATACGCCCGCTGTGCATCGTTGAGCACGGCGCGAATCGTGCGTTCAAGATCCGCTGCCTGAGGCCCTTTTGCATTCAACTCCATCATGCGCATGCGCAATGCAGCCGGATCTTCGACCGGCGTGCCCTCGCGCACCCTGGACTCGAGCATCGCATCTTCACGCTGCTGGGCCGATTGCTGCGCCCTTTCGCGCAGGCGTTCTCGCTGCATCGGCTGCGTTTCCTGATCCATCATCGCGCCATCAGTGCCGCGCGTCGGCTGATTTGCACCCGCACCGGCTGCACGGCGAATTCGTGCCATTTCAGCCCGATTTTCCTGCTCAAAGTCGCGCATGGCCGCCATGAACTCACGCATGTGCCCGTTGATCGCGCTCTGTTGCTCATCGCTTAGACGCACTTCCTCCGGCCCGTCCGCGAAACGCTGCACCAAAGCGTGCAGCATTCGCGGGTTTGTTCCGATCATCGATCGCGCCCGGTCGAGCGGCGACATCGGCTCGGTAAAACGCGAGTTCTCGCTCGTCACATTCATCGGCGCGACCCGCGGCCCGGCGAGCAAAGCTTCGCCTTCCGGCCCGTACGCCAGTCCGCTGCACAATCCCGCTGCGAGCATCACGATCAATGACATTGCCAACCTCCATTCCAAGGCCCGAGAAGCAAACCTACGCGGCCACGGTCTTCGGCCGATCAGAACAACGACCGCCGAGGCCTCGGATTGCTGGCCTGACGCCCCTGTCCCATCTCCTTAGCCTACCGTCAACCATCGACCGAATCACTCTTTTTGTACCAAGGAGCCGGGCATGGCCCTGCGCAAAGACCAGATCCTCGAAGCACTGGCCGCCATTCCTAACCCTCTGGGCGGCGGGGACATCGTCGATGCCGACATCGTCCAGTGGGTCGCGTCGTGCGATGGTACCTTTTCGGTCAAACTCAGCCTTCCAGCCCAGCACACGCCACAGGTGCGTACAAGCCTGACCGAAGCGGTCGAGCGCGCGATCAAGACCCTCGCAGCTGGAGAAGGCGAGCCATGCGCGTCGATTACAGTGCAGTTCATCGATCATGCGGGCGAACGAGTCTCGACGCCAACGCGTGACGCCCCCACCAACCCAGTTGTCGAGCCGAAGCAATCACCGGTGGATGCCAAGTCGATCATCGCGGTCGGCGCGGGCAAGGGTGGCGTCGGCAAGTCGACCATCGCGGTCAACATCGCAGTCGGCCTGGCACTGCGCAAGCAAGCGGTCGGGCTGCTCGATGGCGACATCTATGGCCCGTCGCTTCCGACGCTGCTCGGACTCGATGCGCTCGAACAGCGCGTGCACGAGGGCCAACTTCAGCCGATGCTTGTGCATGGCGTCAAGGCGATCAGCATCGGCAAGATGGTCGACCCGGAAAAGCCGCTGATCTGGCGCGGGCCGATGGCTCATGGTGCGTTCAAGCAACTCATCGACCGCACCAATTGGGGCGAACTTGATTCGCTCGTGATTGATCTGCCGCCGGGCACGGGTGATGTGCCGCTGACGATGGCGCAGACACTGAGTCTGACGGGCGCGGTGATTGTGTGCACGCCTCAGAAGGTTGCGCAGGACGACGCCATTCGCGCGATCCGCATGTTCCAGCAGCTCGATGTCGAGATTCTCGGCGTGGTCGAAAACATGTCGTATTTCATCGGCGACGACGGCAAGGAGTACGACATCTTCGGGCGAGGCGGGGCCGAACTCATGGCGCAGCGCATGAACATCCCGTTCCTCGGGTGCTTGCCGATCAACATGTCGCTGCGGGCCAATTCGGACGCGGGCAACCCGTCGGCCAACTTCGACCCGAATACCGTCGGCGGGCCTCAGATCCCCGACGCGCTTCGCAAGATTCTGGACAATCTTGAGAAGCAGGTGGCGCTCGCGAGCCTGCGCAGCGGCAAGTCGAGGCCGACGCTGTCGATTCGGTGAACTTCTGCGCGGAGACCAGAGCGCGACAGTTCAAAAATGGAGCCGGGGGGAATCGAACCCCCGCGCGATCGCGGATTCCCCCGATATTTCCCGCGATTCTAAGGAGCGCGCAGCGCTTGGCGCAGCACGCGACGCACGGGGCGCGAATTTGGATGCCAGCGCTCGCGATGGGTTTACCCATGACGCGCCAGGATCGACCGTATTCGCGACCAGCGAAGAACGGTCTGAAGTCTCTGCCGAGTCCGACCTCAACCACATTGTGGCGGCGTGGGCGCACTTGCCGCCTGAGGTCCAAGCAGTGATCGCGGCGGCGGTGCGGGCAGCCCGCGGAGGAGCATGACATGAGCCCACTTGATCAGTTCCTTCAATTGAATGTTGAGATATTCAGCGTCCCCGCGAGGGGTCCAACGTTCCTCGATGGGGGGCCAACCAATGAGGCGGGTGTTCTCACATCTGAATACCGGGAGGGCCCCCGTCTGACATCTGACAGAACCGACAAAACCACCTCTCTGGGCTCAGGATCGCCAGTGCGTCAAGGTAGTGTCAGGAGCCCCCCGGTCTTAGGTTCTCCTGGGGCCTCAACGACTTCAAGACCCCGGCGGGAACAGTCGCCTCATTCGACACAGTTTGTTCGCGCTGTCCGGTCCGGCTTTGCGGCGTGTTTGCGCCGTGGCCACGACGTGTGGCCGTGTGGCGTTCTGGCGCACACGTCGAATCAGGACTCGATCGGAGTGCCTCGACGCGACACGGGCCAACCCGGGCGAACTTCGCGCTGCGAGATGTTTGGCGCCCATTTCGGGAGCCCTGGGGCACCGGGTCGGGAGCCTAGCCCGAAGTCGGGAGCATCACCCCCCGCTGGCAACTGTCGCGACAGTGCGCGACAGTGCGCAGCGGTCACCCGCGTGTTCGACTCCCCGCGACCGGGGGGGGGTCGAAAGTTCTGCCGATGTGCAGGTGACCGACGCGATGGCTGTGCACGAGTTTTCCCGGGTTTTGCAATGCCCCCCCCCGGGGGGGGGGCGCTCGGTTTGCCGGGCTTCTGCCCTTGGCTTCGTCGCTGGCTGGGGGCTTCACGCGCGTGCGTGGACCCACCCCGCCAATGCCAATGACCGATCGTGCGGCATTGGACGTTGCTTGATTTCACACTTGAGCGAAAGGATTTCGACATGACCATCAAGGATCGAGTTCGTGAATTGCGGCGCGTTCGCGCGGGCGACCTGAAGGCGCACCCGCGCAACTGGCGCACGCACCCAAAGGCCCAGCGCGATGTCCTGCGTGGCGTACTCGAGGAGATCGGGTACGCCGACGCCCTGCTCTGCCGCGAGGATGACGATGGCACGCTCGAACTCATCGACGGCCACCTGCGCGCCGAGACGACGCCTGATGAACTGGTGCCGGTGCTTGTGCTCGATGTCAGCACAACCGAGGCGGAGCAACTGCTTGTCACGCTCGATCCGCTGGCGGCGATGGCGACGACCGATGCCAATCGACTTGGCGCGATTCTCGAAGATCTCGTGTTCACTTCGGACGATGTGACGGCGATGCTCGCAGAGCTCGGCCGCGCGCACGGCCTGCTGCTCGGCGACGGAGAGATCGACGCGCCGGTGCCGGCCATGCCCGATGCAGCCATCACGCAACCGGGCGACCTGTGGACCCTCGGCGAGCATCGGCTGCTGTGCGGCGACAGCGGCAGCGAGACTGACCTCGATCGCCTGCTCGATGGCGCGGTGATCCACCTGGTCAACACCGATCCGCCCTACAACGTCAAGGTCGAGCCGCGGAGCAACAACGCGATCGCGGCGGGCCTGTCGTCGTTCGGCGCCGCGCAGCGCAAAGACGCGAGCGCGTGCGACCAGCAATCGGCCGACCTGCACCGCTCGCCCGAGAAGGCGCAGGCGACGCACAAGAAGCTCCGCGCGAAGGACCGCCCGCTCATCAACGACTTCGTCTCCGACGACGAGTTTGACCGGCTCCTCGCGGCGTGGTTTGGCAACATCGCGCGCGTGCTCGTGCCGGGCGGCGGGTTCTACATCTGGGGCGGCTACGCCAACTGCGGCAACTATCCGCCCGTGCTCAAGGCGTGCAAGCTCTACTTCTCGCAGGCGGTCATCTGGATCAAGGAGCATCCCGTTTTGACGCGCAAGGACTTCATGGGCAACCACGAGTGGTGTTTCTACGGCTGGAAGGAAGGCGCAGCCCACCGCTTCTTCGGCCCCAGCAACGTGCCCGACACGTGGAGCATCAAGAAGGTCAACCCGCAGAGCATGGTCCACCTGACCGAGAAGCCCGCCGAGCTGGCCGCCCGCGCGATCCAGTATTCATCGCAGCGCGGCGAAAATGTGCTCGATCTCTTCGGCGGCTCGGGCTCGACCCTCATCGCCTGTCAGCAGCACGAACGGCGCAGCTTTCTGATGGAGATCGATCCGCTGTACTGCGATGTCATCGTGCAGCGCTGGGAGCAGTTCACGGGCCAGAAGGCGATACGCACGCCTGCCAGCAGCAGCGTGTGACGGAGGAGCATGCGATGGGAACTCGAGGCCCGCGACCAACACCGACACCGATCCTGGAACTGCGCGGCAGCAAGCGTGCGCGGCTCAATCGCGATGAGCCGCAGCCGGAAGCGGGCATTCCTGAGCCACCGACGTGGCTTGAAGATGAAGCGCTCCAGGTCTGGCACCAGTTGCTGCCGCAACTCGACGAGATGGGCGTGCTCACGCGCATCGATGGCCTGGCGCTGGCGCGCTACTGCACGCTGTGGACGCACTGGGTGCGCGCGACGATGTTCGTCAACAGGCATGGCACGACGTATCCGCTCAAGGACGGCAACGGCCGCGTCAAGTGCTTTGCGCAGTTCCCCGAGGTCGCGATCATGCACAAGTTGTCGCTGACGCTGACGCGGCTCGAACAGGAGTTCGGGCTCACGCCCAGCGCCCGCGCCAGGATCAACGTCCCGATTCGGCCCGCGCCCAGGCACGACGAGATCAGCGTGTTCTTCGAGGGCGTCGACGCCTGGACCGAGGCCACCACAGCACGCAAGCGCGATGTCGATGAAGCCAGTGATGCCGAGTGAGCGCAGGGCGTGCGATGAAGGCGTGACGGAGGTGAACTCGACGCATAGTGCTGCGAATTCAACCTGCAGGGCGTTAGCGCTCATTGGCTAATAGGCTGAGTGAGTTGATATTGCTCAATAGCGGCGGCCATGTCCTTGTAGCCGTGACGCAGCCATCGCCGCGTCGCGCTACGTTCAAAATTCATGGTCCCGCGAAGATTGTCCCCTGCCCATCCACCCTGCTTGAAAAGGCGGAGCGCCTGGCTGAGCAACCACGACCTCTTCGCCATGACATGTCGACTATCCGGGATCAGCGATTCGAGAGGTACAGCCGGACTCAAGAAGATCACACGGGACGGAACGGCGACTGGTTCCTGCTCCGGAAACGCGACGGGCGGGGAGCGGTACAAGTGACCTCGGGCGTCGGCTTCATCCTTCCGGCAGACCATTCTGTAGTACAGGCGCTCCCGATCCTTCGGGGACATGGCTGCGAGTCGGCGAAGCCGATCGGCTTGCTTCCAGTGACTCACAAGCCCCTCCACACTCATTTCGCCAGCTTCACCCGGCCGCAGACGAATCACGATGATCTCGTCGCACATCTCGAAGATGGCACGCCAGGGGAGGTTGTCTGCCAAGCCCCCGTCAACGTAAGACTTGTTACCCTTTCGGATTGCTGTGGCGGGGAAGATGCCGAATGGAAGGGCAGCACTCGCCATCAGTGCTCGAATTCGTTCGTGCGGCTCCAGTTGATCGACCCGAACGTACGTGGGAATCCAGCAGGCTTTGGCCAGAGGGACGTACCCGCTGTCTGGGTAATCGTCCATCGGCATAAGGTGTGCGTCGTCCGGGTCCAACATCATCTCAACATTTCCTGTGGTCGCGAACAATGGTTTGGCGAAGCGTTTGCTCGCCAAGATTCTCGTGGCTTCATCTCGGAGGCTTCCGGGATCCAGCGCAGAAGCACCCAAGCCGAGCACAAGATGCGGGCCAAAACGAATAGCGAGGAGACTCAGGAAGAGTGTGATACCGAGGAGCAAATTGTCTGGAGCGCCGCCGCCAAAAACGCTGACGATCTCCCGAACGGCACCCGCCATGAACGCCAACATCAGGAAGGCCCACACGAGAATCTCGAAATTGTGTAGCCTGCTCCATGCTGCGAACGGCGTGTACTTCCCGGTGAAATTCGCTGCAAGAACAGCAGGAATCCAAAACCACGACGGGCTACGGAATCTTGCCACCCGGTCGAATGTCAACGACCGCCAGAGATCGACACCCTCGTCGATGGCCCCGTTCGCAAACATCGCACCGTTCAACGCACCGACAGACGTTCCCGCTATGATGTCGAAGTCCAACTTATGGTCATGGCAGGCTTGAATCGCGCCCATGGAGTACGCGCCCTTTGCGCCGCCGCCCTCCAAGACCAAGCCTCTTCGCATGCGGGGCTTGTCCGTGAGATGCTCTTCGATTGGGGACACATGCTCCATTCGGTAAAGATGCTAGCCGGCCGTGGCCATCAAGTCGGCCTTAATCGCGCCCGGGAGGTTGCTTAGATGCCGCTCGACGAGATGGTGCAAGTCCGTCGCGACCGTGTTGGCTATCCGACGGCGTCTGCCTCGTTCGTGGCGACTCGAAAAACCCCGGCCAGTGGCCGGGGAAGCGGGATCGGGCGATCCCGTTTGGTCAGGCGGGGTCCACCTGCTCTGGCCCCTTGTCGCGCAGGGCGTGGTACTCGGTCATCGCGTCGAGGTGGACATCGATGCTCGCGGGGTAGGTGAGCTTGCCAATGCGTTCGACGATGCCGCGCTCGAGCAGGAAGGCGAGTGCCGTCGCGACCTGCGTGACGGGCTGGTCGATCGCTCCGGCGATGATTTCGACGGTGTCGCCTTCGCCGAACTCGTCGAAGCGATGCGCGACCGCCTCGAGCGACGCGAGCCTGCATCGGTGCTGGTAAGGCTGGCCACGCCGGGGCGTGACGGCTCGGACGAGCATGCCCTTGTGATCAACGCTGAAGGACTCGACACGCTCGTGTTTGGTGTTGGTCGTGGTCGTGGTCTTGGTCACGCTCACGCTCCCTTCTTCGTGCTGGGTCCAGCTTCGAACAGCCCGCGATCGGTCTTGCGGAACCGGGCCGCGTCGCCCTTGCTCGCGATCTCGCGGATGATCGCGGCGTACAGCGTGGCGTGGGGTGTCGCGCCGCTGGTGACCCAGCCGGCTGCGATGGCGCGTTCGGCGATGGCCTTGGCGCTGAGCGGCTCGCGGGCCTCCGTCAGGACCTTGGCGGCGAGGTCGAGGCCGCTGGGCTTGCGGGCGCTGTCGGACTTCGGCTTGAGCGCTTTGGGCGCCTTGGCCCGTGTTTGGCCCACGCTCGCCCGTGTCGCGTCGTTGGGCGTGGGCGCGTCCTTGCCCAAGCGGATCTCGCCGTTGGCCACACGGGCCGCGTGGGCGGGACTGTGGCGTGCGGCGCCCGGCTCGCCCGCTTCGATGCGGTCGATGTTGGCATGAGCGATGGCGATCGCCTCTTTGCGGGCGCGTTCGCCCGCAGCCGTGCGCGCGTTGGCGTGGTCGGGCTTGGTGGTCGCCTTCTGGCTTGGCGTCGCCTTGCTCGTCTTCTTGGCGGCGGCCTTCTTCGTGCTCGCCTTCTTCTGCGTGGTCTTCTTCGTCGTGGTCGTCGTGGTCGTCATGGTCATGCTCCTTTGCGTTCCAAAAACAGCGAAGCCCGCAACACGCGGGCTTCAGATGGGTCGGATCTCGATGTCCCGTTTGCATGCCGGGCACGTGATTCGTGTTGGCGGGGCTGCCTTGCGGCCCGCTTCGTACGCCCGCTCGAGCGCGTCTTTGATCGCGCAGACCGAAAGGTCGTGGAAGTCGAGACGGTCTGCGTTGCGGGACTCGAGCGTCTCAAGGTCGAGCACCTCGCGGGCGATGCGGTCGATGGCGTTGTCGCGTGTCTTGTTCATGGTCGCGTCTCCGTTCGTGGTTGGTGCTCAGCGCTGCTCGTCGCATGCGTTCGCGTCGTTGAGAAACTCCTCGATCGCGTTGCGGTCCATTCCGCTCATGAACTCGACCAGGTTGATCAGGTCGTCGCGGATCTTGCCGAGGTCGGCCACCATGCCCCAGCTCTTGGTGCCGTCGCCCTTCTTGTTGGCGTGGGCGGCGAGTTCCATTCCGAGGACGTCGATCAGCCGGGCGATGTCGGTGTCGTGCGCGGCGTAGGCGTCGGCTGCGGTCTTCTTCGTGGTCGTGTTCGTGCTCGTCATGGCAGGTCCCCTTCGCGTGTGTGGCGGGGTCGTTCATTCGCCCCGCGTTACGCACATGAAGCCATGACATCGGGTAACATGCAAGCGGAATTCGCTGCCTTTCCGCTGGAATCTGCAGATTGTGCACAAGTCCCGCCGCATGTGGGCAAAGGAGGCTATCTGTGTCCGAACACATGCCCGAGATCGCGGACCAAGCCGCTCAGGATGGTGCGCCAGCACGCCGCGGTGCAATGGCCGTCTGTGTGATCAAGTAGCGAAGTCGCGACTCACATGATCAATCAGGCTTCATCTTGAGCCTTTGCGCCAGCGCCCATTGCCGCCAAGTGTCGGATTCGCCGCGCAGGGCGATGTCGTCGAGCAGGGCTGGGGTGCGGTCGTCGGTGCGGCCGGTGCGCAGTTGCAGCCGGGCCAGGGCTTGAGCGCTCTGGATGTGGCCGGGGAAGACCGCCAGCGCGGTGTCGTAGGCGGCGAGGGCTTCATCGGTGCGGCCGGCACGTTCGAGGGTCAGGGCGAGGTTCATGCGGGGGTCGGGGTGGCCGGGCATGAGCTTGCGCGCCCACTCAAACTCCGAAGCCGCCTCGTAAAGCATGCCGCGCGACAGATACACGATGCCGAGGTTGTTGTGGGCCGGGCCGTAGTAGAGATCCGCCGTGAGCGCCTCACGCAGAAGTCGCTCAGCCTTGTCGGGATGCCGCTCCATCTGCTCGATGGCCTGCTCGGTCAGCTGCTGCGCGAGCACCGTGTTGCGAGAGACTTCGGATGGTGTTGCATAGGGGCTGCTGACGGGTTGTTGCTGCGCCGAGCAGCCGCCGAGCAGCATCAGCAGGACCACGCAGCATCCACTCATGGTGCGGCTCATCGAGCATCCTGCCTTTCGCGCGCTTCGTGCGCGATCATGGTGAGTACTGCCAGCACCGCCATGTCGCCGCCGTGCGCGGCGTCCGATCGCTGCGGTCTCAGATCGATCGCCGCGATCACCCATTGCGGCTCTTCGGCTCGCCACAGATTCAGGAATCGGCCCAGATCGCGGAGCGATGGTGCCTGGAGCGTCAACGTTGCGCGGCGCTGCACGGCTTGAGACGTGCCTAGCGCTTTGAGCACGCGCTCGGATTCGGGCGAGACATTCATGATAGCGCTGCTGGCCAGACCCGCCCGAGCCGCGACCGACGCGATGCGAGTGGTCAGAAGACGATCTGACGCTGGCGCGTCGGCCTCGGGCAGTGAGCGCAGCGCTTCGATATGTCTGGCGATGTCCTGCACCCGCGCCTGCGTCGCGCTTGCCTGCTCGTGTGCCGCTCGCCAGCGCGGGATGGTGCCAAGCAACATGGTGACCGATGCCATGATCGCGACGATCCAGATCAGGACAATGCTGCGGGTCATGGGCCAGCCTCCGCGCGGCGCGAGCGGGTGGCGTCGGGCCTCAGGCGCAGGGCGATGCGCGACAAGCCGCGGGCGCTGCTGAGGCGAGGCTCTTCGAGACGCCAGCCTGCGGGGGCCGAGATCGCTTCAAGCAGAGTCGCTGGATCGGCCGAGGTCGAGACCGCGATCTGGATATCGGCCTCGGCGACATTGATCGATTCGACAAAGGCATCGGTCGCATCGGGCCAGGCTGAGAGCACCAGCGCCAGCGCGATCGTTGCATCGGCGGGCAGCGAAAGGGCCGAGGCGAGCTGCAGGCGATCCTGACGCTGGGCGAGTTCACGCTCGAGAGCCTCCGCATCGACGTTGGCGGCCTGGAGCATCTGCTCGATGGCTGTCTGGCCACGGTTGGCGCTGGCGTGATGCGACTGCGCACGCCGCTCAAGCCCGAGCGCCATCATCGCTGCGCACAGCAGCAGCGTTGCGGCGTACACGGTGTGTCGGACGGTGCGCTGCCGAGTCAGGCTGCGCGGTGCAAACCGACCGACCAGAAAGTTCAGACGCGATGGATCGAGGTCGCTGTCGAGCCACTCGGGCAGCGTTGCAGGTTGCAGCGAGATGACGTCTCGTCCCGATGGGTCGGACCAGACGTGTTGGATGTCTGACGCAGAGACCGCGCAGACGATGGTCTGGCCACGCCCGTCGCGCGCTGCCACCATAGACAGCGTGTCGGCATCGCTCGGGATGTCGGCTGCGGCCTCGTGAAGCAGGCCCGCAGCCGCCGGGCCATCCTTGCACCGCACCGGCCACTCCACGACCGACCAGAAGCAGCGCTGCGGCGACCAGGTCACGATGCGCTCGCTGCTCATGACCCGCCTCCGGCAAGCAACAAGGCCACCGTGCGCTCCCCATCGCGCACCACGATGCCCAAGCGGTCGATCGACTCGATGATCCGCCCGCGCGCAATCTCCTGCCCCACACCGACCGAGACCAGCACATCGCGATCCGGGTCATAGAGCACAGCGCGCGGCGATCCGGCCTCATCGACGATCGCGATGAGTTGCAGTTTTAGTGGCGGGGGCGGCGGCAGCGGTTTGGGCGCTGCGACCTCGACCGGCGGCGGAGCGACATACCAGATCGGGACGCCAAAGGCCGACAGGTCCAGTGGCTCGAGTTGAAGACCGTGCGCTAGGCCAGCCACCTCATCGGTCCTGATCACGACCTCGCCCGATGGCAACGGCCAGAGCGACCAGACCAGAGCGGTCAGCACCGCGCCCGCGCACACCGCAGCGTGCCTCACCCAGCGCGGCGAGCGCAGCGTCCCGTGCTCCCTCATGTCTCAAGCTCCTCGCTCGCGTCGATGACGCGCGAGAGCTCGGCCTGCGTCGACACGCCTGAAGCCACCAGCGACAGCCCGTGCTCATGCAACGTGCGCATCCCGCGCGAGCGGGCCAGCGCCAGGATCTCGTTGGCCGGGGCGCGGTTGCTGATCATCGAGCGCAGCGCGGTATCCAGCACCAGCAGCTCAAAGAGCCCCGTCCGGCCCTCAAAGCCCGTCATCAGGCACGCCTCGCACCCGCGCCCGTCGCAGGCACCGTGCACCGTCCGCACCAGCCGCTGCGCCAAGACCGCACAGAGCGATGATGACACCAGAAACGGCTCGACGCCCAGATCAAGCAGACGCGCGATCGCACTGGCTGAATCGCTCGTGTGCAAGGTCGAGAGCACCAGATGCCCCGTCAGACTCGCCTGCACCGCAATGCGGGCCGTCTCCTCGTCGCGGATCTCGCCGACCATGATCACATCAGGATCCTGCCGCAAAATGTGCCGCAGCCCCGTGGCAAACGTGACATTCTTCTTCGGATCGACCTGCGTCTGGCTGATCGCAAGCCCGGCTCCCGAGAGGTCATACTCGACCGGGTCTTCGACCGTGACCATGTTGAGTTCGCAGCCGCGCATCGAGCCGCCCGCGTTGGTGGCGCTGATCCACGCCAGGCTCGCGTACAGCGTCGTCGTCTTGCCGCTGCCCGTGGGCCCCGTCGAGAGCACGATGCCGCTGGTGCGCGCGATCTGCGCCAGGTACGCACGCTCAAGATCATCAGTCATGCCCAGACTTGCAAAGCTCGACAGGTGCGGCGAGCGCGCGGGATCAAGCAGGCGCAGGACCACCCGCTCGCCATACACGCTCGGCAGCGTGCTGATGCGCAGGTCCGCCTGCCGACCAGCAGCCGACGCGTGCCGCCCGCCGGCGCGACCGATCGAGACCGAGGCCCGGCCATCCTGGGGCGCACGCCGCTCGGCCACATCCAGACCCGCCATCACCTTGATCCGGCTGACCACACTCGCCGCCACCGACGACGGAAGCTCACGCATCGTGTGCAGCGAGCCATTGAGCCGGTAGCGCACCAGCGTGCGGTCGCGCAGCGGCTGAAGATGCACATCGCTCGCGCCGCGCACCAGCGCTTCAAACAGCACCAGGTCGACCAGCCGCACCGCCGGAGCCTTGCCGTGCGTACTCAAGAGATCGCGCTCGGCATCGCGCACGGCCAGATCCAGATCCCCCGCGACATCCTCGCCGCCCTCAATGACGATCGCTTCCTCAGCCTCGCGCTCTTCGCTGCGCTCAGCCGCATACGCCCGGTCAATGGCGATCGCCAGATCTTCGGCCGGACAGGTGCGGACATCGACCGCGCAGCCCAGACGCACCCCGATATTGAAGATCGCCGCGGGCCGCGTCTGGGCCGAGGCCAGAAGCAGCTCGACGCCTTCACGGCACCCGGCGCTGAGCACCAGGTGCCGACGCGCAAACTCGTGGTCGATCAGGCGCATAAACGTCTCGCTCGGCCGCGCCGTGCCCGCTGTCCATGCCGCCGTGGCCGTCATGGCCGGCGCAGAACCCGGTCCCGCATCCACATCAGTCGCTGGCGCGCTCACCGGATCACCCTCGGCTCGACCACCGGCCAGCCCGTCTCAAGGTCGACCGCTTCAGCCTGTCGATCCGACAGATGCTTGAGACTCTCAAGATCATGCTCTCGCATCACACTCGCCCGAATGAACACATAGAACTTCGAGTGGCTGCTCGCGCGGCTCCGGCTCTTAAACGCCTCGCCCACCACCGGGATCCGGCCCAGCAGCGGCACCTGCGTCACACTCTGCGACTCGTCCTCGATCTCGATCCCGCCCACCACCACCGTGTAGCCATCGGGAATCGTCGCCACGCTGCTCACGCGGTTCTGCTGCCGCGCCGGAGGCAGCGTCGGCGAAGATGCCGGACCCAGAAACGCGCTGAGCGACACCGAATACTCCAAAAGCAGATGATCGCCCTCGGCGATCTGCGGCACAATCGTCACCGTCGTCCCCGCATCCTGCGTGCCGCCAAACGACGTCGTCGACACTGTGTTCGAGGCGTTCACGCTCGCAAACGGCTGCTGCACTACCGAATCGAGCCGCGCCACCTGGTTGTTGCCCACCAGCAGCGTCGGCATGCTCAGCGATCGCCCGTCCGAGATGCTCTCGATCGCGCGCAGCACAATCGAAAAGTCACCCGGATTGAGCACCACGCCAGTCAGGCCCGTGGCCGACACCGGGCCATCGAGCTGCCCACCCGTGCGCGTGCCAAGGCCAAACAGCGACGACAGCCGGATGCTCGTCTGGCCCGACATCGCCAGTTGCTCGAGTTCCACGCCAAGGTCGCGCGACTGGCTCTCGGTCAACGTCACCAGCAGCACATCGAGCATCACCTGCGATTGGCGGACATCCAAGGTCCGCAGCAATGACTCAATCTGGGCCAGCAATCGCGGCTCACCGGCCGCGATGAGCGTGTTGGTATGTTCGTCGGCTGACAACATCACCGCGCTGCCCGCACCTTGCTGCATCGCCCGCCCGCTCGAACCTGGCGCTGCTCTTGTCGGCGATACGCCTTCCTCGCTGCCCAGCGGCGGAGGCGCAAGCGTCACGCCATCATCGCGCACTTCCCGCACGCCCGCTGACGTGCGCTCCGACTCGGTCGCGGCCGCTTCCAAAATGCCGCTGGCCAGCAGATGTTCGAGAATCGAACGCATCTCCAGCACCGAGCGGTTGCGAATCACAAAGGTCCGCACCGGCCGGCGCGCCGCCGACGGCGCTGCATCCAGCCGGGTAATTAACGTCGCGATCTGCTCATGAGAAGCTGGTGTCGTCGTGATCACAAGACTGCCCGTGATCTCATCAATGATCATGCGCCAGCGATCGTCCGTCGGCTGCCGCACCGTCTGCTCGATCAGCGATGCAATATCACGCGGCGCAAAGTGCAGCGGCGTATAGCCCACCGTCTCGAGCCGCTCACGCGAATCAAGTTCAGAAACAAGTTCACGCAGCGAAGGAAGATGCTCCTCCGTCCCGATCAGCAGCACCGCGCGCGGATCGGCCGCGGCAATCACCTCGCCGCCCGTCTTGCGCCCCGTGGCAAGTTCACGCTTGGCCGCGACCTGCATGATCAGAGCCGTCATCTGCACGCCCGAGAGATTTGATAATGCAACTTCCTCAACCCGCGCCGACGCCGCCGGAAGATCCAGCCGCACCGCCATCTCAAGCACCTGTGCCAGCCGAGGCGAAAGATCGCTCACCACCACCATGCTCTCGCCCGCCGCCTGCACACTGCCGCCAGGCTTAGAAACCAGACGCGTCAACGTCTCGACCACCTCGCGCGCTGGCCGGTGCCTCAGCCCAAAGCCGATCGACCGAAACCCAGGCTCGGGGCTCGATGCCGAATGCGGCGGGCTTTGGACGCCAGCCGCAGCACCGGGCCGATCGAGCAGCACTCCGGCTCCTTCGTTGTCTTTCGCGTGGCGTTCCTTCGCGTCGCCGCCGCCTTCAAGCCCCTCGCCCACAGGCAAAAACGCGGCCGCAGCGTGTGCCGACGCCATCGCCGCACGTACATCATCAAATGTCTCAAGCGGCGCAAAGCCCGCCGCATCCGCAAGCCGCACCACACTGTACGACCGATCACCCGACAGCCGCACCGTTGTCAATCCACGCGACACCAGCACGCGGTTGGTCACGTACCACAACTCCAGATCACTCACCGCCGACTCAAACCGCATCGTCGCCGACCCGCGCACCACCGACGCGTCATATTCAACATTCACACCAAGACGCCCCGCAGCCAGATCCACCAGCCGCGCAAGCTCAACCTGGCCCGCCGGAAGTGTCTGGTTCGGCTGGGTTTGCGCAGCTTGCCCGATCGAAGGAGCCACGGAGCACCCAAGGAGCAATGCTGCCCCGAGTGCAGAAGCGGTCCATGGCCTGAGGAGTCTGCGGCAGGGCATACGAGGAAGTCTACCACATCGGGGCTGGCCGTGCCGGGTCTATGCGAGGCCGACGATTGCGTCCGGCTCGCCGTAGGCCGCGTAGTCGACCTCGAGGCTGGCCCGCTCGCGCAGCCAGACCGAATGGCTCGTGCTGCCCCAGTCGTCGCCGATGACGCGTCGGACGCTGAACATGCTGTCAGAGAGTGTAAGGGCCAGGTCGCCGTGCGACCACGCACCGTCCGGGGGCGTGTAGGTCGTGCCGGGCAGGCCGTGCTGCACGCGACGGGCGACCAGATCGTCGATATACCGCACGCCCCACACCTGCTGGATCACACGGTCCAGGCCCGCCGAGGTCCCGAAATCTTCATCGATGTGCTCCTCGACCACCTGCCACGCAGCCGAGTAATAATATATCCGCTCGTCATCGACCGCCGTCGCCTGCGTCGTCTCGGCGTCGTACCGCCGCAGCGTCCGCCAGTTCAGCCCGTTGTACTCGTACACCCACGCAACACCGACCCCGGCTGCCGCGTCACCGACACAAGCCGGTTCCAGGCGTCGTGCACAAAGTCCACGTCATATTGAGTCGGCAAAGGCGTGCCCGGAATCGTCCGCGTCTCCTGCTTCAGGTTGCCCGACGGGTCGTAGGTCAGCGCCGAACTGAACGGCTCGAAGGCCTTGCTCGCCGTCAGCAACTCGTTGGCCAGATTGTGCGTCCGGTCCTGCACTTCGTCGGTGTCGCCGAAGTCGCCATCGCCCGTCAGGTCAAAGCCCGTCTCGAGCCAGTTGCCGGGCATGTCGAGTTCCCACGACCGCGAGCCGACGGCACTGGTCAGCCCGCCGACGGATGTTCGGCATTTTTGTTCCGCAAGGTTCACTGCTGGTCAACAATGAATCGCTCATAGCAGTATGGGCACAGCAAGCCAATCAAAGCGCGATAGTAGTCATCTCCAGCAGCAATCGTAATGTTGCATATAATGCAGTGTCCGTGAGTAGCAGTACTGACCCATTTAGAGTGCGACCATGAGTGCCGTTTTGCATCTTGTACGCACATAGTCAAATAGTCGAGATCAATCCGTGCGCCATTGACTTCTATCCATTTGTCGTCCACGGAATGCGCCTTTCAATCGTACAAGATGCACTTTCTGTCTAAAGAGGGACCTCGCCTGCGAATGTCCACATGCGGCGGGCCATGCAGCGGATCTGTGTGAACATTGTATGATCTTTTTGTCACTGGATTATAAAAAGTTTCAGCGCCCTCTCGAATACTGCGAGGCGGTCCACACTTCTTGATGAGAGCAGTCCGAGCTTGGCTAGGCGACAGTTGTCGAAAATAAACATCCGGAGATATTAGACCACCACTTCGCGTCGAGCAATTTGATGCGGATTCCACGCGAAAAACTGCAGGTACTCGGCAAAACAAGGTGAACAACAGCACCTCATCAAGCGTCGAACTGAGTCCAGGATTCTCTCTCCGAACTCCCCACATACTCACAATGTCTTCGGTAGAACGAATCGGCCTGCTATCAAGAACCGGGCCGAAAGCATCGTTCGAGAAACGACCGGAACATTCATTGTCATGCCATTGCGCTTCGAGTTGCGCCAGCACGAACTGAATCGACATGCGACGCCGCTCGATACAGTCACGGTCGGTGTACGCCAGCGAACTCAACCCAGTTTTACATGACGCCACCTGGTTGGCCGCAGCCTCTTCCTGCGAGGCCACATCATCCGCGAGAGTCGCGATATAATCAGCAACTCGACTACATCGAGCATCGCTGCACAGCTCCGAAGCGCCGAGATCCTGGAGAATGGGCATCATCTTTGGAGTGCGACACGCCCCGCTGCCCGACCATTGAATCATTGTACAAGCCATATCAGGCCGACCACTTGCCAGACCCGACGGGTCAACAAACATGATCGGATCTGACGACCCATACTGATACAAGTTCCCCCCATCCACATACCCCGCCGGATCTCTCTCGATCCACCGCCCCAGCCTTGGGCTGTAGTGCCTGAATCGCACGCAGTAGATCTGCTCTTCGCAGTTGAACCTGTAGCCCGCGTAGCCGACCTCGTTGTCCGGCCCGTCTTCGTCGCGAGGCCCGCTGATCCAGCCCTTCGGCAGCGCCGCACGCGTGCCGAACGCCGCGACGCGCGTGATGTCCTCCGACACACCATACGGCAGGATCGAGCCGTCGCGATCAAGATCCATGTCCGCGTGGTAGCCCGAGTCGCCGATCGACTTGCCCTCCCCGTTGATCACCGCCTGCGCGTCGAAATAATCGACCGCACCGTCGCCATTGACATCGCCTCCCCGCGGTGCTTGAAAACGGCAACTGCGTCTCAACAAGGCACAGAATGACAAGGCGTTCACTCGCAACTAGCCACCATCCGTATTCTGCGTTGAATCCGAAACAATTTTCCGGATCCAGTTTTCAATCACTTGATCTTCAAACCCAATCTTTCCAACTCGTTGATTCCAATCCGCTGCTGAGGACTTTCGAGTGGACACTACTAATTGTGAATCAAGAATATTTATGCGTACAGTTTCTGCTTCAATAACTACTCTTGGCACATACGAAATAAATGACACCTTGGAGTCCATGGCCAATTTCTTGGACAAGTACTCAGAAAGTATCGCCTGTTTCGAATCGCCCGGAAAATACGTTTGTTTAAATGATGGTTCTCCGCCTGGAGTGCGGACGAAAACAGAGATGCTTTCATGCTGTAGTCCGCTTGGATCGACTGGGGTAGCGTCAAAAACTCGGATGGACCACAAATAGATAAGAATGACCGCAAATGCAGCCGCTATGCCGAAAAACACAAATCGCCTCTTCTTATTCAATATTTCGGCCCCCACAAAACATTTGGCTGAGGTGATGTGCGTCGCGGCGGTTCGGGGAAAAATTTGTCCTTCAGAATTTGGTAGGCATTTTCCGAAAATTTTCTGCAGGTGGTGTGGCAAATAGAGTAATTTGCTCTTTGGCCATCCAAAGACCGCAGATACTCTTCGGCTTCACGATCTTGGGCGCATGTAGTTTTGAGTCTGCGATTCTTTTTTTCCTTGGTGGCGTCATCAATCACGTCTTCATAAACTTCTCCATCACCGTCATCTCTGGGGCCATCGATTGGAAATTTAGTTCCAGGTGGCAATGGGTTTGTCGCCTTTCCATCCTCACCGCTGCTGGACGAATCGTCATCAGAACTATCAGGGTCGGTCGACGAGCCATCGCTGCAATCCGAGTCAGGTATGGAACCGCTCGCATCAATCGCTCCGAAACTGATACAGTATTTTCCTGTCTTCTTTGAACAATCTTGGCTCCATGTATCGACACATATACGCTGATGAAGACCACGTACCTGTTTTGTGTTCTCAATCCATACATCTAGCCCATATGGATCTTGATGCAGTGACGGGCGAGAAAGAGCATATTGGGAAAGGTTTGCCCCATCGACATACCCCGCCGGATCCCTCTCGATCCACCGTCCCAGCCTCGGGCTGTAGTGCCTGAAGCGCACGCAGTAGATCTGCTCCTCGCAGTTGAACCGATACCCCGCATAGCCGACCTCGTTGTCCGGCCCGTCTTCGTCGCGAGGCCCGCTGATCCACCCGCGTGGCAGGGCCGCGCGCGTGCCGAACGCCGCGACGCGCGTGATGTCCTCCGACACGCCATACGGCAGGATCGAGCCGTCGCGATCAAGATCCATGTCCGGGTGGTAGCCGCCGTCGCCGATCGACTGACCCGCCGCGTTGATCACGGCCTGCGCGTCGAAGTAATCGACCGCACCGTCGCCATTGACATCCCCGCCCCAGCGGTGCTCGCCGCGCCCGTACGGCGAATACGCCACGCGTTCATACAACACCCCGGCCTCGTCAAGCACAGCAACCACGCTGAACTGTACGTCCGTCGCCAGGAAAAAGATCCCGTCATCCGCATCGGCAAAGTCGCCGTCGGCGTTGCGGTCCAGCCGCCGCAGCACGGCATCATCAATGTACCGCAATCCCCACACCTGCTGGATCACACGGTCCAGGCCCGCCGAGGTCCCGAAATCTTCATCGATGTGCTCCTCGACCACCTGCCACGCAGCCGAGTAATAATATATCCGCTCGTCATCGACCGCCGTCGCCTGCGTGCTCCCCGAGTCGTACCGCCGCAGCGTGCGCCAGTTCAGCCCGTTGTACTCGTACGACCCACGCAACACCGACCCCGGCTGCCGCGTCACCGACACAAGCCGGTTCCAGGCGTCGTGCACAAAGTCCACGTCATATTGAGTCGGCAAAGGCGTGCCCGGAATCGTCCGCGTCTCCTGCTTCAGGTTGCCCGACGGGTCGTAGGTCAGCGCCGAACTGAACGGCTCGAAAGCCTTGCTCGCTGTCAGCAACTCGTTGGCCAGATTGTGCGTCCGGTCCTGCACTTCGTCGGTGTCGCCGAAGTCGCCATCGCCCGTCAGGTCAAAGCCCGTCTCAAGCCAGTTGCCGAGCATGTCGAGTTCCCACGACCGCGAGCCAACCGCGCTCGTCAGCCCCGCCGTCGGGTCGCCGACCGTCACCGCCGCCCCACGATCGGCCTGCACCAGTCGATCGAGCTCGTCGTACGAATAGTTCCAGTCCCGATTCGGCAGGTGCGCCCCCGGGCGCGCATCGTGCTTCGCAATCCGATTCGACGAGGCGTCGTAGGCGTAGACCTCGGCCAGGATCGGCGGGATGTTCGGCACGGCCGAGTTGCTCGCGTGCTCGTCAAACCCGCCGTCCACCCACATCTGCCGCAGCACGCGGCCGTGACGGTCAAAGCCCGGGTAGACCCCGCTCTCACGCTCGCCGTTGAGGTGCACCGTGCGGTCAAGACCGAAATCCGGCACGGCATAGTCCACCACGGCAAAGATGCCGAGGCCCACATAGTCGTACAGCACGATGTCCTCGACGGTGGTGTCATCGTCGATGTCTATGCGCAGTTTCGCGATGCGGCTGAGGCGGTCGTCGATGGTGCCCGAGCCGTAGCCGTAGAAGACCGTGGGCGCGCCGTTGCTCGCCGGATATCCAAGCGATGCGAGACGACTGTAGTTGCCGTTCTCCCAGTCGGCTTGGTCGTAGTCGTACGTCACAGCCTGCGTATCGCCGGTGGGCGTGCCGGCCGATTCCGTCACCGCGCTGTTATGGTCCTGGAACACCTTCTCCACCTGCCAGAGTCCGTTGTAGGTGAACTTGACGCCATTGATCGCCGTGGCGCCCGATGTGTCCGAATAGGTCGTGACCTCTCCGAGCCTGCCGAGCGGGTCGTAGGAAACCCCGATGCGCCGCGCCCACCCGCTGATGCCGCTCCCGAGCGTATCGGCGATGTTCACTGTCACCCGCCCGATGGCGTCGCGCTCATAGACGTGAATCGTCCCGTTCTGATCCTTGACGCCGCTCAACTCGCCCAGCCGGTTGTAACCGTAGAACACCTTGAAGGCATCCGTGGTCCCCGGCTCGCCGGTCGATTCATCGGGATAATGCACTTCCTTGAGCAGCGAACCGCTGGCAATCAGCGAATCAGTCGTTCCGGGGCTGGCCGCATTGGTTGTGCCATAGACATATCGAGTGACCTGCACATCCTCGATCGTGTCGTAGCCGTCCTGCACGGCGAGATGCGCAACCTGCTTCACAACGTTGCCGACCCCGTCGTAGATGTACGAGGTCACCCGGTTGGCATCCATTCTGGTGTAATCGAGCCCGTCGGACACCGTCCAGCGCCCGTTGCCCGAATCCCAGGTGATCTCAAGTTCCGGATCCGATTCTGGATCGAAGTTCTCGATGCTCGCAGCCGTGCGCCCAAGATCATCCCGAAGCAACCGTGTCACCTTGCCAGCCGGATCCACGGCGTCAAGCATCATGCCCCGCGTGTCATACGTGACCGATTCGATCAGCCACTCCGGGTTCGTCGCGCGATCCGGCAGCGAGGTCAACGGCTCCGGTGCTTCCCCACCGATCTCGAACAGATCATTCGCGGTGTTCGTGCCGTACTGAACACTGCCGATTCTCCGCAGCGCATCGTCATACACAAACCCGGTGTACATCGCAACAGCACTATTCTCGTCGAGAGCCCCCGTGCCACTGGTGTCATCGTGCCGGCGCAGGAAGCGGGACACTCCGGTGACCCGCCCGGCGGGCGAGTACTGATACTCGGTCTGCTCGATGATGTGGTCGCCTGCGGCATCCACAGCGTCCGCGTAATTTCCTGATGCGCTCGGCAACTCGTCATCGGCCCGGTCCGTGACGTACACCGCCGTGGCCCTGCCGTGCGCGTCATACACCCGCTTGACCGCGGGCCCGTTGGCACCCCACTGGGCGATCACCCGACCCTGATCGTCGAACCAGGTGTTTGATTCAAGGAAGTCTGGCGAACTGGCCGCCGGATCGATCGCTGTCCGCTCCTTGTAGACCAGCCCCCGCTGGCTGTACATCCGCACCATGTACGAACCCCGGTCCGTGTTCGTCGTCGCGGGGTCGATTGCATCCAGCGTGTGTGAATGTCCAGACGCGTACGTCGCCTGGGCGGCGAGCCGATCCAGGTTGTCATACTTGAAGACCTGATCCGGAGTGTTTGCGCCGCTTGGCGACTCCACCGCGATCAAGCGATCACGATGGTCGAAGTATTGCTTCGTATCGCGCGAGGTTGATCCATCTTCGTGCTGCCGGACAAGCGTCAGGGTGCCGTTGCCAACACCCGAAGTCGTTGTCTGGGCGCTGTCGTAGAAGTTTTCCAGCACGGTCACCGGATCGTACTCGGACCCACTTTCATCACGCCCAACGCGCACCTGAACAACGCGATCCATCACGTCGTACTCATGCTCGGTGATCGTGCCGTTGGGATCAATCCTGCGCGCCAGGCGACCGAGACTGTCGTATGACAACGAAGTCGTGTTCCACGCTCCGCCGCTGACATCTTCCCACTCCTGAATCTGTGTGACCAATCCGGCAAGCGAGTGATGCACAACGCGCCGCGAGACCTCGCCTTGCGGAGCATCGGTGAGGGCAGTTTGCCCGACTGGAGTTAACTCAAACTCGTACAGCCCTGCCAACGGGCTGTAATCTTCCGTGGGATCAAGCGTGTAGTCGCTGCTGCGGATCGTCTGGCCGCCTGCATTAACCCAGGTCACGCTCGCCAGACCGTCAAACGAGTCATCGAGGAGGCGGTGAGGAAGATCAATCGCGGCCAGATAGAGCGTACCGCTCCGCAACGAGTTGCCTCGCATCTCTCGCCTGGTGTACCGCGCGACTCCACCAGGAGCAATCGTCCGTGTCACCCGCCCGAGCAGGTCTCGATCATACAGAGTGACCAGTTCCTCGCTGGCATTCGAGGCCATTCCCCAGCCCTCTGTTGACAGCTCGGCGTGTGACGCCGGCAGGTCGTGCTCTCCGCCCTCTGATCCAAGTTCACCGGGATCTTCAGCCATGGCGTTGCGAACGACAGCCGACAATCTCCCGGATCCTCTCATGTAACGGCGGTGCGTCAGCGTCAGTTCTTCCGGTGCCGCACCCGGGTGCGCTGACCAGACGTTGTTGCCCCTGGCGTCAAAGATTTCATACCGCGCAACGGTGTTCTCTGTACCTGAAGGACCGTTTTCGGCCTCGATCTCCCGCTCCACCTCGGCCTTGACATAGGCCAGGGCATTCTGTTCCGTTTCGAAGAACCCGTATGAAAACGAAGTCACTTCAATGTCGTGATCAGCCGTTCCGCCCGCCACGCGGTACCTCTTGATCGCCTTGATCAAATCGGTGCGGAAATACTGCGGTTCGTCTTCGTCATCCCATTCATAGTCCTCGGAGTCCACGTACTCGTGCTCTTCAATCAGGTCATAGCCGCCGCCTGCCTTGCTGACCCACACCTGAGCGCGACGATTCTCCACGTTGTAGCCGAACTTGTAGGCCAAGCCGGCGGTTGGATCCGCCGTGAAATCGGGCGCTTCGTCATCTTCATCACAGGGCACATATGAAGTCACAGACGATGGAGTAAATTGAACCTCAAGATTGCCATACTCCCCGTTGTCTGCTTCCTCTCCCGGATCCCAGTCGACATGGTCCCACGCCTTCGCCCAGATGCGCGCCGTTTCACCTGACGAATCGGCGATCGCTCGCGACACCATGTAAGCGGGATACGGCTTGCCTTGCACGCTTGTGCCGCTGCGAAGCCGCTCGAAGTCATAGTACCACGTGCGATACGCCAGATAATCCCCGGTGCCATCGTCGACGCTTTCAGTGATGCGGGCCGTCATGCCCGGGCGGCTCGACCCGCCGGCCCAGTCATAAGAGAAGTAGTCGTACTCCAGCTGCACACCCTGCGCCGCACCGCCGCCGCATCCGCACGAACTCTGCACCCACTGGCGAGCTACGCGCTGCGAGGCGTCGTCGTAATCGACGATCTTGGCGCACAAATCGATCAGCTCGATTCCCGTTCCTTCCAGGTCCGCTGCATCATCCGCGACGGTGCGGAGAAGGTCAGCCGCTTCCTGCATGGTCTTGATATCAGACTCTTCAATCCCCCAGGCGTTTGCGAAGAACTCGATCTGCTCCGGCTGAATAATCATCTCGAGCTGCATCGACTGGCCGCGGGCGTTGAGACGATCGTCCAACTCAGTTCCGGCGGTTTCGGTCTCGTGATAACGGTACTGAGTGATCCTCGTTCTCCACGAGTCCTCTTCAGAGGGGTCGCCGTCAAGCAGCGTGCGATGCACCACCTCGATGAGCAGTCCGATGTCCGACGCACCCACGTCACCGTGAGACGCAACCCCCTGCTGGCCTGCATATCGGTACTGGCAGGTTTGCGTGAGAACCCGATGCCCCTGGGCGTTGAACCGATAGACTTCGATAGCGCCAAGCCGGCCGCGAATCGCGGGGTTCGTCTCGGACACGATCCAGTCGAATTCAACCACAGCCTCCGGAGCATCCGGCCCCAGAATAACACCCGGTGTGCCGTTCAAATAAATCGTGCTCAGGCGAATCGTCGAGGCCAAGTCCCCAAACTGGCGATACTTGTAGATGCGGCGATTTCCGTACGAGTCACTCCACTGCGCAATACTCCCTCCTACCTTGTTGAAATCGAGGAAGCCTCCTCCCGGCTCCGAGAGCCTGTAGACATCTACGACATCGTCTCCGACCTCGATGTCTTCGAGTTCAAGAATGCCCCACTGAACGCGTCGTCCTCCCGGACCCCATCCAACAATCGTCTGCATGGGGTCATACAGAGGCTCGAAGGACCTGAACTTGTGCATCGGGGGGCCTGTCAGGTGAAGATAATCATGGACGTCGCGCCACAGCCTGCGAAAACTCGAGATCTGCCAGTTGGCCCCGACCAATCCCGGCACCGGACCCGACGAGGCATGCAGATCCGGATCGCTTGAATAGCCGCGCACAATGCGATAGTCAGGCCCGGTCACCGGCACAACGACGTCAACAACCTGCTCGACCTTGTGTCCGGTGACGAGATACACCGCAGCGGTTGTGGTACCGCCCCCCTGCGGGTCATCAGGCGAAGGCTCGCCAGCGTCCGCCGGAGAATCGGGGTCTGCACCACCATCACCGCAATCAACTTCAGCCTCATCGATCCCCGCGCCTCCACTTCCACCGGAACCGTCTGAAGACTCACCATCCTCTTCGTCGGCAAGATTCTCGGGAAACTCATGGAAAGCGGGTTCAATGACTGCTCTGAGCGGGGTCGCCGGTTTGTAACCGACTTCGGCGTCACCATATAAATAACCATCATCTTCAAATTCGACGATCGCGCACGGAATTTCAGCAAAGAGGTCGAGAGGGCCCGACACATCATTGAGCATCGGGCCGTCACACTCGCCTGAAGTCGAGGCATCGATGACGACGTAAAATCCGTCGGGAAACGGTAACGGAGCAGGAGGGGCCGGAACAGGGAGGTTCGGATCGTGGTTGTCGCTTTCAATCATGGCGACATAGAGCTCAACGACATCATCTTCACCGAGGTGATCCAAATTTACTATGCGCACACGAGCTCGTGTGGCTTCCATGCTCATAGATACAAAATGGCGTGGCTCAAATGGATCAATTAATCCAGGATCATAAGAGTAACTATAGTTGGCAGAGGCACTGAGTGCTCCGCTAAGGCATGACGGGTTGGTGCCCGGGCAAGTCCATTCACTATTGTTCCACTCACTCTCAATATACGCAGATTCCAACCCCCTTGCCCCTCCACACGATTCGCCGGCCTGTCCTCCCTCAACGCCACTAACTCCTCGCGAGGAATTATCACTATCTGACAAGCAGAGTTGATACTGGCCGGTAACAAATCTTAGTTGTTGCACATTTTCATACAGCTCATCCATGACTTCAAGGTAATTTTCATCATCGGCCGGGCCGACCGCCAGATCCCCGTCCAAGTAATTGCTACCTACATTCCTCGCAGTGCCATTAATAATAACTTGATCTTCAAAATGTCTTCCAAATGGGTGCAGAGTTGGTATGATGAAGTGCATGTAGAGGGAAGAACTGCCAGATAGAGGATCACTTTCAAAAGCCGCAATCACATCATTCACCAACTCTGCCTTTTGTTCGTCGCTCAGCGCTCCTTCCGCTGAATACCACCCGTCTGGCGGATAAGCAGGAGCTGTCGCGTTGCCGATCGGTCGATTCGGCCAGTCGATCGAGTTGGGCTCGTCGTAGTAATTCGCAATCCATTCAAACCGAGCCTGGATCTGTCGCATCGTCTCTTCAATAGGAAAGGACTGAGCGAACACCGAGCCGCCGCAGGGCAGAATGAAAAGCAGTATGGCCAAGGAGATCAGTCGGATACGATTCATGGAAGAAATCCTCTATGGACTGAGCCACAGCCTACTGTGACTCTGCCTACCAAACGCGCACCCAGAGCGTCGCGGTGATTTCTGCACAATTTTTCAACAATCGGCTTCGTTTGGAGTGCTTGGAGTACTCCCGAATCCCGGCGGGCTATGCTGCCGATGAACAAGGAGTGGGCGCTTGACGATGTGAGGGTCGCAAATGCACTATACTGTTGAAGTTATGACAATTGGTCTATTGCTCGCTGGCACAGCATCCCTGACCATGAATCATCAGCCGGACCCGCCACAGTCGTCTTCCTCCACTCAAACCCTGGTGTTCATCGAGGCGGGCATGTTGCCCGATGTCCTGGCTGCGGAAGGCATCAGTTCTGCCGAAACGCTCGCGATGCTTGCCGCGTTCGAGGATTGTGACACACTTTGCTCGGGCTTGATCGCGCTGCATGGAAGCCTTTCCGAGAGCGTTCAGCAGATTGCCTTGATGACGAATCGCTTAGCATCCAATCCACTCGATGACGATGCGCAAGTCGCGCTTGCGGCGGCGGAGGCCTCACGCACTGGATTGTCACAGCAACTGGTTCAAGCTCGATCGCAGCTGCGCAGATTCATCTGGTCAGAGGCTGGGCGGCCCGGACCCAATGCAGCATCAGCGTCGTTCCTCGCGGGCCAATCCCAATTGCCGATCGCACTGAGTGCGTATGAAGGCGAAAGCGACTTCCTCTCAACCCTCAAACAAGCCTTGGTTGCTGAACGCAGGGCCACACGACGGGGAGAAACCTTGGAAAGCAAGCATCAGACCGCGCTGCTTCGAGCACGCTCTGATCTCGCAGTCACCCAGGCTCAGGTGAATCTGAACGCAAATCTTCATGAAGTGTCCGCTGTTCTTGATTCATGGGGCCAAGAGTAAACCGCATCACGTCCAAGCCGATGAGGTTCTTCGCCGCACTGTGTCGCGTGGCGCGAGCAGCCCGATGCGGCGCTCATGGAGTTGCGTGAGCGTCAGGCGTTCAGTGCACGAGTCGACAATCTGCATGGCGCTCCAAGCGCTGGCGTTGCTGTTCAAGACCAGACGATCCACGCTGCCGTGCCCTTGGGCGACCCGGCCGGGGTCCGGCGCTCTCGGTTTCGGGATCGATGCACGGGTGCCGATCGGAACCCAAGTTTGGAGGCCACGAGAGGTCTCGCTCTCATACTCTCGGCTAACGCAGTCGTGAACAATGGGGGGTGTTGAGTGGCAGTTTCGCGAGCGTTTGTTCGACACGGGTCCAAGCTGACCCACTCAGCCTGCTCGGGTGCCGTCCAGAATGGCCTGCATCGACTCCATTTCCAGCGCGGAACCGTTGGTGCCGGGTGAGGTTGGGTCCACACTGATTACCCGTCTGACGGCCGTTCAATTCAATTGGGGGCCTTGGGGCGTGCGGGCTCGCTAACGACTTGCTGGTGTTACCGAGTCCGAAGGACTAGCAGAACCTCGCGACGAACAGAGTTCTGCAGGTGCATGTGGTACCGCTGATAGGCATCGAGTTCAATGCACTCGTCCTCAACAAATCCTGAAGCCTCAGCCACTTCGCGAAGCAGATCGGGAGTGTCGATCGCGAACGCTGATCCACCAAGCGAGCACCGGTTGGGGCCGATCACGAACGCTAGCGGTGCCCCCCGCTTCAGGAGGCCGGCCATAGTCCGGAACATGGCCCCCATCTCTGCTAGGTACTTGTAAAGAAGCGAGGGCGTATTCCTGCGACGGAAACCGCTTCCCGGCTTCTCCGCCTCAACGAGCATCCGGAGACAGGGGGAGTGACCGTCCCTCTGTCTCCGGATGCTCGTTGAGGCGCTATAAGGGCACGGTCTCGTGGGATGGCGAGTGCGTGCAGTAACCATTACCCTACTGGCAGTGTTTCATCTGGACTAGGTCAACTGTAGTGAGTACCCGCTGCCAACAGCGGGTATGGCGGAAGGGCTGCCGAGCCGGCCACGCGGCTCGCAGTCTGCCGCAAATGGCAGCATGGCCATACAATGTTGTCCAGTGCTTGCACATCGAGGAATTCATCCATGCGAGTCATGGAAGCCGTCGGCGCAGATGATAAAGGCTACTTTGCATCGTTGCTTGGCATCGATTCCAGCGAACTGAACCAAGAGTCGATCCGACTTCTGCGTGGTTCGCTGATTTTGATGAACCAAGACACTGGAAACGGTCGAATGCTCTCTTGTGTCGCCTTGGTCGAAGCGCTGGGCCAAATTGCGCGGTTCAATCCAATTTCCATGCCCCTCAGTTACTCCGAACCTAAATATCACATACAACACTCGAGCTGGGTGAAAGAGGCGAATGTGGCACAGGCCTTGGCACAGTTTGTTTATGCCTGTCGCCCGGATGACGAGCCACAACGAGTGAAGGATACTGCAGAATACGCACTGATTACCTCGGCAACGATGTCGCTACTGGAGCAAAGCCGTCACGACGCTTGGGTTCCCGGAATGGAAAGCGGTTCGGGCTGGACGAAGGTGTTTCGGGTTACCTCCGCCGGTCGAGACCGAGTTGCAAGGGCGCTCAACACCGATGTTCCCAAGACATCCGTGCCGCGATATGAGCGTGGCGAGTGGCTCTCAGTCACTGAGGCGGCAGAACTCCTGATCAACGACGTGTCTGGGATCGACCTCGACAAAGCCAAGGCTCGGGTTTCCAAGGCGGCGACCGAGAAGCGTTTCCGCACCAACGGCATTTCCGGTCGCGACCGCCGCATCGATCGCGACTCTTTCAGCACATGGCGGCTCGAGCAGCGTGAGAATGACCTGGACCGACAGGGTTGAACGCCGGGACTGCGCGGTGTTCCCGCGCGGTGTAGACCGCGCCCACACCGCGCTCCGCCCGCAAACCGGCCCGATCTGACGCAAGACCCGCATCGCTTGCAATCCGGAAACCTCGTGTATGGCGTGGCTTACGCGTTTCGGTCCTGCAGCCTGGGGCGTTCCCAATTCGAGGGCGAGGTGCAGCGGTGGCTCGACGCGTATCCCGCGATCCAGCGGCACCTGGACATGCCGTTGGACCGAGAGCAGAACGCGGAGGGATCTCGAATCGCCCGCGTCGAGGTCGGCCCGGAGGAGTCGCCACGCGAGACGGCCGCCCGCCTCCGCAAGGCGCTTGGCTTGGAAGACGACGCCCCAGTCATGAGCGTGATCGACATCCTCGAGCAGTCGGGCGTCCGCACTTTGAAGATGGACACCGACCTCGCGATCGATGGGACGGCCGCAGCGCTTGGGGAGGAGCACGTCGTCGTGCTGTCCCACGAGTCGTCGGCTGACCTGACCCTTCAATCATCAAGCCGACTACGGAAGTGGTCGGCGTGACTTGGATGCTCTCGAAGCTGGGCATTGCTGGTGGATTGCAAAGACTTCCACGACGGTTTGGCACCTCGTGCAGTGCAGAAGACGCATGTCCGCTGGTAAGCAGCCCGCTGGGGCCCGGAGGCATCCTTCATGGACGGACGATCCGCGGGGACGCCGGGAAACGGTCGGGGGCAGTGACGTTCCCCTCGGCCATATGCTTCGGCAAGGTATGCCCTTCACAACCGCGCATTCTGAGCGAATCACCTACGGCCGGCTTAACTTCCCCGTCGGGGAAACTAAATGCCCGAACCCCGTGATCTATTGGGATAGACGTCCTCGGATCTCCCGGACCGACGTTCCGCTCCACTGCTCCCACGCGCCTAGCTGCGAGCTTCCACGCATGACAGGCTCCGCCCAAAGCTTCCACAGGCCACGGGTTCGAGCGGCGGGGGCCCCCGCATGAGGTCTGCATCCGAACTTATTGAAGAACTTAACGCAGTGGACGAGTCGACGTCGATCGAGGCCAAGGCTGGCTCGGAAATCGGAAAGTCGATCATTGAGACTGTGTGCGCCTTCGCGAACGAGCCTGGGCTGGGCGGGGGTTACCTGGTGCTCGGCGTTGAACGGATCCGTCAGCAGGAGCAGCTCTTTGATGTCGGGTACGAGGCAACGGGATTGACCGTACCGGAGAAAGTGCAGGCGGACCTCGCATCGCAGTGCGCCTCGATGCTCAGCAAACCGGTGCGTCCCGAGATCCGCGTCGAGAGGGTTGGTAACGCGTCGGTCGTGGTGGCCCATATCCCCGAAGCGGCCTCCACCGACAAGCCGGTCTACATCATGAGCAAGGGCCTTCCGAGGGGTGCGTTCCGGCGCATCGGCCCGGCCGATCAGGCCTGCACCGAGGACGACTTGATCGTGCTTTATGAGGGGCACCGGGCTGAGACGTACGACACGACGATCATCACCGATGGAACGCTCGCGGACATCGACGCAAGCGCAATCAGCGAGTATCGGGCGCTGCGAGCGAATGTGAATGTGAACGCGGAGGAGCTGACGTGGTCAGACGGTGATCTGCTGCGGGCGTTTGGGTGCGCTCGTGAAGAGGGGGGCGTGGTGCGACCGACGGTGGCGGGCGTGCTGCTGTTCGGCACGCCGATGGCACTGCGCCGTTGCTTTCCCATGGTGCGGGTGGACTACATTCGGGTGGCGGGGCGGGAGTGGGTTAAGGACCCGGACCGGAGGTTCGACACGGTGGAAATCCGTGCTCCGCTCATCTCGACCATCCGGCGGGCGACAAACGCTATCCTCGACGATCTTCCGAAGTCGTTCTCGCTGCCTTCCGGCGAAATCCAGAGCACGGACGAGCCGATCTTGCCACTGCGGGTGATCCGGGAGGCGGTGGTGAACGCGGTGATGCACCGAAGTTACCGCATTCAGGGCGCTCCGACTCAGATTATTCGTTACGCGAACCGACTGGAGATCCGCAACCCCGGCCACTCGCTCAAGGCAGAGGATCATCTTGGCCAGCCGGGCTCGGAGACGCGAAATCCCAAGATTGCGGCGGTACTGCACGAGGTGAACATTGCCGAGACGAAGGGATCGGGCATCCGCGTGATGCGGGAGTTGATGCAGCGGAACAACCTGCTTCCCCCGACGCTGGACTCGAGTCGCCAGCCCGACCAGTTCGTGGCCACTTTCCTGTTTCATCATTTCCTTGGGCCGGATGACTTGGCGTGGCTCGGGGGGCTGACCGCCGAGAAGCTGTCGGATGAGGAATCGCGGGCCCTGGTGTTCGTCCGGGAGATGGGGGCGATCGACAACGCCGCCTATCGGGAGATCAACCAGACGGACACCCTTAAGGCCTCAACCCATCTTCGCCGCCTGCGGGATCTGAAGCTGCTGGAGAAAAAAGGGTCGGGCAGCCGGACCTACTACGAGCCGGGAGAGATGTTCGTGCCCGGTCCGCGTACTGGTTCGGCAAGCGCAGGAGCCGAAAGTCACCAGGCGGCGGCGCAAAGTCACCAGGCGGCGGCGCAAAGTCACCAGCCTGAGGCCAAAAGTCGCCAGGTGGAGCCCAATCGAGTGACACCCGAGTATCTCCCTCCCCAGATTGCCCACCGTCTTCCGAAAGCGGGCCAGCGACCGAGTCAGGACGTCCTGCGGGCACTGATCATTGACCTCTGCGCCGCCCAACCGCTGTCCGCAAGGAACTTGGCGGCTCTCCTTGGGCGGCGAGACCACAAGCCCCTGATTCGCGATCACCTCAGCCCGCTGATCGAAGATGGCCGGTTACACTACACGATTCCCGAAATGCCCAAACATCCCAATCAAGCCTATGCGGCCAGCCCTCCAGATGGGGGGGGTGAACCTTGAACCGAAGTGTCGCCTTGCTCGGGAAGGCTGAAGGCTCTCGGCTGGAAACCATGTGAGTTCACATATGCGGGACCGATCTCCGATCATCCATCTACTGCTCGCTATTTCCGATGCCGATGATGAACTCGGCCGCTTTGGGGACCAGTTGTTCGAGCCCACGCGCCAGGTCGACGCTCCCGGTGGCGCGGTTGAGTTAACTGAGCGCTTCCGTGCTGCCGCCGCGGACCTGATCGTCTGGCTGGAAATGAGGGGCCGACCGGATGACGCGAACGAGATCGATGACGCGATCGCGTCCCTGATTGAGGTCGCCCGGGCGTACGACCAAGGGGAACTGCGTGCCTGGCTTCGGGACGACGAGCGGGCGGGTCCGATTGAGCCGATCGATCAACTCCAGCAGGCGATGAACCAGGCGGCCGGGCGGCTCGAAGATCTGGCCGATGAGATCCCCGCTGAGGTCTGGCAGGGCTACGACGATGCGTAGCCCGTTGGCGGTGTTGCTCTCGGCAGCCATCGAAGATGCAAGTGCGGGGCCGCACCGTGGTTTCGATCGCCTGCTTGTTGAAATCGGCTCAGACTACCTCGTGCATCTGGAGATTCTGGGCTACTCAGGCTTGGCGTCTCGCATCGAAGGGCGGATCGACGAAATTCGGCGGTCGTTGTCGCCCGATGGCGATTGGTCATTGGAAGCGATAGACGCCGTGCGCGGAGCGCTCGGACTCGTCGAGGCAACGGATCGAAGGTTGAAGCAGCCGCCGCTGGCGGGGGTGGGCGCCGAGCGTCCGATGGCGGTGGGTGTCGCCGGTGCTCCGAAGCGCCGCTCCCGGCGCACCGCCTCGGACATCGACATGGACGAGTTCAAGATCGCCGAGGCGCTGAGCAAGGAGCCCACGGCGACGCGACAGAAGATCCGCGAAATGACCGGCATCGCCGCGGCCCACATCTCCGAGTCAAAGGTCTGGCGTCAGCACCGCAGCGCGCAGAAGAACGCCAGGGCGCGGAAGCATGCAGCGCCGGCTGGCGGCATCTATGATCTGAATAGGCGCGCCCAGCCACAAGAGGATCGGCATGACGACTGACAGTTCCAGAACCCTCGATCCGCGAGTGTGCCGTCACTGACCACCGGTGTGACGGTCACAACAAAGTCAAATTTCTTTTCCGGAGAGGGTGCTGCGATCACAGTCGATGGACGCGGTTTCGCCGCGTCTTGACGCCATTTGCAGCGATCTGAGCATGCGGTCAGTGACCACGGCGGGTTTGGTTGCAGGCCTATTCGATTCCCGGTACCGAAGACCGGGCACATGGGTCGAGACCGGTTCGGAGCCCGACATGGCCAGACCCACGAAAGCACCGCAGGACAGGCTTTGGACCGTCGCGCGAATCGCCGAGCACCTCAGAGTACCGCGCCACCGCGTTGAATACATCATTGATACCCGGAGGATCAACCCGATCGCGACCGCCGGGATCGCCCGTGTCTTTGCGCCAGTAGACGTCGACCGGGTCGGCGTCGAGCTCGGGCGCATCGACGTGGACCGCGACACGGGCGGGATGCGGGGTGACGCATGAGTCGCCACGACCCTGCATCTCCCATGATGGATCGCCTCTTGACCTACAGGGAGGTCGCAGCAGTGCTGGGTGTCAGTGACCGCGCGGTTTGGACTCTTGTCGATGAGGGCAAGCTGCCCGCCGTTCGGTTTGGGCGCAGTGTCCGCATTGATCCTGCTGATCTCCGGTTGTTCATCGAGCGAGCAAAGGGAGCGCCCCAGGTGGTGGACCATGGGTGACCGGATCGATGCCGTGCTCGATGCGCTCACCCGAGAGGGCTGCAGGCCAACGCGACAGGGTGAGGCGTGGTCGGCGTGCTGCCCCGCGCACGACGACCGTAATCCTTCGCTGTCGATCGGAGTCGGCGCGGATGCTCGCGTCCTCTTGCACTGCCACGCCGGGTGCGCGGTGGAAGCGATCCTCGGCGCGCTAGGGCTGACGCTAAGAGAGCTCATGCCAGCACCGATCGTCGAAGCGAGGAGCTTGCCCGCCCTTTCTCGCGAACCAAAGAGCGGCTCGACTTTTCCCACCGCCGACGAAGCGATCGCGGCCTATGAGCGCACACACGGGCCATGTGCTGCACGATGGACCTACACCGACACGACAGGCGAACCGGTCGGCGAAGTGCTCCGATGGAATCCGCCAACGGGTGGAAAGGTCGTGCGGCCGATCTGTCGGCGCGGCGATGGCTGGGCCATGGCGGCGATGCCTGAGCCACGACCACTGCTGCACTTGCCTGAGTTGTCGCATCTACCCGACGGTGCACTGATCTATGTCGTGGAGGGCGAAACGTGCGTGGATGCCGCTCGGGCCCTCCGTCTTGTTGCCACGACCAGTGCAGGCGGCAGCAAGGCTGCGGGCAAGTCCGACTGGTCTGCGATGAAGGGCAAGGTCGTCGTGATCTTCCCCGACAACGACCCGGCGGGCGTGGCGTACGCCGAAGATGTAGCGCGGCAATGCCGGGCGGCCGGCGCTCAGGAAGTCCACGTTGTCCGGCTGGCCGACCACTGGCCCGGGCTTGCACCAGGCGGCGACCTTGTCGACGTCGTCGCGATGGATGGGGACGATGTCGAGGCATTAAAAGCGAAGTTGGATGCGTTGGCATTGGCGAACGCACCCGTCATCGAGGATGAGCCCGTACCGGACTGTCCGGAGAGTCCGCCTACGTTCAATCCCGCTGCACTCTTCCCCGACGCGACCGGTGACATCTGCGACTTCTTCGCCGACCTGGCTCGCTCGACCCAGACGCCACCCGAGATGGCCGCGCTGCTTGGCTTGGCCGTGGGGTCGGCATGCATCTGCAACGTCGCGTGCATACGAGGGCATGGAGATCACATCGAGCCGGCCCCCTTGTGGGCCCTTGTACTCTCTGAGCCTGGCACGCGCAAGTCGGCAGTGTTAACCGAACTGCTGCGGCCGATTCTGAAGTGGGAGGCCGACAAGGGTCGCGAAATGCGCCCTCTCATCGCCGCGGCGGCCCAGCGGCATCGCATCGCTGAACGGCGTATTCGCGCACTCGAGGATCAAGCATCTAGGAATGACAACCCGCTCCAACGCGCTGCGATCGAGGGTGACGCGATCCTGCTCGCCCAAGAGAAGGAAGCGACCCCCGTACCAACCTCGCCAGCGCTCTTGGCATGTGAGCCGACGCCGGAAGCGCTTGTGCGACAGATGAAGGACAATCACGGGCGGGCACTGCTCGCGAGCGCCGAGGGTGACGCGCTCGATATCGTGCAGGGACGTTACTCCGGCGTGCGAAACTACGGCGCGCTCCTGAAGGGTCACGCGGGCGATCCGTATCGTGCTCATCGAATCGGTCGCCCTTCCGACGTGATCGACCGCCCAGCGCTTGCAGTGGCACTGTGCGTCCAACGGGCGGCGGTCGAGGCGGTGTGGTGCGATCCGCAGGCGGAGGGACGTGGACTTCTTGCCCGCTTTGCCGTCATCGCCCCCCCGGACCTCGTTGGCACGCGCGACGTACGCCCCGAGCAGGTGGCGGTGTCTGCGCGGGAGGCGTGGCATTCCGCCATCACCAGACTGCTCTCCTTCGAGCCGAGCGACGATCCCAATGTCGACCCCGTTGCCATCGCGCTCTCACCCGAGGCCGACGCGGTGTACCACGCCTTCCAACTGCGGAACGAAGCCGCTCTGGGGCTCGGTGATCTGGCCGAGCGCCGCGCGTGGGGCGGCAAGCTCTGCGGCCTTTCACTGCGGTTCGCGCTGACGCTGCACGCGCTGGCGACTTGGGGTCGAACGAACACGCCCGCGGACGCCACTCACATCGATGTCGAAACGATGGCATCTGCCATCGCGTGGGCCGACTACCTCGCCGCCTCTGAGCTTCACGCGCGGCTCAGCATCATCGAGCCCCCCGAGGGGCGTGTCATGAAGCGTCACCTCGCACTGATCTCTCGCCACGGCGGGTCTGTGAGCATTCGCGAGTGGCAACGCCTCCGCTCGCTACGCCGGGCAACCGACGCCGAGGCGGAACTCGACGCCATGGTGAATGCTGGTCATGGTATGTGGTCATGGCACGCGCCTGGGGCCCGCGGTGGTCGGCCTTCGCGTCGGTTCACACTCAACGGCCATGCCATTGCGTCCGACACATCCCCGCCCACGCCGGCAGCACACGCCCCGGATGGGCCGCAGGGCGGGGTTTCGTCAGTTTCGTCAGTGTCAGGCGGTGAGGTCCGCGCGCCCATCGACTAAATCCGTACACATTTTGACGGAATCAGCCCGTCCCGCTTGACCCTTTCCCCCAGCCGTGCATCACTCACGAATACGGAGGTCCGCCTGATGGCAAGCATCACCACCCGCAGCAATGGAAGTCGATTCATCAGCTTCCGCACCACCGACGGCACGCCACGGCACATCACGCTCGGCAAGGTCGCCAAGCGCTACGCCGAAGCCTTCAAGGTCCGCGTTGAGGACCTTGCCAGCGCGGCCATGCATGGCCACGCCCCCGGGGACGACACCGCCCGCTGGCTTGCCAACCTTGACGACCGCATGCACGCCAAGCTCGCCGCGGTTGACCTCGTCCCCGCCCGCCACAGCGCCACTCTCGGCACACTCATCAACGGCTACATCACTGAGCGAGCCGATGACCTCAAGCCCGAGAGCATCCGTAAACTCCGCCAGACGCAGACCAAGCTGCTCGCGTTCTTCGACAAGGACCAGTCGCTGCGGAAGATCGAGCCCGAGGAGGCAACGGCATGGCGACGGTCGCTCAAAGATCTGGGTCTGTCGGAGGCAGCCGTCCGCACACACTGCGGCAATGCGAAGACGATGCTGGCCGAGGCGGTTCGCCGCAAGGTCATCGACGCTAACCCCTTCGACACTCTCAAGAGCGGTCCGACCCCAAGTAAGTACACGCGATACGTCACGCCCGAAGAAATCGAGGCCGTCATCGACGCCTGCCCGGATTCCGAGTGGCGGCTGCTTTTCGGCCTTGCCCGCTACGCCGGACTGCGCATCCCGAGCGAATCGCACCGGCTCACCTGGGCCGATGTGGACTTTCTCGGCGCCCGCCTTACCGTTCACAGCCCGAAGACGGAGCGATACGAGGGCCATGCCCAGCGGGTCGTTCCCATCATGCCAAAACTGATGACGTTGCTCCAAGACCGCTTCGAGGCGATGCCGGACGGCGACATGCCGATCGTCGCGATCGGCGGCAAGGGCGCTATCATCCGACAGGTCCGACGCATCTGCGCCGCAGCCGGCGTCGAGCCTTGGGACCGCCTCTGGCAGACGCTCCGCTCGTCGTGCGAAAAGGAGATGGCGATGACCTTCCCGCAGTTCGCGGTGAGCAAGTGGATCGGCCACAGCATCACTGTCAGTGGCAAGCACTACGCCAACGCCGTGCCAGACGAGCTGTTTGAGAGAGCGGCGAGCACCGGTGCGACCCACCCGAACTGCGCGCAGCGCCAGGCGCAGCAGAAGGCGTCGGAAACGCCTCGAAATGGCCCGAAGCAGGCCGCCACGCCAAAAACGACCAACGGGCGTAAGTCCGCCCGTTGCGGGAACTTGCGAGATATTTCCGCAAGTCCTTGTCCTACAAGGAAATGGAGCCGGGGGGAATCGAACCCCCGTCCCAATGCAGTCAGCAGGATGCGTCTACGTGTGTAGTTGCTGTTTTGAATCTCGGCGTGGTGCCGGCCAGCAACAGCCTGCACTTCGGCCCAGCGACCGGTGAACCTCCTCGCAGAATCGGCCGGTTGCACCCCGACTCTGCCAGCCCGATGTCTTGACCCGCCGCCGTATCGGACGTCGAGCGACGGATCGGAAGCCCTTTAGGCTGCCATTGCGTACTGCGGTTCGGCAGTCATAGTGTTTGCGTGCTTTTTACGAGGCCAGCACGCCCCTCGACACGCATCATCAAGCCTTCCCTGCACGGTCGAAACCACATCGGCCCCAACTTGTCAATGGGTTATTCTAGCGCCGGTTGGGCCGACACGCTGTGCGATGTGGCTACTTGTACTGGTCGCGTCGCGCTGAACAACGCCCCAGCAGCAAGCAGCGAGGCCGCGATCACACTGCGCGTCAGGATCACGCCCCAGTTGGCCTCTCCCGATGCAAGCAGGCCACACCCGCACGAAGTGGGCTCTGGGGGAGGCCTGATCGTGAGTGCAGCGGCATAACCGGCAAACACCAAAAACACCACAGCACCAGCAAGTAACACCAAGCCCACCGCTCTCTGGCCGCGTGTCAAGATCAACACGAGCCCCAGCCCGCCAACCAGAAGTTCAACAATCACAAGTGCGGTTGAAGCAAGACCAGCAACCGAACTGCTCAACAAGCCATGCGAGACAACCACACGCTTGAATGTCTCCAGATCAGCAATTTTCTCGATTCCCGAGTACAGCAGCAGAAGTGATACGCCGAGCGCGACAAGCAGAAGGGCGGCAGCTGCCAATCGTGCACAAGGCTTAGGTCCCGCAAACGTGATCACCCCGGGCGCGGCTGTCATCACCGCGCAACCCTCGCGCGAATCAATACAAACAGCCCGATCACCACAACGACAATACCTGTCACGATCAGGGGCCAACTCATTCTCGAGACTCGCTGCTGCTCATATACAATGCTTGCGGGTTCACGGCCACGCATCGCTTCACCGGAAATTGCAGTAACTCTCATCTCCCCTAAGATCCGGTTATCAACTGCCATTGATTCGATGTTCTCCACCTCGAAGAGTTCTGTCTTCCCATCGGGAAAATAATCAATCTGGACAAGGCGAAATGGGTTTGCACCGCCTGTCTTTTCGACAACCGCGAAACCCGGCGGTGAACGCTGATCAATCGTGTAAGAGATCGTGTCTCCCACCGGATGTCCCATTTCAGGGTCGGCAGCCACTTCAAGCCGTTGTGGGCTACCATCAGCGCTCAGTATAATCGACGCGGCCCGCGTCCTTGATGTCCCATAGAAGGGCCGTTGAAATGAAACCCGCCACGTCTGGTCAATCGCGCGTTCAATTCGCGATGCTCGTGACGATTCTTGCAACAGCCACTGTGTATATATGCTCGGAATATAATAACTCAAAGAGAGCCCACTATCGTCGACAGGCTGCTCATCGATGACGATAGAGCCCCGCCGTGCCTCTCCCCTAAATGATCGCCCCATTCGATCACGTCCCATGACATCCTGTTGGCTTGCTTGGAACCACGCGCCGGTCACCGCATCATATGCGATAATCATCCGACCGTATCCCTGCATGCCATTCTTAGTTTCTCCTGAAAATTCGAAAGTCGCGACGATAGTCCCTGATGACTTTCCCCAAGTTGTCGAGGCTTCTTTCAACTCATGCCACGATGAATCATAAAATGACGAGTTTTGTGATTCCGACTTCGAGAACCCAGTGGCAACCGCTACATTTAGACACGCCAGCAATACGCAAGATTTGCTCAACATCGCCGTATCCCCTCGGATTCAAAATCTTTACACCGGTGGGCCAGACAGACAACTGTTCTCGCAGTTCCAAATCTGATACAGTTGGGGAAAAACGGTCAGCGTTCGAGTCCCCACCAGCCAGCAACAGCGTCCGTCTGGCAGAATCCCGATGAGCTTTCCGCCTGGAGGTGGGCCGCCTGCGCACTCTCCACGCGCAAAGTACGCACCCTCATTGAGCTCGTAAGAGTAGCAGTTTGCCCATCGCCATCCAGCCCGCGCTTTCACGTGCTGATCATTATTGAACCCGGACACGGCGTCCTGTTCACACACGACGGCATATGACCCGGAACACGGGCCACCCAATTCAGAAGGCGGATTCTCTTCCGCAGGCCACTGATAAAGATACTTGCAACACACCGGCGCGGCTTGCGCGATTGCACTTGCCACCAGAATCCCACACGCCAAGATCCCGACAGTTCTACGACCCTTCATTTTCTCATCCTTTCCACATTCTCTTCCAAAATCACTGAATTATCGATCTCGACCACGCACCCCGAACCATGTCGAGATCACTGGCATGCCGATGCCCTCATCAAGGAGCAGCGGCATTTCTTCGTTGAAATCCACATACGTTCCGCTACCCGCCGAGCCATCGCTGAATGCGATCGGCGCGATCCAAGGCCAAGCACAGCAAAACCCCGTTCCTCCTTCAGAAGGCGCAAGTCCGTTGCTTTCTCGCACCAGCAGGCCCTTTGAACTCGGAAAGAGCACCTGAAAGGCACGAGTCGTGTTAGACTTCTGATGAATCGCGAGAGGCACATAGCCCGGTCTCATTTCATCCGCGTTATACACCATCGCAATCGACATCATGTAAGAGAACAAACGACCGTCGAGCGTATACGGATCGACCTCCGCCACATTCTCGAAGTGCCCGCTCTCGATCATCGGCAAAGCCCAGTCACCTGCAACCCTGTACAAGTGCCCTGTCAGATCGTATGGATACGGGTGGGCCTCCTTGTAATCTCCGGCATACATCGCAATCGTCGCGGCATGCTGTCGCACCAGCGCCACATCGCGCGTCAGTTTCGCCTGCGACATCGCCCGGCCGAGCGATGGAGCCATCAGCCCTATCAAGATCATCACGATCCCGATCACAACCACCAGTTCGATCAGCGAGAAACCCCGGATGAGCCGAGTCTTCCGCGTGCACATTGCCCAGCTCAGCCGGGGCAACGACTCTTGCCTCGGTGACTTCACTTGCACATCGCGTGAGAACTTGAGCATGAATATGCACCTCTATCAATTTTCAGTGTACCACTGCCCCCCCCCGTGTCAAGTCCTCAGATGGTCACGCCAATGTCAACATCGGGGCTACAGCGATTGTGCTGGCTCGTGGGTTTAACGAATTCGCAAAGTCTGATCGACTTGTGTGCAGCCCCGGACACATGCAATGCCTGGTACGACAAAAAGAAAAACGCCCGAGCCGAAGCCCGGGCGTTGGTGAGTATTCGTTGAGTTGCCTCGAAGATTACTCGTAGAAGTTGGTCGTCTCGACCTTGATCAGAGGCCTGGTGATCTCGTTCGAGACCGACTCGGCACGGAAGGACACCTGACCGGCCTTGACCGCACGGACCGTAATCCGATAGGTCGCGGTTGCCCCCGGAGCGATCCGAGTGACAGCCGGGAAGGTGATCTCGAGTCCGCGGGCCTGGCCAGTGGCCGGGCCATCGGGTGTCGCGCCGGTGGCGGAGACGAACTCCATCGTGTTGCCTTCGTCCATGAAGGAGCGGAAGCGAACATTGGTCAGGTCTGCCGAACCCTGGTTGGTGACGGTGAGCGTGTACGTCACGGTCTGGCGGAGTTCGATCGGGTCCGGATCGTCATAGCCGTCGAGCAGCATCGCGGGAATACCTTCGATGTTGGTCTGGCACTGATCGTTGACCGCTGTGGCGCAGGTTCCCGTGAGAGTTGCGCGGGCGGTCAGGCTCTGAGCCGACGATGCGCGGACGACGATCTCGCCGCTCACGCGTGCACCGGGTGCGAAGTTGCCGAGATTCCAGACGACGTTTCCGCCCTGGAGTGTGCCACCGCCAGTGGCGGAGACGAACTCGGAACCTGCCGGAACGGGAACGACCAGCGAAGCACCAGCGGCCACGCCGTCACCCTTGTTCTCAGCCGTGACCTTGAAGGTCGTGTTGCGGCCGAGGAAGGTGCGGCCGGGGCACTCGATATCAACTGCGAGCACAGCCTGACGCACGGTGGTGCGAGCTGCCTCGGCGGTGGCCTTCAGATCGCCTTCGGCTGCGGCATTGCCCGCGAACGAGAACGCGCCTGTCTTGGCAGCCTTGGCCATGACGGTGAAGTCCTGGCACTGTCCGGCTGCGAGAGCCGGGGCGGTGAAGCGAACTTCACGCGCACCGTTGACGGTGAGACCTTCGGGCAGCGTTTCGGTGACAACGACGTTGGTCGCCGGGCCGGTGCCGGTGTTGCACACGGTGTACTTGATCGGGATGTTGTCGCAGATCAAGGCTTCCGGAATGGTCGTGACCGCGAGCGTCAGGGCCGGCTTGACGACAAGGATCTCATTGCAGAGGCTCGTGTCATACGACACCTTGGCGCAGGCCTGAATACTGCCCTCAGCCGGGGCGGACCCGCGGACCTTGATTGTGCGAACTTCGCGCGGTCCCATCGAGCCGAGAAGCCAGTGCAATGTGCCAGCGTCCGAACTCGTGACCGACGGATCGGCGGAGATCAGACGGAAGTTGTTCGGGACTGAGTCCCAGATCTGAACATTGTCCAGATCGAGGCTCGTCAGGTTGGTCACCCGAATTTCGTAATCGAACGGCGCACCTGCGTTGACCGTGGTCGGGAAGAACTTCTCGATCAGGATCGCGCTCGTGCGTGGATCGCCCGTCGGATACGCCGCCGAGACCGAGCCACGTCCTGCCGTCACTGCCGGAGCGCGTGTCTCCTGTGCGGGTGCTTGGGCCGGAACGCCGTCTGTCCGACGCTTGGGTGGCCTCGGATCCCACCACGGATCGGGCTGCCCCTCCAACTCCACAGCGACGTGCTCGACTTTGACCGTCTCGCTTGTCGCCCGCTGTTCATGGGACCGGCATCCGGTGCCCAGCAACAGCGATGCTGCAAAAAGCACCGCGCCTGCCAGTTTCAACGATTTCACTTGCATGACATACTCCAAGTTACGGGTTCACTACCGCTCAAGAGAACCGAGCGGCCTATCAAATTGCAAACCTGGTCCGATTCGCAAACATCCCACAGAACAGCCCGCAGAACAGACAGTTACGGGGTCACAGTGTAGCACCGGCAATCCCCCATTGTCATCATCTACCCTACTTTGAACCATCTATTGTCAACCCAAACCCCAAAGGACCTAAACCGATGCGTGTAGCAGTCATCATTCCCGCAGCAGGTGCTTCGGCCCGATTTCGCACCGATGACCCTACCCGATCCAAACTAGACGAAGATCTAGGCGGAAAACCTGTTCTTCAGCGCACAGTCGAACTCTTCAACACCCGCGACGACGTCGGCACCATTATCGTCGCCGCCCCGGCCTCCGACGATGCCTTCGCTGCCTTCTCGCTGCGACACAGCGACAAACTGTCACTTTTTGGCGTACAGATCTGCCGTGGAGGAGCCAAGCACCGATACGAATCAGTCGCAAAGGCACTTGCTCTGGTCAGCGACGACCACACTCACGTGGCCATCCATGACGCTGCGCGCCCTGCTGCTTCAGAGACTCTGATCGACCGCGTTTTTGATGCTGCAGCCCGTCACCCGGCCGTGATCCCAGGCATTCCCCTCGACGACACCCTCAAACGAGCGGGCGATCCGATCACGGAGTCACCTGACGCCGACCCGATTGCCGCCATCCTCGGCGCATCCACCGGAAATCAACACCTTCGCCCCGTTCTCGAAACCTGCGACCGCACAGGTCTTGTGGCTGTTCAGACGCCTCAGGTTTTCGAACTTGCTCTCCTTCGCCGCGCTTACGCCCAGAATGATCTGTCAAGCACCGACGATGCCTCGCTTGTCGAGAAACTCGGTCAGCGTGTCCTCATCGTCGCGGGCGAACGCCGCAACATCAAAATCACACGCCCCGAAGACGTGCACATCATCCGCTCGATCCTCGGGCTGCGAGGCCCGGACACACGCGCCACGCACAAACGCTTCTGACTTTCCTGCCTCTACACTTTCCGATGCCTCCCCTTTCAGCCGACGACATCCATCGCCTCGCGCGACTCGCCAAACTTTCGATCGCTTCCGATCAAGTCGCGGACCTGCAGGCTCGGCTCGAAGCAGTCCTCCACCACGCCGAGAACCTCGCGACCCTCGATCTGGAAGGTGTCGAACCGATGTCTCATGTCGAGGGCGACGTCAACCGCCTCGCGTCCGACGAACTCGGCCCGCACCTCGACCACGACGCCTCGCTCGGCTTGGCTCCGGACCGATACACCGACTATTTCAAAGTTCCCAAGGTTCTCGGCGAAGGCGGCGGAGCATGATCGGCTCGATCCTGCGCACACTGACGCGGCTCTTTCGCCCGCGCGCCCGGCGCAGCGATCTCAACTTTTCTGTCGTCATCCTGATGAAGGAACTCCCCAATCTGACAGATGCTGAAATTGTCAGTGCGGTGCGCCGCGCGCTTCCGACGAGTGCTCCGACTCTGCTCGAAGCGTCTGCCCTCCCGGCTCCAGACTTCGCTCCGAACCTCGAAGATCCCGGACGCATGATTCCCGTGGCTGTGAATCGCTGTGTGTACGGCATCCTGATCGCTCGCTTTGCGTACGACCCCGACCCCGAGTCCAACACCACCCCGACCTCCCGGCCTGACTTTGATGCTGCCTACCGCGCGCACAAGGCATGGATCGCCATCGACCATCTCGGGGGCGACACCGATCAGGCCTTTGCTGTCATCGGACAAATCGCTGCCGAGATCGCGCCTTCCACTGCCACGCTCCTCTTCCTGCCGGGTCTCAATCTTGCTGCGATTCCCACGCCCGAAATTCTCGAAGCCATGCGCACGGGGCCGTGGCTCGACCTGATGAGCAATGTTGCGCAGCCCTCCGTTATCCACCGCCCGCAAGATGATGCTGCCCTTGCCGATGCTGCACGCGAAGCCCACTCGCGATTTCCCGAGTTTGCCGAAGCCTTTGCGCTCAAGAAAGGCATCAACCACTCGGCTAAGTTTCCCTTCGACGATGGCCAGGCGGTCGAACATATGTGGATCGACGTCCACGCCATCACTGATACCACGATCTCAGGCACGCTCGGCAATGAGCCTCACGAGGTCAAAGGCTTCGCACTGGGCGACCAAGTCACACGCCCGATCGACCAACTCGAGGATTGGCTCTACATTCACAACAACGACATCGTCGGCGGATTCTCCGTTCAGATCCTCATTGACGAGCACGAATCATGACCAGCCTCGCCTCTCACGCCATCGCTGCTGCCCACGCCCATCAGCCGTCGCTCAACGCCTTCACGCAGATCTTTGATCCGGCGGACGTCGATCTGCGCGACAAGCGTCCAGCCATCAATGACACGCTCAGCAGCACCCCCATCGCCATCAAGGACAACATCTGCACGACCCAAGGCCTCACCACTGCGGGCAGTCGGATTCTCGCCAACTACCGCTCACCGTTCGCCGCCACCGCCGTCGCTCGCCTCGAAGCTGCTGGCGTTGCCATCATCGCCAAGACCAACATGGATGAGTTCGGCATGGGCTCTTCGACCGAGCACTCGCCCTTTGGCCCAACCTCGAACCCCTGGAGCCTCGATCACGTTCCCGGTGGAAGCTCCGGCGGCTCCGCGGCTGCTGTTGCGGCACGCATCGTCCCCGCGGCGCTCGGCTCCGACACCGGAGGCTCCATCCGTCAACCGGCTTCACACTGCGGGGTCGTCGGGCTCAAGCCCACCTATGGCCGCGTGAGTCGGTTCGGGCTCGTCGCCTACGCCTCGAGCCTCGATTGCATCGGCCCGATCACCGCCAATGTTCGCCTCGCAGCTGCGATTCTTCAGACCATCGCCGGAGAGGATCCGCACGATTCGACCTCCTCGCGCCAGCCCGTGCCGAACTACCTGGCGACGATAGATGAACCGATCCCTGACCTGCGCATCGGTCTCGTGCGCTCGATGCTCACCGAGCACAATCACCAGGACGTGAACGCTGCGGTCGAGCGCACCGCTGGCGCACTTCGGCTGCGTGGCGCGACCATCGTCGATGTCGATCTTCCGACCGCGCCGCTTGCCATCGATGCGTATTACATTGTTGCGACGGCAGAAGCGAGTTCCAACCTTGCTCGCTACGACGGCGTGCGCTATGGCGTGCGGGCTGCGCTCGCGCCGAGCGACTCGCTGGATGACTTGTACACACGCTCGCGTTCGCAAGGCTTCGGGCGCGAGGTGCAGCGGCGCATCATGCTCGGAGCGCACGTGCTCTCAGCCGGGTACTACGACGCATACTACTTGCGTGCGCTCAAGACTCGCCGACTCATCAAACAGGACTACGACCGCGCTTTTTCCGAGCACCGCGTCCACGCATTGCTGATGCCTGCATCGCCCGGGCCCGCATTCCGCCGTGGCGAGAAACTCGCCGATCCACTCGCGCTCTATCTCGAAGATATCTACACGGTCGGCATCAACCTCGCCGGGCTGCCAGCCATCACGATTCCCGTCGCTACGACCTCCGCCACGCCCTCGCTTCCGATCGGAGTGCAACTTGTCGCTCGCCCGTTCGACGAACAGACACTGCTCGCGATTGCTCGCGCAGCCGAGGCCGAACTCGATTTTCAATTCAAGCCCGCGATCTGATCGAACACGATGAAACTCAACGCGACTTCTTGGGTCTCATCCAGTTCGACAGTTTCTGCGAGATGCTCGCGCCTGCACCGTCGTCTGCCGACTCCTGGCGAACAACCACCGGTGCCGGGGTTGCAGGCTTGGTGGGCTCCGGCGCCGGGATGGCCAGCAGCGTCGTTGCGGTCAGCGTCATGCCATCTTCGCCGACTTCCGGGTCCGGCCTCCATGACGGGCCACGTCCTTCAGCCATGCTCGCAGCGACCGAATCGTCGGGCACGAACTCGAACCCGTCAGAGAACTTCACGAAGCGCAGCACAGATCGCCCAAGCCGCACTTCATCGCCGTGATTGAGCGCGACCGACAGATCGATGCGCGTGCCATTGACGATCGTTCCCCATCGACTGCCCAGATCCTCGACGAAGTGCCGCCCGCCGCGAACCACAATGCGGAGGTGCCGACGAGAAACATGCTCGTCTTCGAGCACAATGTCGTTCTTCTTGCTGCTGCGGCCGATCAGGATGTCCGTCCCTTCCTCCATCGGCAGCACCGAGCGCAGCCGACGGATGCGGTCGGCTTCGGGCGTCGAAACCAGTAGTTCGGGGCGAGTCCAGTTGGCACTGTTGATTTCGCCCTCATCGAGCAGTTCGGAGGCAGGCCTGACGCGCACCCGCACGCTCCCGATGCTCACCCACTCGCCCTTGGTCACGCGACGCAACTGTGTGAACTCATCGCCCTTAGCACTGATGCCACCCTGGTCAAACTGCACCGTCACCATGCCAGTTGCTCCCGATCGGTCGGGCTGGTTTTCGACTTCGACGATGTAACGCTGAATGGGCATAAGGGGTTTACACTTGCCTGAGACGCGCAAAGTCTTGCCGCATCATTGGATACGAGCGCTCGATCATATCGGTTCAATCCGGGCAGATCCATGAGATTTTCCGGATCGGCGTAGCCGGTCGATGTCAGGTCAGGAACGGAATGCGCCCCTTGCGCTCGACACCCATCTCGACCCGCAGCCAACCCCGCAGGGCTTCGCCCATGTCCCCAGCCTTCATAAACCGATCATCCGGTCGGCGGGCCATGGCCTGGAGGCAGATCCGCTCGAGAATCTCAGGCACAGACCACACCAGCGTGCTTGGCTTGCCCGGTGCTTCGGTCACGATATCGCGCAGAACCTCGGCCACCGTCCCGCGAAATGCTGGGCGATACACCAGAAACTCATACAACACCGCACCAAGGCTCCACACATCCGCCCGCGCGTCATTCAACTGCACCTCATCCGAGAAACTTGCCCAGTCTGCCACACGCTCGGGCGACAAGTACCGAGGTGTCCCGACCCGCGCACGCCCGATGCCCTGCCGATCCGCAGGCCTGGCCGCAAGACCAAAGTCCGTAATCATCATGCGCCCGTCGGAAGACAGAAGAAGATTGCTCGGCTTGATGTCGCGATGCAGCACACCCTCCGAATGGGCGCGCTCAAGGCCGTCCGCAACGCCCGCAACCCAGTACGCAACCAGCCGGTAGTACGCGTTCTTGTCGGGGAGGAGCAGTTCGCGCAGTTCGGCGGGCGAACGCTTCGGATCGACCCCGGCCGTCGCGAGCACCGCATCCCCTGTGAGCTGATGCGCAGCCTTGGACTCAAACCGCTTGACCAGTTTGGATCCGTCAAGCCCGCGCACGAACTGCATGATGTAGTATCCGCCTCGGCCGAGCTTTTCGAACCGGGCGACTTGCACGATGTTCGGATGCTCGAGCTTGGCTGCAGCCCTTGCCTCGTGCTGCAACTGCTCCTGAGATTCCGGATCCACCGAGCGCAGCACCTTGATCGCGACATCCTTGTCCAGTTGCGTGTCATACGCAAGAAACACGCGCCCCATGCCGCCCGACCCGATTTCTTCCTTGATCGCAAACCCTGGAATCTCGGGCAGCGAGTCCTCAGCCGCTGCTGCATCGGGCGGAGGCGGAGGCGTGCCGCGCGTTGCGTGCGTCGCGGATGATCGCTCCGGGTCCGCCGTTACATCCGCATCCGTAAGCGAGTTTGTGCGCCCCGCTCGCGAGTAGCCTTGTGAAGGCGAAACGTCAAAGGCTGCGGGTGCAGCCGCCGGGATCGGCGCCGCTGGAGCGCTGGGTGATGGTCGCGACGGTGCCCGGGCCGCTCGAGAGCGCGAGCCGCTGCGCTCCGATGCGAGCCGCGACGCAATCTTCACAGCCCGCTCGATGCGCTGGGCCGCGGGCCGCTTGGCGTGGCTGATCGTCAGCCACACATCTTCCGTGTCTGGGTTTCTGCCATCAATCTCATCATCGAGCATCACCATGCACCGCAGGAACTGATAGACGTGTTCCTCTTCCTCAAGGCCATACCCCTTAGCACGCTCCACCCCGCGCTGGATCAGCAAGCGCAAAGCCGAAGCATCGCGCACACTCGGGTACGACGAGAACTCTTCACGCAAGTCGCGTTCGATGCGGTCAACCAGACTCGCATCGGGGCTGTAGGTCATCGCCCGCGCCCATGACTTGCTCGTGCCCGATTCACCCTGCGAACTCGAAGCCGATGGTGGCGTCACGTCTGATGCCTGCTGGCTCGGTGAGGGCGGCTGGAAAGACGCTGGGGACTCGCGCCTTGCCACCGGTTCGGGCGCTGGCGTCGCTTGTTCAAACACCGCCTCTGAGGCTGCCTGACCGATGGCCGGTTCGACCAGTTCTTCCTTGCGAGGCCAGAGCGATTCATCACGCGTCGCGCTGTCATCGATGCCGCGCGTTGGAGCCGCCCAGCCCGAAGGCGTCGTCTCTACTCCGGCCGTCGGAGGCGGCGCGACTGGTGCCGAACGCCCCGCCGGTGCGTCCGCCGCAGGAGTCACGACATTTCGCACGACCTCGGGCACTTCGCTCTGTGTCGTTTCGCCCGAAGCATCATCCCGTGTCACGCGCACCCGAATCAGCGTCGCTCCCACGAGCAACTCGCACCGCGCGGGCAATGCACCAGGCTCTGCCAGAAACTCGCCGTTGAGGCATGTCCCGATCTCGTCGTCGAGATTCTCGACCATCAGTCCCTTGTCCGCGACGAAAAGGCGGCAATGCCTCGGCGCGGTCATATCGTCGTCGAGCGTCACGCCACAATCGCGACTACGTCCCACGACACACTCATCGCCCAGGTTCCCGAGGTTGATCGAGAACGTTTGGACCTTGTCCGCTGGTTCGACAATTGCCAGTTCGATCCGATGGGCCACAGTGCTCCCCGACGCGATACCTCCCGACGGCGGCTCAGTGCCGACCCGAACGAGTCTACCACTATACGAACCCGGACGCCGAGTGTCTCATCGCACCTTGATGCTGGCCAAGGCAACCACCGCCAGCAGGATCGTCACAATCCAGAGCCGGACAACCACCTGCTGCTCCCCCCACCCACCCAGGTGCAGGTGATGGTGGTACGGAGCACACCGAAAAATACGTTTACCCCCGGTTGCGCGGAAGTACCCGACCTGAAGCACCACCGACCCGATCTCGACCAGGCACACGCCCATCAGCACCAGCGCCACCGCTTCCTGCCGCACCACCACCGCGATATATGCGATCAGCCCCCCCAGCGCCAATGAACCCGTGTCTCCCATAAACACCATCGCCGGGGAGCAATTCCAGAACAGGAATCCGACGCACGCCCCAGCCATCGCACCGGCCACGACCGAAAGCTCCTCCGCCCCCACCACATGAGGCACCAGCAGGTAATGCGCCCAAGTCTCCGTGCCCCCAATCAGCGCCAGGGCCAACATCGCCAGCGACGCAACCCCGCAGATCCCGCTCGCCAGCCCGTCCATCCCGTCTGTGATGTTCACCGCGTTGCTCAGCCCCCCCACCATCAGCATCGAAAGCAGCATGAAAGGCCCAAGCGAAAGAAAAATCAGCCCCGCCGACATGCCGCCGATCTGCGATGTATAGGTCTTCTGAAACGGCAGGTTCAGCACGTGTGCAATGTCGCGCGCCGCTTCCGTGTTCCCCTCGCGAAACACGAAGTACCCCACCAGCAGCCCGATGCCCAACTGAAACACCAGTTTTTCCCACGCATAGAGACCCTGCCTTCCAGTCCCGCGCCGCGCAGCCGTGAGCTTCAGCCAGTCGTCAAACCCCCCCAGCACCGCCAGCCATACCAGCACCACGAGCGACAGCAGCACATAAAAGTTCGCAAGGTCAGCCAGCAAAAGTGTCGAGAGCCCGATCGCTGCAACAATGAGCACACCACCCATCGTCGGCGTGTTGGCTTTGGTCACCGCCGTCTGGCGAAGCGCCGCCGCATCGGTCAGCCCCGAATCCCCGATCTTCATGCGCACCAGTTTCCGAATCGTCGGCTTGCCCAGCGCGATGACGATCAGAAACGACAACCCGATCGCAGCCAGCGCGCGAAACTGGATCTCATCGAACAGGCTGAACAAAGGGTACAAACCCGTCGAAACCAGCCAATCACGCAATGTCTGGTGCAACAGATAAAACATCAATCACCCGCAGTGCCTGTAGGTTGTCGCAGGGGCGCCACGACGACATTCGCGCCGAAACGTTGCTCGATCGCTGCAATCGCCCGCTCCAGCCGGCTCGAACGCGATGCCTTGACCAGAACCACATCGCCAGGCCTCAGATGGCCCGCAATCGCATCCCACACGCCCTCCTCATCCGACAGCAGCAGCACCTCGATCGAGCCGCTTGCAGCCGCCTGGTCGCGCGTGTGTTGCACATGGTCGCCGACGAGAATGACCAGATCGGCCGGGCGCTCGTGCGCGATCCACTGCCCGAGGGCGCTGTGCTGTTCAGTTGTCTGAGCGCCCAATTCGAGCATGTCGCCGAGAATCGCAACCCGTCTGCCGCGCTCGTGCCACGCCTTGAGCGCCCGCAAGGCTGCCTGCATGGATTCCGTGTTGGCGTTGTATACGTCATTGAGCACCGTCACCGCCCCGAGGCGTTGCACGCCCAGTCGCATCTCGGCCGGCACAACGCCAAGCAACCCCTGCCGGATCGCCTCGTCATCCAGCCCAAGTCGTCGCCCGACACCGATCGCTGCCGTCGCGTTCACCGCGTTGTGCTCGCCGATCAAAGGCACGCCGAATCGCACGCGCTCATTGATCGTAAACTCGACGCCGCGCTCCGTGCTCACCACGTCCGACGCGCGCAGTTCCGCCTCTTCTTCAGCCCCGAACCACACGCTCCGCGCAAGCACATCCTGTGGCACATATCGACTGAGCATCGGCGCACTCGACGGCAGCAGCGCCAGACCCGAAGCTGCCAGATGCGACAGCATCGACGCCTTCTCGGCTGCGACACCCTCGATCGAACCAAGTTTCTCCAGATGCGAATGCCCGATCATCGTGATGACGCCCACATCCGGCTGGCAGATTCTCGCCAGATATTCAATCTCACCCGGAGCGTTGGTCCCGAGTTCGCACACCACATACTGATCGCTCGGCTGGGCCCCCAGAAGCGTCAACGGAAGCCCGATGTCGTTGTTGAACGACTTGAGCGGTGCCGAACCGCGCAGTTTCTGACTCAACACCGCGTGAATGAGGCGCACCGTCGTCGTCTTGCCGCAACTGCCAGTGACCCCCACGACCTTGAGCCTTGGCATGCTCCTTCGATACGCCGAAGCGAGCCGAACCAGCGCCTGCCGCGCACTCTCGACCTTGAGCACCGCAACGCTGTCAGGCAATCGAGCGGTCGGCCGCTCCACGATCACGAGCGGGCTTCCACCCTTGACAGCCTGCTCGACAAACGCGTGCCCATCATGGTTCGGGCCGGCAATTGCGATAAACACCTGGCCCGGGCGAACGGTGCGCGAGTCAATGCTCACGCCCTGCATCGCTGGCGGCGCATCTCCAGCACCACGCGCGAGCCACACGCCCCCCGCCGCCGCCCGCAAGGATTCAAGAGTCCAGAAACTCATGCGAGACTTGCCTCCCGCGATTGCGCACGCCGCACACTCAGGAACTTGGCCGCTTCTTTCGAGTCATCGAACACGCGCGCGATCACCCGTTGCGGGTCGGCTGGGTCGGGCAAAATCTGCTCCTTCTCGTGTCCCTTGCCCGCGATCACGATCACTTCTCCAGCTACCGCCCCGAGAATCGCTGTTGCGATGGCCCGCGACCGATCAACATGCACATCCACGCGCCCGCGATCGCGCACGTCAATCCCTTCGACAATCTGCGCCACAATCGCGCCCGGCGACTCGCGCCTCGGGTTGTCGCTCGTCACGATCACCCGATCGGCATGCTCTGCTGCAATTCGTCCCATCATGGGCCTCTTCTCGCGGTCGCGATCTCCGCCACACCCGATCACAGCACACAGCCGCTTGCCGCCCGCTTCGCGCACTGCCTGCAGCACATGCGCCAGGGCATCAGGCGAGTGGGCATAGTCCACAAACACCGCGACATCATCCGCCGGTGTACTGATCAGTTCCAGGCGGCCCTCCGGCGGGTTCAGATCCTGAATCGCCCCATCGAGTCGCTCACCCGCAGCCTCAGGCTCGACCTTCTCCAGCACAGACTCGCACGCCAGCACAGCCTGCATCGCGTTCATCGCGTTGTACGAGCCAAACGTCGCGAGCCGGGCTCGCCGCGTTCGAACCCCGCCTTCGATCACGACCTCCAGACCCGAAAGTTCGTGCGACACGATTCTGCCCGTGCGGTCGGCTTGGTCCCCCATTGAGCACCGACGCACATGTCGCGCAGGCGCGACAATCTCTGGCGCCGCCGGGTCATCAAAATTGGCGATGGCCACACCATCTTCGCGCAGCAACCCGAAGAGCCGCCGCTTGGCTGCAAGATAACGCTCCCGCGACCCGTGATAGTCGCCGTGGTCATGCGTCAGATTCGTGAAGATCGCCACGTCGAACCGCAGGCCATCGGTCCGGAACTGGTCCAACGCATGGCTCGAAACCTCCATCACCACAGCCCGGCACCCCGACTCAACCATGGTCGCCAGCGTGCGACTCAGTTCTATCGCCGGAGGAGTTGTCATGCTCGCCCGGGCGATCTCCCGCCCGTCATCAACCTCGATCGTCCCGATCAGCCCGCACCGCACGCCGCAGCGATTCAGGATCCGATGAACCAGATGCGCGATGGTCGATTTTCCATTGGTCCCGGTCACGCCCACGATCGCGAGTTTCGACCCCGGCTCGCCATAGAACCGCTCGGCCAAGACCGCGCTCGCCAGCGCCACTTGTGGCGTCACGCACACCGCGACCCCACGCGGACACTCGATCTGTTCGTCATCCGTCAGCACCGTCGACGCACCGGCCTCGACGGCATCGCGCGCAAAACGCCTGCCATCGCTCGAAAGCCCCGCTCGCGCAATGAACAACGACCCCGGCATCACCGTCCGACTGTCTTCTGTCAGGTCGCAGATGCGCACGCGCGCCGCGTCCCCCTGCACAACGCGCACATCCAACCCCGCAATCAACCGATCGAGCATCATGATTCAATGGTTCCGCCAGGCGCCCAATCACACATCGGTTCACCGCCGCTCAGGCGCACACACGCTTGAACCAATTTTCGGCACAATCAGCATGGCGTCGCCGTAACTGTAGAAGCGATACCCCGTCATCACCGCCTCGGCGTACAACGCCCGCAGCCGCTCCACCCCGCCAGGCACAATCGCCGCCACCATCGCCAAAAGCGTCGAACGAGGCAGGTGAAAGTTCGTCAGCAACACATCCACACGCTCCCATGCGTACCCCGGCGCGATCAGCAAATCCGTCTCCATCCACGCGCCCGGCTGCTCGCCCCCTCGCAAAGCCCGCCCATAGCTCTCCAGCGTGCGCGCACTTGTGGAACCAACCGCAACCACGCGCCCCGGATGATCCATCGCCCACCTTGCGCCCCCCAGCGAACACCACTCCCGGTGCATCACATGCTGCTCGACAAACTCGGATTCGATCGGCTTGAACGTCCCCGCACCCACCTGAAGCACCACCTCGCCCCGACGCACGCCACGAGATTCGATTGCATGGAGAAGCTCGCGCGTGAAGTGAAGACCCGCAGTTGGTGCCGCCACCGAACCCAGAACAGGTGCGTTCCTGGCCTCTATTGCCACCACCGTCTGGTACGCCCTTCGATCGGCGTCCTCTGCCACAATCTCCCCCGCCCGTGCGCGCGCACCACGGATGTACGGCGGCAATGGTGTCAGACCGATGCCATTGAGCACCTCGGGCGTTGTGTGCCCGCCCTCGACCGCCGCTTCCCAGACCCCGTCATCGCTCACTCGTCTGATCAGTTCAAGAACGTACCCCGATGGCCGATCACCCCGATCGAGCAGTTCAAATCGCTTCCCCGCTCGCAGGCGTCGGGCTTTGAGAAAGAGGTGCCAGGTGAGTGCATCCCCTTGCGTGACGTCGCCGAGCCACAGCCCTTCCGCAAACCCGCCGGTCTCGATCGCCCTCCCCCTGAACCGGGCTGGGAGCACCTGTGTTTGGTTGAGGATCAGGGCGTCGCCGGGCTCCACGAGGTCGGGCAGATCGGCAACACGGAGATGTTCGACGCGATCAGGCCACACGACCATGAGCCGTGCTCGCTCGCGAGGCTCGGCTGGGGTGGTCGCGATCAGGTGCTCGGGCAGGTCGTAGTCAAGTGCCTTCGTGAGCAACATGAGCGATGGTATCCGTCAACGTGCGTTGCTCAGGCACCACACCACTTCGGGCGGCCGAATTCGAGTCGCTTGTCGAACCATCGAGCCAGAGCCCAGGAGTGCATTTCTTATCGGGCTGTTTTGAACATGAGCGGTACGGCGCACATTGTGCACACCTTCGATCGTGCGGATCGAAGGTGCCACAGCCCATCATCCATTTCACGGGTACACACCCGGAGCGGTAGCTCCTTGCCCCAAGGATGAGGGGTGCGCGCCGGATTGCCGGGCACCAATGCCGTTTGCAGATTTCCTGGCTGCCCGCAACCGACTCGCACGCGAAGCCGAAGCCGATCGACCGCTGCTCGGGTCGCTCCGCCCCGAACGTGACGCGCTGCATATGCCCGCAGCACCAGAAGGGCCTCGCCTCAGCGATGTGCCACCCACGCGCCCGCCAGACATTGCTCAACAGATTGTGCGCGAATATCGCAAAGTGCGCACCGTTGCAACTGGTTCGCTGATCGATCTGATCATCTGAACAAGTCCTGGCCGTCTCGCGTCACGATCGTCCGATCACGCGCACTACGAGCGACACCGTGCGCCCCGCGACTGCTACAAGCCCGCCCTGGGGCTCGACCTTCACATTTCGCAACAGCAGGCGTGAGGCCCGTTCACTGGCGCACAGTGCTGCATCGCAGGACATCTCGATCAGTCGCACCGACGCCTCGCCGACAATCACGCGAATCTCGTCTTCTTCGGGCTCTTCGAACTCATCGCGGCGGCGCTCGAATGCGCTTCGATACGCTGCTCCCGCTTCGCGCAGTCGCTCGCGTCCATCGTCCGCTGCCAGCGAGGCAAAGGCACTGCGAAGGTCTGCGAGTTCCGGCTCAAGTACGCGGCGTGCATCAACGAGGCGCTCGCCACGACCCTGTAGGATCACGGGAATGGTGATGCCCCCGAGCACACGACCAGAATCTTCCTCGAACTTCTGCGAGAGGCTCGCCGCGGTCGAGCGCGCCACGAACAGCCCGTGTCTGGAGGCAAACCGATCAAGACCGGCCGCGACAGGAATGCACAACGCGGGGTTGGGCCCACCCCGCAGCAGATCGTGAGCCAAAGCCTCGATCGAGTCGGCGGGTTCATCGGCCAAGGCGGATTCGATCACCGGGCGCAATGCCGCCCACGCGGGATTTTCGAAGATTTCGTGATGCACTGCCCGCACATCATCGCCCGGCTCGTGCCCGTTGTTGCCAGACTGGAGCACACCTTCGTTCCATAGCGGAATTGTCCATCGCCAACTGTCGACCACGCGAGCATAGCGCGGGGCCGAAAGGGCCAGCGACTCGGCATCACCCCGCAGACCACTGCGCGGAAGGGGCATGAGCGTTACAGCCCGATCGCACAACAAGAGCGCCACGAGGGCCGGTGCTTCTCGTGTCGTGAGGTGATAGGGGCTGATGACGGCGTCCACTATTGTTCCTCGCCCCGATCAAACTCCTGCTGCCTCAGCCATCGCAGCACGCGCGGAGTCTGAGCGTTGAGCGTCATGAACATCAGTTCATGCCCAACCTGATAGACCCAGCGTTCGGGCTTGCCGAGCTTCTCCCACAGCTGGTCGCCATAGCGGGACGGCACCGCCCGATCATTCGTGCCGTGCAGCATCAGGATCGGAATGCCTCGAATCGACTCGGCCAAATGATGGCCGTCAAGCGGAGCGTTCTCCAGATATCGCGTGGCCACTTCGTCAAACATCGCTCGCTTCTCGCGGCTGGTCAGTGCGGGCTCGCCGTATTCGAACGTCATGGCTTCAACCCACGGCGCGTAGTTGCTCTCTTCATTGATCATGAGGAAGTTTGCGCCGCCAGCGATGAATACAGCCGCGTCGAAGCGAGGAGCATTGCGGGCGAGAATCGTTGAGGATGCCATCGCTCCGCCACTCATCCCGATGAGCACATGGGTGCCGTCAGCCAGGTCGGGCCGAAGCGTGTGCACATGGCGTACGCCGGCTTCGATGGCATAGGCGGTCTCGGCTGCCCGCTGCCCAAGTTCGGCTGCGATGGTCCGGGCCGATGCGTCGAGGTTGTTGCGATCGATCGAGAACGTGATGCGTTCGGTGAATCGCGAAGGCGGCGCAAGGAGTCGCAGCACCGCCCAGCCATCAGCCCGGCACAGTTCGACGAAGCGATCGATGACTGGCTCGGGGACACCGAACAGGCCAGGCGCGAGTGCGATGAGACCTCGCGGCTGCTCGGCAGCCGAGTCGTAATACGCCAACCACGAGCGCTCGAGCATCACGACGGGCATACCTTGAAACTCGACCGCCAGCCGCGCAGAGACGAACTTGAACATCGCTGCCGGATTTGAGTCGGTCACGCGCGCTCGCCCCTCGCGCTGGCGTTGAAAGATGAAACTTCCCGGGCCTTCGAGAATGTAGCGATATCCGGACTCGGCTCGAGTTGACGCTGCGAGCAACGCTGCATCCTCCTGCTCATCAGGCCCGCCGCGAAGGTAATGCTCAGGCCCCAGGCGCATGCCGCGCCACGAACTCAACGGGCCTTCGACCGGGACAATGACACCCATCGAGCCTTCACCGGCCCATCGAGCAGGCCACAGACCTGTAGTCGCTGACTCCTGCGTCGGAACCTGGCGCACCTCGGCCTGCGATGCGACCAGAGGCTGAGCGGACTGAATGCGCATGCACCCGCTGCCGGTGATACTGGCGAGTAATGCAATCAATGCCGCGCGGACGAAATGTCGGCTACTGTCTCGCAACATACACCACATCGTATGGGGTTCGCACGACTCGCTGGACAACGCCTCCATGAAGACTCATTCGGCTGAAACACCCGTGCGGGTTCGTCCCGGAATCGCCCTACTTACCCGAAGCCTCATGGCGGGCGTTCTGATGGGCTTGGCAAACCTCGTTCCAGGGATCAGTGGCGGAACGATGCTCGTCGCGACGGGCATGTATACGCGATTCATCGAAGCCGTGGCCGATATTTCCAGACTTCGCTTTCGCCCCGAGAGTCTGTGGATTCTTGGCAGTGTTCTGATCGGTGCCGGGCTGGCCATCGGCGGGTTTTCGAACCTGATCTCGGTCGCACTGATCGAGGCCCGATGGATCATGTATTCGCTCTTCATCGGGCTGACGCTCGGGGGGGCGCCGCTTCTGATCCGGATGTTGCGGCCTATGACGCTCGTGCCGATTGTCATGACCCTCGTGGGCATCGCCATCATGCTCGGCGTTGTGTGGTTGCAGACAACGCGAGACGGCTCATCGGCATCGGCATCGGGACCAGTGCTGTTGACACTGGCTGGGGCGGCTGCTGCATCGGCCATGATCCTGCCGGGAGTGAGCGGGGCATACCTACTGCTGCTCCTGGGGGCCTATGAAACCGTCATCGATGCCATCAAGAACTTCTTTCGGGCGGCGCTTTCGTTCGACGTGACGACCGCCATCGCGCAGTTGCCCGTACTGATCCCGATCGGGATCGGAGTCGTTGTTGGTGTTGTCGGCGTCTCAAACGTGCTCAAGATTGTGCTCCACCGTTTCGAGCGTGCGACGATCGGATTTTTGCTCGGCCTGCTGCTCGCGGCGCCTGCCGGGTTGTACCCGTTCGTTGATTCGGTCGAGCCGCAAGTCGGCGACACGATCAAGGGCCAGATCGTGACCGAAGACAACCGCGAATCCTTCAAACCCAAAGATTGGCGCGTCGAACGCTTCGCACCAGGCGCGATGCACCTCGGCGGCGCTCTCGGGCTCGTCGGCGTCGGCTTCGCCGCCACTCTTGGCGTCGCACGACTCGGGCGCGAAAAACCCGCACGCGGTGCTCACTCCGCGAACAACGCATCCACGAACTGATCCGGGTCGAAAGGCTGTACATCCTGTGGCGTTTCGCCAACGCCAATGAACTTGACCGGGATGGATGTCGTCTCGCGCACCGCGATGACGATGCCGCCCTTGGCAGTGCCATCGAGTTTGGTCAGGAAGATCCCGGTCACGCCCGCAGCAGCCGAGAACTCTTCGGCCTGTCGCAGCGCGTTCTGCCCGCTGGTGGCATCAAGAACAAGAAGGACTTCATGAGGCCCGCCTTCGATCTGCCGCGCGACGACCGAACGGATCTTGCTCAACTGCCGCATGAGCGGGTCCTGCGTATGCAGACGGCCGGCCGTATCGAGAATGAGCACATCAACGCCGCGCGCCTTGGCCGCGGTACAGGCATCAAAGGCAACCGCTGCGGGGTCGCCACCCTGCTGCCCCTTGACCACATCGACCCCGAGCCGCTCGGCCCAGATTTCGAGTTGGCGAACCGCCCCGGCGCGAAACGTATCGCACGCACCGAGCAGCACAGTGCGTCCTTCACTGCGCAGCACATGACAGAGTTTGGCGATGCTCGTCGTCTTACCCGCGCCGTTGACGCCGGTGACGAGAATGACGGTCGGGGGTGCGACGGCAAAGTGCAACACGCGATCTTCAGCCGGCCACAGTGCCTTGAGTTCACGCTTGAGATACTCGAGTACATCTTCGCCGCGCGCGATGGTGCCCTTCTTTGCATCCTCGCGAATGCCCTCGATCAAGGTGCGCGTCGTGACAACGCCGACATCCGAAGCGAGCAAGCGCGACTCGAGTTCGCTGATGAGCGCGTCATCGACCTTGCGCCCGACCAGCAGCGAGCGAATCTGCCCAATGAATGTCTCGCGCGTGCGCTCGAGGCCGGCCTTGAGTTTGGACAGCACCGAGCGGATCACGCTTCATCCTCGTTCGTTTGTGGCGTGACGGCAGCTCGCTTCATGACGGCCGCCAGCACGCCATTGATGAACTGTGGCGATTTTTCGGTGCTGAACAAGCGCGCGAGTTCAACCGCCTCGTTGATCGCGGCTTTGGGTGGCGTCTTGCCCGAAACTATCTCCCAGATGCCAAGCCGCAGAATCGCCCGATCAATCGCCGCCTGCCGATGCGGGGGCCAGTCCGGGGCGAGTTCGAGCAGCATCCGATCCGCGTCACTGCGAAAGGCGTACACCTCGTGTGCCATCGCGTACGCGCGATCAAAGTCTGCCTGCTTGAGAACCTGATCGGGCTTGCCAATCTCAAGCCCCTCATCGCGCCACCCCTGCGCATCATCGAGTGATGCGCGGATTGATTCAGCGTCATTCACGCCTCGGGCGTCAAACTGGTAGAGCGCCATTAGCGCAAGGCGTCGTATGTCGCGATGCGTTGCACTCATGAGCTAGAACTCGCGGTCTTGTCAGTTCGCACGCTGCTCAACGCATGCACAAGACCAGGCCGCCCGATGCGCGACGCCATCTCGATCGCTCTGACCGCGCCGACAGATTCAAGCAGAGCGGTCATCGCCTCGGCCCCTTTGTTACCCTTGTCACCCCCAGCGCGAGCTTCGGCCTGTCCAGTATCGCGCACCGTCAAGACTCCGAACGCCACTGGAACCCCCGTCGCGAGTGTCACGCCCGTCAAGCCCTGTGCCACCGCAGCTGCCAGATGTTCGTCATGCCTTGTCTGGCCTTGAATGATGCACCCCAGCGCGACCACGCCCGCATAGAGCCCGCTCCTGGCCGCGTGCAGGCAGATTCCCGTCAGTTCGAACGAACCGGCCGCGTCGATAATCCCCAGCATCGCCGGATCGCCACCCGCATTGCGATATGCCTCGACCGCGCCCGCGCACATCACGCCGGTCACCCGCTCGTTGTAGCGGCTGACGACGATCGCCACCGGAGGCTGACTTTGTGCTGCGTGCATCGAAGGCGATCGTAGAGCCGCCGCCTTCGTGTTTCCCGGTCACACGACACGCACGAGCCCCTCTATCGCCATTCTCGCCTTGCCCGGCCCCGATCAGAGACCGTCGTCGTTCTGGCCCCACTTGTCCTTGGGCAGATGACGATGGTGAATGCTGATCACTCGCGCCAACTGACGCCCGAACAGACGCCCCAGCACCCCGATAATCTCGTGGTCACGCTCTGTGAACGGCGAACGCTCATGCCGGAACGCAACCAGCACCGCCAGACACTCTTCAGCCTCGTGGCACGGCACCACCATCGCCTCGCACGATTCGAGCCAGTGCGACTCATCATCAAGCCAGGCCTCGAACCCCGCTGCATCGCGCAACCACACCGTCGCGTGGTGCCCCTCGAATCGTGGTGCGAACGCCGACGCCAGATGATCGAGCATCACCTCAGCATCTTCCTTGTTCCGGTCGTAGTTGACATAGGCCCCGAGTGTGAACTCGCCCGAACTCGAGGGCAGAAAAATCGCAGCGTTGGTCGAGCCGATTTTCGAAAGCAGATACTCCAGCGTGGTCCGCAGCAGCGACTCAAGATCAAGTTCCTGCCGCAGCAGGCTGTTGAGTTCGCTCGACACACTGATGTGTTCGATCTGCGAAGAGAGATCCTGATACGCCCCCACAAGATCGGAACACAACTCGCCGACCTGCCTCGATACCTCCTGGCGAGCGACATTGAGCCGGAGGCAAAGCCCGCGCAGTTTCAGCGCCCGCCGCTCGCGCTGCCGCAGGTGCTGCGCCCTGTCGAGCCCCGCACTGACGTGCTTGTGCAGATCCGCCGCCCCGATACTCGTCGGCAGCAGGTCGATCGCGCCGCTCCGCATCGCCCGCAGCGCGTCTTCGAGCGAAGGATCCTCATCGAGCAGGATCGTCACGATTCCGGGTTCGTGCGTCGAACACTCTGAACACAGATCAAACGCCTGTCCATCGCGCAGCGAGCAGTCAATCAAGGCCACATCGATCGTACATTCGCGCACCATCGATCGCGCATCAGAGATGTTGGCAACGCTTCGCACCAGGCAACCGCTCGAATCCAGATGCGCACACATCCGCTCGCGCAGATGGCGCTTTGGCGACACCACCAGAACTTGCGCCCGGTTCTCGCCCTCCGGCACCGGCCGAGTCTGCTCGCCGGATTGCGGCTGCCCCGCTTGTTGAGATGGATCAAGCCACTGAGTCATGATGCTCTGTCTCCCGTCCTCACGTCACGCTGCAGATTGATGCGCCGCAGGTAGTTCGATCGTGGCGAGCGTTCCTCCGCCCGCGTTGTGTTCCAGCCGAATCCGACCACCGAGGTGCTCGATCCAGCGTCTGGCACGAGCCAACCCCATGCCTCTCTGCCTCCCTGCCGGGTGCTCACTGAAAAATGGATCAAACGCATGGTCCATCGCCCGCTCACTCATTCCACGCCCGCAATCGCGGACACGCAAATAGATTCGGCTATCCGCTGCATCGAAATGAGCCTCAATACGCACCTCTTTGTCCGGTCCGGCCTGCACCGCGTTGACAAGCAGTTCCGCGAGCGCCATCGCTGCAAGTTCTCGGTCTTGCACCACGCCAACGGCGTGTTCGACCCCCTCAATCAAGATCCGGTGCTCTCCCGGGACTCTCGCTCGAACATGTTCGATCGCATGCTCAACCACCCCCGCAACGTCCGATACTTCGCTGCCAGACGGTTCGGGCATGGCCAGTTCGTGGAGCTCCGTGATCAACGCGCTGAGCGATACTGCTGCGTTCTCGATGGCTTCGACATCCGACACAAGCCCCGTTGGATCAAGACTGCTGCGCAGCAACTGCGCCCGGCCTCGAATCACCGCCAGCGGGTTGTTCATCTCGTGCGCCGCCCCCGATGCCAGTTCACCCAGGCGCGCCATCGACGCCTTTTCGGTCAATTCCGCCTGCATCTCGGCCAGCGAACGGTTCGCCTGTGCGAGTGCATCTTCCAGGTCCTGCGATGCGTCGAGCCGCACCGCCGCCAGCAGCACATGCACGCACGCCTCGCGCAATGGCGAAAGATCAACCCGTGCAGCCATGTCCATCCAATCGCCCGCTCCATGCACACAAACCAGAAGATCCTCGCGATCAACGAGCCAGAACACATCGCGCCCAACAGGCGCCTGGCTCACCTCGCGGATCTCGGTGATCGAACCGTCCGCGTCGTGCTGCGCAGTGCGCCACACGCCGTACTCGCCGATCCGAAACGTCGCAGCACAGTTCCTGATGTCGAGAACTTTGCCCAGCGCCCCGATCGTCGCGCCCAGCGCAACCGCAAAGCAACAAGGCCCGCTCGTCGCGTCGAGTAGCTCACCCGCAATCTGCGCAATCTCACCCGCCCGCTGCGCACGTTTCGACTGTTCACTCATGGCCCGGTTCAGCCCGGCAAGCGTCCGGTTCGCGTCCGAGAGCGCCTTGAGCAGCAGTTCAGGCGTCGTTTGTTCTCCCAGACCCAGAATCGAACTCCGCCTTGCCACTTCTTCCACCAGTTCAGGCACAACCGATTCGACGCGCTCGCAACTGAGTCCCAGCAGTTCGAGCTCTGTCTGCGATGAGCCCGCAGGATGAAAATCGCCAGACCACCCAAGGTGTTGCGCACGACACAGCGACCTGGCCAGCGTCACCAGAGCAATCAGCGAGCGATCACTCGACATTGGCACTCCCGCAATCGGCTGATCGCAGAACCAGATCGTGTCGCGCACAAACTCGGGCAATCCCCAACTCTGCGACAACCTTCGACCTGCGGTGTGATGATCGAGCCCGAGGATCGTGCGTTCGACCGATGCGCTGGGCAGGCGCTTGCGCTGCGAAGCATCAATGATCTTTTCATAGGCTTCGGGCACAATCAGGTGCAGCACAAGCCTGCCCAGCCCGTGCAACAGCCCGCCTAGGAACGCCTGATCGGGCTTGATCGACTCGCCCTTGGCGCCTTCGCGTTCGTGCAGGCGCGCAAGCATCTCGGCTGCACAGGCAACAGCGATCGAGTGCGTCCAGAAGCCGTGCGCGTCAAACCCATGCCGCGTTCCCGTTTCGATATCGTGGTGCGGCGACTGGCGGCTCAAGACGCCGATGACCTCAACACCCAGCGCGACCGATCGCACCGTTTCCTGCCCGAGCATCACCACCGCCCGGCGCACACTCGTGATGCGATCTGCAAGCCCCTTTTCCGCTGAGCGGCACAGCTTGAGCATCGTCGCCGAGAGCGCCGGGTCAGACTCGATCAGCATCACGATTTCATCGAGATCAACTTCGCCGCCCGCACCGGCATGAATCAGCCTCGTAGCAATCGGGCTGAGCGTCGGAAGCCGATCGACTTCTCGCAGAATCCGTTCGACATGCTTATCGCGCTGCGAGGGGAGGGCCGACATCGCTCGCGCTCCTCACTCAGCCGTCACCAGCTGATCGATGCGCCGCAAAAGCACGTCAACATCGAACGGCTTTTTCAGAAAATCATCCGCACCCGCCCGCATCAGCGCCTCGACTTCCGTCTGCTCAATCACGCCACTGATGAAGATAATCTTCGTCTCGCGCGTGGATTCTCGCTCGCGAAGGCGCTGGCACACCACATTGCCATTGATGTCCGGAAGCATGTAATCGAGAATGATCAGGTGAGGCTTGAACGACTCGGTCAAGAGCCCTGCTTCATACCCCGACTCGGCGGTCGCGACCTCGTAGCGCCCCGTCCGCGTCAGCAGATCGACAAATAACTCGTTGACATTCGAATCGTCATCAACCACCAGCACCCGCTTGCGGTCGCCTTCGATCGGATCAAGCGGAATGCCATTGGCCCGCATGAAGCGGATCAGTTCATCGCGCGGTATGCGGCGAAACTTGGACCCAGGCACCCGAAACCCCGTCAGGCGCCCGCTGTCAAAGCAACGAATGATCGTCTGTTGACTGACTTTGCAGACTTGGGCTGCTTCTCCGGTGGTGAAGATCTTCTTGTCTGACCAGCGTGGCGGTTTGGCGCTCTCGGTTGTCATGAGATTCCCCTGCGTTAATTGCTTCAAGCCTCTCCGGTCAACCTCTCTGCCAAACCCCGCCTCCCATCTTCTCCAGATTCACTGGTTCTCATCGACACCCAGACTGCCCAACTTCACCGGAATGTCCGAGTTACCCTCCACACAAGATCCACACAAACCGCCCAAACGGTTCCAAGTGATCCCCGACTTTTGGGAGTATGTTCACCCCGATACCACCACGTTTGGTTATTTGGAGCGGGTTTCTCGCCACCGAGTGACCGCTTCTGGCTCCCGCGCGTAGAGCGGCAAGACCACATCGGCAGGTGCGCCATTTGCTGCCAGGACTGCTACCGCAACGGGATCACAAGTCGGTGGACTGATCGGAACGCCGGCTGCGGAAGCCCATTCTCGGACCATCGGGGGCAGGAACTGATCCGCAATCACTTCGGTCGGCTTGCACGCCAGCAGCTCCTCGGACGACATGACCACGCCGGTCGGCTCGCCCGCGAAGTGCACATACATGCGCACGCCCTTGACCGCCAGGACGACCGCGACCCGTGCGGAAAGTTCCTGCTTCTGCTGCGCGCGCGTAGCGAACTGCACAAGTGCTGTCGGGATGCCGACGCACTCACCACCGCAAGCCTCAGCGATCATCATCGCTGTCGTACACGCCACACGCAGCCCGGTGTACCCGCCGGGCCCAATCGACACGCCGATGCGGCCAAGTTCTGCCGGTGCGACGCTGGCGGCCGCACAAAGTCGGTCGATCGCGGGCATGAGGTCATCATCGTGCCTGCCCGTCGCTCGAAGCCACTCGACGCCGAGGACTTCGACCAGGGATTCTTCTGTGCGCACAAGCGCGACCCCGGCTGCCGGGCGGTCGGTGCCTGATGATGGATTGCTGGTCTCGATGCCGAGGATGAGCACGGTGCAGTGTAGAGCCTGACCTCTGGGATGGTGCTACGAGTGATCCGGCTTGCGACGGCTCCGCTTGACATCGGATTGCCGCTTTTTTTCATCAATGCGACGTTCGATCGCCCAGCGCGGGGTGCGCGTGGCCCTGCGGGTGCGAGGCGGATTCATGGCTGTCACGAGCAGAATCCGCAACCGTGACAAGCATGATTCGCGGTTGCGCCGCTGCGATCGAAACTCGTCGGACGCGATCACCAACTCGCCGGCCTGTGTCATTCGACTGCCCGCCTGCTCGATCAACCGCCTCCGTGCGTCCTCAGCGATCGGCAGGTCCGTAACCCGAAGGCGCACCTGAGCCTTGGTCGCGCGTTTGTTGACATTCTGCCCCCCGGGGCCGGAACTGGCGACATAATCCACCCGCACCATGGCCGGATCGACGCGCACCCCGGGTGCGAGTTCGAGAAGTCCATCATCGGGAGTTGTGCCCGGCGTGTTCACCTCGTTATCGTTACGCTTGTCGCATTCAGCGGTCCACCCGCTCAGGAAGGAAGGTTCATCTTGCACCTCGTGCCTCTTGCTCTGGTCGCCCTTACTGGTTCAATCGCGCTTGCTTCACAGGATGATGCGCCGCCGAGCCCCTGGCAAAACCAGCCTCGCAACTCATGGACACTGTCGTTTGAACCTCGCATCTGGTACGCCGGACCGAGCGGCGACATCCGCTTCCCCGGCGGGACCGCGAGCGACGACAAGATCGACCTGGCCGACCTGAACAGCGATGACCCCCGAGTCACACCCTATGGCGAACTTCGCTTTCAACGCGGACGATGGCGTATCGAGATCGCGGGATCTGCCTTTGACGCTGACAACAGCAGCACCATCGCGACGACGCAGACACTCGGCAGTGTCGCGGTGTTCGCGGGAGAGCGAGCCAGACTCGACTTTGCTCACGCCTCGTTCGAAGCTCGGGCTTTGTATCGATTTTATCAGTACGTCGATGGTTCAACTGCTGATGGACGCGACATCGTCCAGTTCACAATCCACGCTGGGGGTGGCCTGCGGATCACACACATCGACCTCGATTTAGCAGTCATACCCACCGACCCCGCCCGTATCGGGAACGAAATTACATCGCTTTCTTATACCCATACATTTGCCGAGCCGATCATCGCGGCTTCGATGGGGTTGCAGGTCTATGAACGGTTCGACCTTCGCGTGGAAGGGACAGCGGGGTACTTCTCGACCGGGGACTCATCCTCGGCCAGTTTTAGCATCGAGCCCACCTTTGGGTGGTATCCTGTTGATAACCTGGGGATCGAAATCGGATATCGCATGCTGATTCATCGCATGGAAGATGGGAAGGATCCATCCCAGTTTGAGTGGAATGGCTCGATAGCAGGGCTTTTTGCGGGGGTCTCCGTACGTTTCTAGACCAAATGGACGAGATTCTCTCGATATCTCGCAAGTTCCGTGTTGACGGGAACCTACGATTGTGCGATACTGATTCTCGGGTTCGGTTGCTGGGGAGTTTCCGGACCCGCGCGGGCGTCGTCCGCCTCAAGCAATGAATTGTTTGAGCGTGATGGCGTGGGGATTGCTCGTCGCCCCGAATAGGCCGGTGCGAAGGGTGTTGTTGAGAAGACCTTTAGCAAGAATGCAGTGGGGAACGAATGGGAACTATCACAAAAAAAGACTTGATTGACCGCGTCGCCCTGACCACGAGGATCAAGCGCACTGTCGTCAAGAAGGCTGTTCAGGAGTTCCTCGACCAGATTGTCGAGGATCTCGGCAAAGGGCACAGGCTCGAGTTTCGTGACTTCGGCGTCTTCGAGATCCGCGAACGCGCGCCGCGAACCGCCCAGAACCCCAAGACGCTTGAACGCGTGAAGGTTCCCGCAAAGCGCACCATCAAGTTCAAGGTCGGGCGCAAGATGCGCGAAGCACTCGATGCCGGGTCGTCGAGCAATGGCGTGCCCGTGATCGAAGTCCGGACTCAATCGCTCAATAGCGTGAACCACACCAACAACTCATTGAACTGATCCGCAGGTTTGAGTCGCATGAGTGGGTCTGTAGTCGCCCCAAGCGTGGGCGTCGGTATTCGTTGGTGCATCAATCAATGTGCAGCGCGGGCGAGGCGCCCGAGAGGCTCAGCATGCGCTCGAGCGCGATGTTCGCCAGCGAACGCACATGCGGGTGCACCCGGATGACATTGCGTGCGATGGACGGGCCATCGGAATGATCCGCTCCGGTACCGATGCCGCACAGTCCATCGAGTACCCACAACAGGTGAGGCTCATCGATCCTGAACATGGTGGTACAGAGGCATTGGCAGTCGGAGAGGATGCGGACTCCGACCCCTCGCCCAGCCGCCTCGCGCGCGATGCGCAGAACAAGGTTGTGCTCGGTCCCGATTGCCCACTTCGAGCCTTGGGGGGCTGAGCGGATCGTGTCGATGATGAACTCGGTTGATCCCGCGAGGTCTGCCAGATCGACGACTTCTTTGCAGCACTCGGGATGGACGAGGATGCGTGTCGGCTCGGCACCGCTGGGGAGGGCTGCGTTTTCCTGATGGATTGCAGCACAGTGTTCGGGTCTGAAGAGTTTGTGGACCGAACAATGCCCGGCCCAGAGAATGACACGCGATTGGAGCAGTTCTTCCTCGCTCGCGCCGCCGAAGGGCTCGCCCGCCTGCGTCAGTTTCGGATCGTAGAGGCAGGTCTGCGTGCGTGCATCGAGCCCGAAGCGAACTGCGGTGTTGCGTCCGAGGTGCTGATCTGGCAGGAAGAGGATCTTGACGTCATCACCTTGCGACATTGCCCATCCGAACACGCGGTCGGCGTTGGAACTGGTGCAGCAGGAGCCGCCATGTTCACCGACAAAGGCTTTGATCGCTGCGGTGGAGTTGACGTACGTGATGGGAACAAGCGTGCCGGACCACCCTTGCCTGGCAAGAGAAGCAGTGATGGCGTCCCATGCGTGGACGGTTTGGTCGTGGTTGGCCATGTCGGCCATGGAGCAGCCGGCTGAGAGATCGGGCAGGATGACCTGCACCGATTCCGGGGTCAGGATGTCTGCGGTCTCAGCCATGAAGTGCACGCCACAGAACACGACGTAGCGGACATCGCGCTGGCGTGCGACGCGGGCGGCGAGCTGGCTGAGTTTGAGCGAGTCTCCGGTCAGGTCGGCGTGGCGAATGACACGATCGGTCTGGTAGTGGTGGCCGAGAATGACAAGATGCTCGCCGAGGCGGGCGCGACGATCGTCGATCGCGTCCTTCAGCGCGCTGTCTGACATTGATGTGTATCGCTCGGGGAGCGACGGTTGCCACAGCATGAAATCCACCTTTCCGCTCGAAGAAAGGGTAGGTTCGGAGTGAATGAAAGGCTGTGGAATTCAGGTGGTCAGGCGGCTGCGGTTTGCGGCTCGGAGGCTGAGGCGGCTTCCGCATTCTCAAACTGGACAGCCACGACCTGATGACGATCGAGCACCGCGCTCGACCGCACCACCCGAGCAGCAATCAAATCGCTGGCGCGAATCACCACGTCGCTCTCGTGTGGAAGGGCGACGGCGATCTCCTGACCTTCAGCCAGCGCATGAGGAGTCTGGACCGTCAACAGGAGCCCGCCTGGCGACTGATCGGTTGTGACCGCTGACAGATAGCGTCCTGTTCGGGGACAGCGCACCTTGCATTGAATTTCAGCGCAGTGCCTCGGATGCTTGCGACGTTCAGCGGGTGCGGTCATGAGACGGTCCCTCCATGGACTGAACGGTCTATCGGTCCAGGGGGCCTCGAAGGCATGAATAGGCGCAGGTCTGGCGCGATCGGCAAGAACTGCCGGGGTGATTTTGCGCAAGGGGTCTGATCGTCAAGTTTCGGGCAGGTGGGTCCCGATATGGGCGGGAGTATGACCATCTGTGCAAGCATTGTGATTCCGACGTGCGGGCGAGTCGAGAAGTTGAGAGAGTGCATCAGGCTGCTGGGGAGGCAGAGCATTCCTTCGAGTTCGTTCGAGGTGCTCATCGGCGTGGACGGGCAGGTGAGCGGGCTGGAGGAGCGCTGCCGCAGCGCGTGGACCGGCCCGGCTGAGCACCTGCACTTCACCCAGGGGCCCAAGCGGGGTCAGGCGTGGGTCCGGAATCAGTTACTCCGGCAGGCGCAGGGCGAAACGCTGATCTTCCTCAACGACGACATGAGACCCGAGCCGATGCTTGTTGCTGCTCATGTGCGCGCGCAGGCAAGCCTTTCGACACCAAGTCAACCCACGATCGTGATTGGAGATTCGCCCTGGATCGAGAGTGACCCTGATCGGCTGTTCGATCGGTTGGTGCGTGATACCTCGATGGTGTTTTTCTATGACCAGATGCGCGATGCGCCCGATGCGCTCGATCGAGACTGGGGCTTTCGGCACGCGTGGATGCTCAACCTTTCGATTCCAAGGCGGGCGGTTGAAGCGGTCGGAGGCTTGACAGAGTTTCCCAGCACGTATGGATTTGAAGATGATGAACTGGCGTGGCGGCTTGCCCAGCGATTCGGGTCTGAGGTGCGCTACCGCCCGGATGCGGTGGCGTGGCACGACCATCGCTACGAGCCAATGGAGTATCTGACACGCGAATATCGGCTCGGGTACGCAGCCCTTGGATTCGCAGCGATGGCTCCCGAGTGTGCGAGGGCGTTGTTCAAGCGCGATCTGCTTTCGCCGGCTGAGCGTGCGTATACGGAAGCGTTCGTCGAGCGCGAACAGTCCGGTGCCCAGCGAGCGCTAGGTTCGTTCCTGCAGACCGCGAGCATGCCAGGCGCATTTGTCGATGGGCCATTCTCGCGAGAACTGCTCGATGTGTGCTACAGCCAGCACCTGCCACTGAAGCGCTGGTGCTGGCGATCGGGCCTGCTCGATGCGTTGCGCGGTGAAGCCGAGCGGGCCGATACGCCTCGAGTCATGCTGGCTGCTTGATTGGATGATCCGCAGCATAGAGGCGGTGGACGCTGATTCCCTGGCGCTCGTACACATCGCGACGTGCCCAGAGTACCTCTTCGTGCAGATACGAACTGAGCACCACATCGGTCGCGCCGGTAGCCTGTGCCTGCGCAGGAAGCACGACAGGAAAGCGAAGCGGATCGGGAGAGCGCGCAGCCGAGTCGTCGTCAGCAAAGCCGACAATGCGAGCCGGAGAGGAGAGAATGGTGCTCATGAGTGCTCGCGTGTGCGCTCCGCAGCCATGGATGAGGATTGCTCGACCCGCCAGCGAATGCAGGATGCGAGCAAGGCGATTTTCGGCGTCGGCAGGAACGGAGGCCGGGCGAGTTCGGTCGTGAAAGATGATGGGCATTGCTGCCTGGGCGGTTATTGGGGGGTCAGTTGCAGCGCGGCCGAGTTCTTCGATGGCATGGCGAACCATGGTTTTGATTGAGAAGTGCGCGAGTGCGCGAGCGTGAGCGGCTCGCCCAGCCGCATCGAGATCGCGTGCCAGCAGCGATTGCACTGCGCATGTCAACGCTTGGGCTGTGGTCGCATCGTCATCCTCGGGAGAAGCATCTGCCAAGCAGCCGCACGAACCGTCGCCGATCAGGTCGCTCGCGCCCGATGGTGTCCTGGTGATTGCGAGCGCGCAGCCTTGCGCCATGGCTTCGAGTGCCGACAGACTCAAGCCTTCGATGCGTGAAGGGAGGACGAAAACATCGCTCGCGGCAAGCGCGGCTGCGACGTCATGCGGCGAGTGCACCCCCAGCAGCCGGAGTGAAGCGCGTGAAGCCGCGGCTGCTTGAAGCGTGCTGAGTGCAGGGCCATCGCCGATGATGGTGAGTCGGTGCGCAATTGCCATCTGCGTCAGCGCGTCAGACAGAAGCGGGAGTGCGCCGGTGCGTTTGATGGCATCATCGAGGCGCCCGGTATAGACGAGTTCGATGGGGCGGCCATTGACAGGTCGCCGCCGTGGCCGAGAGAGCGGAACATCAACCGCATTGGGTACGCAGGCGACACGATCGGCGCAGGTTGGAAGCGAGCGGCGCATGTGATCGCAGAGCCATTGACTGACGCCGATGATGCGCGACATGCTCGGCCCGAAGACGCGGAAGATCTCACGCTCGTAGGGCATGGGCGAGTGTCGCCAACCGACGAGACGAACCCGAGCAGGATCGTCTTGCGCGAGTGCAGCGCAGACGCCAAAGCAGTCGGCATCGCGTGTAGGGATCAAGAGAACGGGGCCTAGCCCTTTGAGCGAGATTGCATTGATGGCGTCGCGATAGGCATTGGTCACGCTCTTGAGTTGTCCAGCGAGTGATTGAGGCGAAGGAAGATCGGGGCGATGAATTGCGTTGACGCCGGGGTGCAGTTTCAGCGGCACGCTGGCGTGGTGATCGATGGCTCCATGAATGAGGAGCGTAACCGGACGGCGCTCGGCTGCGAGAGCATTGGCAAGCGTGATGGCCCATGTGGTTACGCCGCCAATCGATGCGCCCTGCGGAAGAATGATCAACACGGGATTCATGCTGCCATACCTCGAAGACTCAGTCGGCCCGCATCGAGTATGCGCGATGCGCGGGCTGTGTAACTCAGGCGGCGAGCCAGAGCGAGTCGCGAGGCGCGACCTGTTGCGTCGCAGGCAGACTCGAGCGCCAGCGAAATCGCACGGGCAAGCGAAGTTGCGTCATCGGGCTCGAACCAGATGAACATGCTTTCGGGCACGGCACGCACCAGCGCAGGAATGCTCGACGCCACGATTGGCGGCCCCGAAGCGAGATACTCACCAAGTTTGACCGGGCTGGTCCAGTCTTTCGAGACTTCGCGCGCCGAGGGTGGCAGAAGCAGAACATCGGCATGCTGGACGAATGGCGGCACCTGGGCGTGCGCGAGCAGGCCATGCAAATGCACGTTTGTCAGTCCGCGCGACGTGATCGTGCGCTGATGGCGGGCGATGTCTTCGGGCAGGCCTCCGACGAGGTGAAACGACGCCCGCGGGAGCAGGGCGGCTGCTTCGATGACTGTCGGAATTCCCTTGTAGTCGTAGAGGTGACCGCTGTAGACGATGTTCGGGCCGGGACTCTCAAATGGCGAGGGCGCGTGGCGTGTGAAGAGTTCGAGATCAACGCCATCGGGCACGACATGGACTCGGCCAGGCTCTGCGCCGCGCTCGATGAAATGGTCGCGCAGGATCGGAGCGATGGTGATGATGGCACGCATGGCAGGAGTCGCGCGCGTGGCAGCGAGCGTCTGATCGAGCAAGCCGTTTTCGACGCCAATATGCGCGTGCGTCTCGACGATGGACGGAAGCCCGCAGGCCGACGTGAGCAACGGAGCCCAGAAGTTGCGCCCATAGACCGCGTCGCATTGATCGGCGAGAATGGTGCGGGCAGCCCATCGCCCGAATGATTCATCGTCGGGCTCGCCTGGGCAGGTCACCCAGTGCACGTGCGACTCGTGATAGGTTCGGGCAGGATCGGCACCGTGAGCATCGGCCGCAGGAGCGAGTGTGTAGAGGCGCACATCGTGTCCCAGTCGCGCGAAGCCGCCAGCTGTCTTGATGACGTTGATAGCGTGAGCACGCAAGGATCCGGGCTGAATCTGGCTGACAACCGCAAGTCGCATGTGGATCATGGATCGGCATTTGGTGGCCTGAGTCTCCAAGTCGAGTTGAAGTGCGCGTAGCGCAGATTTTGCGCATGCCACTGCGACCGCCGGCACGATGTGGCACAAGCATGCGAGATGCCGATGCACACATTCGGGAGGGCTCTTCATGACCAAGCCGATGGTCTTCGGAATCGGGCTGAGCAAGACAGGCACCCACACACTCAACGAGTGCCTTGAGGCCCTTGGCTATCGCAGTGTGCATTACCCTGATCCAGCGATCATGAATGCGCGGCAGTTCGAGAAGGTGCTGACGGGGTATGACGCAGCGACGGATATCAGCGTTTCGGCGTACTTCCGCGAACTGGACCATGTGTTTCCGGGCAGTCGATTCATCCTGACGACGCGCGCGATCGGCGCATGGGTGCGAAGTATCGAGGATCATCTCCGCCGTCGCGAGCACGAACTGGCCCTGCCCGACTGCCCCAAGGCAAAACTTCGAGAGATTGTCTATGGCTCACGCGCATTCGATCGCGCGACGTACATCGTTGCATACGGGCGGCATGTGCAGAATGTGCGATCATACTTTGCGGGGCGCGACAGTGACCTGCTTGAAATTGACATCTGCGCGGGCGAAGGGTGGGAGAAATTGTGCCCATTTCTCGGCGTAGCGCAGCCTCGCGACGACATGCCTTGGCAGAACCGCACACGCGTTGCCTCCTGATTCCTGCGGGCGCGACTGAAACGATCAGAGATCCGCTTGATCGCCAATAATCCCTTGCTCACCCGAGATCCGGGCAAGAGACAAGGAGGCAGCCATGAGTTTGCACATCGGAAGCGTCGCGCCAAATTTCACGGTCGAAACTACGCAGGGTCCGCTCACGCTGTACGACTATCTGGGCAATTCCTGGGGCATCCTGTTCAGCCATCCGGCAGACTTCACGCCCGTGTGCACGACCGAGCTGGGTGCTGTGGCCAAGCTCAAGCCAGAGTTTGATCGTCGCAATGTCAAAGTGCTCGGGCTGAGTGTCGATGCGCTCAAGGATCATGAAGCGTGGAGTCGTGACATACAGGAGACGCAAGGCGCGGCTCTCAACTTTCCGCTGATTGCGGATAAAACACGCGAAGTCTCGAATCTGTACTCGATGATCCCGCCCGCAGCAGCCGACAACATGACTGTGCGCTCGGTGTTCATCATCGGGCCCGACCGCAAGATCAAACTGATGCTGACCTACCCGGCGAGCACGGGGCGGAACTTCGACGAGATCCTGCGCGTGATTGATTCGCTGCAACTGACCGCCAATTACAAGGTCGCGACGCCGGCCAACTGGAAGCAGGGTGAAGATTGCATCATTGTTCCGGCGGTTAGCAATGATGAAGCACAGCGGCTGTTCCCCAAGGGGTTCAAGGAGATCAAGCCGTACTTGCGCACCACGCCACAGCCGAACAAGTGAGTGATCGGCGCGAGGCTGCGGACCTAGGCGACACTGGCCAGGACTGCATGGCACCCGAACGCCGATCGCGGCGCGAGACGCAGGCGGTAGGCGAGTTCGGACATCGCACCGGTGTGCATTGGAGCGTCATCCTTCGGGTAGAGTCTCGAAGCGTGCACGCTGAACCCGCGCGAGCGCAGGAAATCGATGAACTCTCGTCTTGCCCATTCGCGAACGTGCTCGGGCTTCTCACTTCGGCAACAGTCGCGGCCTCGTTCGCGCGAACGATCGGGCGTCGAGAAGATCACCAGCCCCCCCGGCGCGAGACATTGCTGAATCAGGTCCAGCATCGGGTCGGGATCCATGAGATGCTCGATCACATCGGCACACACGACCAGGTCGAACGGCAGTTCGGGCATGTAGATCGGATTTTCGAGATCGACGACGACAAACTCGCCAGGACGCTCCAGATCGTGACACATGCGCACGGCTGAAGTTTGATCGAGCCCGACGATGTGAGCCCCCGTTGGAGCCAGAAGCTCGGCAAGCTTAGTTGCAACTCCACAGCCAACATCAAGTACACGGTCGAGGCGGGCACGACGAACGATGCTGGCTGCCCAACGGTAGACGTGATACTGAAACTTCCCGCTCGCCGCAACGCGCCATGGCGCCCAGTACTCCTGGCCATCGCGGTTGACATCGTCCGTGAGATTGGCTGCCTGCTGAACGTACTGCCTGGGCAGACAGAAGCGCGTCGGGTCGGCAAGATGAGTGTTCGAAGTCGTAGTCATGGCATTTCAGGCAGCGGATGTCAGCGAGGACACTGAGCGGACAATCGCGTCTTCAACAGATTGACGCTGATGATCGGGAATGCGGCTGAGCATCTCTTTGAGTGATGACCGCCATGCGGTGGCGATGTGCTCCGGGTCCTGATGCAGCAAAAGCGGGTTCCAGCGTACAACGCCACGGTCAAGATCGCACCTGTTCGACGCAAGACGGCAAGCGGCCTTATGTGCTTCAATTTCGAGTTCCGCGATGCGATCAAGACCGTATCGAGATCGAACCTGCTCGGCAGCGCACGCCCCGATCTGTTGTCGCCAGCTGGTGTCTTCGAGCAATCCGGCCAGCGCGTAGGCAAATGTCTCGGGCGCTCCAGGCACACGCACACCGGTTACACCATTTTCGATCACACACCCCAGCCCCGGCGCATCGGCGACAATGCACACGCATCCGGTGCTCATCGCTTCGAGCACACTCTTGGGATGACCTTCAAGAGCACTGGCCTGAAGATACATAGAGGCCTTGCTCATGCGCGCCAGGACCTCGCGATGCGCAAGTCGAGGCTTGAAGATCACGCGAGCGTTCAGTTCCATGGCGAGCGAGCGCAAGGCCTGCTCTTCCGGCCCTTCGCCGATGATTTCGAGAGTCAGAGGCGGATCGGGCGGCAGATCAGCCACCGCACGGATCAACGCGTCGACGCGCTTGCGCGCCACCAGCTGCCCCACATACAGCAGCAGGTTCGGGTCGCGGTCTTCAGCATCGATGATCGGATAGTCCGCCAACACAAAGTTGGGAATCACACGCACATGATCAGTGTCCAGCCCATCGCGCCAGCACAGGTCATCAACGATCGTTTGCGTTGTGCCCACGACAAGATTGGCCGCTCCGATCACCGTCTGTTCGATGAGTCCGGCATTCACAGTTCGGTATGACCCCGGGCCGAACTCATGAGCGAGAAACTGTGACCGAAGATAGCCACAGCGAGCAATCAGCGTCACAGGCTTGCGCTGGCGTCGCAAGGACGACGCAAGCACACAGGCCGCCCCGGCATCGTCCATCTGATTCGTCTTGATGACAACATCTGCAAAGGGCCCAAGTTGTGCAAACCTTTCGGGAAGGCTCGCCGCGTAACGCAAACTGTCGAGTCCATCGCGATTGACGATGCATGAAACCTTTGGCCCCAGGGCCTGAGCGATGCTCTGATCGCGATTATCACCATGTGACACGACGACGATGCGTTCGTAGTAGGGCGCAAGACGGTCGTAGAGTGCCCACTCGCGTTCGAGCAAGCCTTGCCGCTGCCACTCGAAAAGGGACATATCCCGAGACATCGTGAACAACAAAGTATGTGCGATGGTTTCGGTCATTTGAAGTCTCGTGTACAAATCGTCAAGCCCGTCATTGCAGTGGTTCGATATCGCGTTCATGGCCCACCAACTTGCCCAACCCACGCTTGGCGTACCAAGCCCCATCTCCGCATCCCGCCTCAATGGGGACCAGCCTCTGTCTTCGGACGAGAGACAGGCCTATCTGCACTATCACAGGCAGCGCAACACCCTCAATCGGGCACTATCAAAAAGAGCCCGAATCCGCACCCGTGCCCAACCTGCCTTCAAGCATGGCTTCTCGGACCTTGCCTCGCCTTCACGTGCCGCGCTGGATCGCTTTGTTGAATGGGCTGCAACGCGGATGCATCGCACGTGGGGCGAGCGGACCATTCGTGTGCTCGATATCGGATGTGGGTCAGGTTACTCGGCGTTGCTGCTTGAGCGCGTGGGGCTGCGAGGGCGATATGTCGGACTGGATCACGCCGAGCATCCGCGTTTCGGGGGGATGCAATGCGCAGCATTTGCGCGTGAACTGATCGTCGGGGATGTGCATCGCATCGACCTGACTGATATAGAGCCTTTTGATCTTGTGCTGTCGATGACCTCTCTGGAGCACTTCGAGAACGACGCCGGGGCGCTCGAGCGCATTCGTCTCGCAGCCGGGCCCGGAGCTGCCGAGTTGCATGTCGTGCCTGCCGAAGACGGGCTGCGCCTGTGGGAGGCGCACGGATGGAGGCAGTACAGCGCCGGGTGTGTCGCGAGTCTCTGCCCGGCAGCGGAAATCTACCGCATTGGAGGATGGGCCTCAGCCATGCTGCACCACACCATGATTACACGATCAATGCATCGCGGACGCGATGGTCGTGACCGGAGGCCCAATCTGTACATGGGCCTGCGATCAATCGCGCTGAAACTCGATCAACTCATGGGCAATCATCCCGCATCGCTGTACGCCGCCGTCACCTGGCCGGAGAATTCGCGATGAGCAGTGCGGTCATGATTCATCGCCGGGGCAGGCTCGAGATGTACTGCCGCGGCGCGGACACGCCGGAATACTGGGAAGATCATTGGAAGCAGCACCCGCCTCAGATGATGACCGGCATGGGTGTCTATGTCGGGTTTCGCTGGGCGATCGAGCGGTACATGCCGCGCGAAGGGCTGATCGTCGAAGCCGGATGTGGCAACGGAAACACAGCGCGCACGATTCGTGCTGCCGGGTATGACATTGAGTGTCTTGATTTCGCCCCCAAAGTCATCGCGGCTAATCTGGCCATTGATCCTGCCGGTCGCTATCGCGTTGGAGATGTGCGCGAGATGCCATATTCATCGGGGGTGCTCGCGGGATATATCTCGCTGGGCGTAGTCGAACACTTTGACGACGTAACGCGAAGGCAGATCCTGCGCGAAGCTGCTCGATGCCTGATGCCGGGTGCGACTGCGCTGATCACTGTCCCCCACTACAACATGCTCCGTCGAGCGCGCTTCGGCCTGCTGGGTCGAGGCACAATCCCCACTGATCTTGCTCTATATCAGTACTTTTTCTCGCGCAGAGAGATCGAGGCCGAGGTGCGCGCGGTCGGGCTCGAAATCGTTGCCAGCGACGGATATGACGCGTACAAGGGAATCAAGGACACGATCGGCGGCAAGGGCTTGCTTGATCGAATGCGATCGGGCAGCCGACACATGGGCCGACTTGTAGATCACCCGCCCTCGATTGTGCGTCGCGCGTGCGGGCACATGCTGCTGATCGTGGCACGCAAACCCGCCTGCCTGGATATCAGCCTGAAGTCCGCTGCATGAGGAGTCTTTCGATGATTCGCGACAAGGACAACGGCGTTTCGGTCGTTCTGCCCGTTTCAGAGGTCGAGCCGGAGGTCTTGCAGAGCGCGCTCGAGAGCATGTGCGAACAGTCGCACGAGAATCTTGAGGTTCTTCTCGTACTCAATGGCTCTGACCGTGCAACACGCCAGGCAGCACACGAGCTTGCTGCTGGTGATCGCCGCACGCGAGTCCTCGAACTTGAACACGCCAGCCTTGCCGCGGCGATCAATCTCGGACTGAGGCAGGCTTCACACACGTTGGTTGCGCGCATGGACGCCGATGACTGGAGCCACCCGCAGCGGATCGAACAGCAATATGAACGCATGATCGATAATCCGTCGCTTGCTGCGCTCGGGACGGCATACGAGATTGTCGGTCCAGATGGCCAACGCTATGGAGTGATGACGCCACCGACCGATCCGGCCGAAGCACGCTGGAGGCTTCTGATTTCAAATCCATTTGCCCACGGTTCGATGATGTTGCGGCGTGACGCCGTGCTGGCACTGGGCGGATACGACGAACGCTTCGAGCGAGCCCAGGACTACGAGTTGTGGGTGCGACTCAGCGGCCGCGGCGCGCGTAGCGGTGTGTGCGCCACCTCGGAGGTGTTGTACACCCTGACACGATCGGAGGCACAAGGCGCCTTCGGGGCGACGCCGATGCAGGCCGAATTCGCAGCCAAAGTCATGACCCAGGCATGGAATGGACTGGCACAAGGCGACGCGATGGCACTGGAGTCCATCATCGCGCAGATCGCCCGGCGGAGTCAGGCCACCGAAGCCCGAGGAGCACTCGAAATGCGCTTGCGCGAGCAGGGGCCTACGAGTTCAGATTTGCTTGCGTGGCTCTGGACCGCCTGGACCACACCAGCGTCGAGCGCGCGGGCATTCGACATCGCGCGAGGCTCTCGCGTCCGTGAAGTGGCGCGGTCTATGCAGGCCAGCGGCGTTGATGCCATCTCCCTTTGGGGTGCTGGCACGCACACTGCATGGCTGCTCGACCATCAGGCCGATCTCGGCATTTCGATCATCGGGATAGTTGATGACGCGCTGCACGGTTCGAAGCGATTCGGGCGGCCCATCGACCACCAGGATACGCTCAAGCCCGGCTCGCATGTGCTTCTCTCGAGCGATTGGCACGAGGATGCGTTGTGGAGTGCGTCGGCCCGTGCACGAGCGCGCGGCGTTCATGTGTGGCGACTGTATGGCGAACCGCAAAGCTCGATCCCGATCGCCAAGACCAACCGCCGGTCAGCGTGAATCCTGACCCTCGGTCGGTGTTGCTGTGTTCTGAGCGCTTTCTGAAACAGGCTTGGCCCCGTCTGCCGAGTCGGTACTCGCCTTGCTGGCAGCATCCTGACTTGCGGGTTTCGCACTCGATCCATCCGTTGGTGCACGACGCGGCATCGGCGGCATGCCGGGCGTGCCTCCGTTGGCCCCCATGCGGGCCGGAACGGGCGCCACGGGCGAACCGGTTTCGTCCATCGTGTAACCCGCAGCGAGAAGTGACGATTCGCTCCAGGGCTCCATCAGCACCTCGCCCGGAGTCGGGCTGCGCAGCAGGACCCGCGCCCCGGCATCAAGCCCCGAAAGGATCTCCGCTCGAGTGTCCGAGCGCCGACCGATCATCACCGGCACGCGAGTAAACTTCACCCCGCGACTCATATAGACATACGTCACCGCACCATCGATGAACACTGCCTGAATCGGAACATTGACAACATCATCGACGCGCCCGAGCTGGATGCGCGCTTCGCAGCGCATGCTCGGCTTTAAGAGATCTGTATCCTGCCCGGGGTTGAGCACGACACGCACGGTGTACTCACGGCGGTTCGGATCGCGCCATCCCCCGCCCTCTGCCATCACCCCAATGCTCGCCACGACACCCGAGAAAACCTGCTGCGCAATGGCGTCGATCTGGATCGTGGCCGACTGTCCTGGGCGAACTCGACCCGCCAGGCTCTCGTGAACCCGAACGCGTGCGACCATCTCCGACACATCCGGAAGCACAATCAGCAGGTCGTTGGGTGCGACATTGCGCCCGACTTGCAAGGGCCCCTCGTTGGACATGCGAAAGTTGTCAGACTGCACTGTTGAGCCGTACACAACCAGCCCCGTCGATGGCGCAACGACCGTACACGCAGCAAACTGCTGACGTAAGTCGGCCAAGCGCTGCTCACGACGACCGACCTGTCGCTCACGATTGGCGACCGTCGCCTGGCGCGAGGTGATGTTGATCTCGTTTTCCTGTCGTACGCGATCAAGTTCAGCAATGGCTTCATCCAGATCCGACTGCTTCTGCTTTTCGTCGCGAGGATACTGATACTCCTCGTAGACGCGCTGTGCAAGAATTGCCTTTTCCTGGTCAGCCTTGGCGTTGATGAAAGCGATCAGATCGAGGTCGCGCTCATCCTGACTGATGAACTTGCGCTCGAGCAGTTCCTCGCTTCGCATGAACTTGGCTTCAAGGCGTTCGACCTGCCGTTCCGCCTGCTCGATCGCGAGTTGCTGATCCTTGCGTGTGCGCTCAACCTCGCCCGAGAGCCATTGCTTGAGTGAAAGGTCGGCAAGGACAATCTCGAGTTCGGCCTTGCGCAGGCGCGACTCGTTTTCACTGCGCTGAATTTCCAAAGCCGTCTGGGCTGCCATCAGCTCGGCCTGCGCCTCCGCCAGCGCGAGTTCCTCGGTCACAATGTCATCTTCAATTGTGTCGCTGTTCAGACGGACCAGCACATCGCCAGCCCGAGCGATCGAACCCTCGGGCACGATCTCGACGATTGTCCCCATTTTGAGCAACTGGCTTCGCATTTCGATGCGGTTCTTGGCCTCAAGTTCGCCCGTAGCCAGAGTTGTGATCTCGAACGTCCCGCGTTCTGCCGCCACAAGTTCCGTGGTCGATGCTCTGGCACCCTTGGCTTCATCGTCACCAGCAAGCAGCATCCAAGTGCCCACGACAAGACCAAGAAGAACGATCGACACCACCACCATCGTGAGTGTGCCGCCCCTTCTGGAAAGTCCGCTCATGCGCTGCGCAAGGATCGAGTTCATATCAGTCTCCCGTGCGACCCGGCCCGACACATGATTCCTACCGTTCCGCTGCGATAAAGTTGATTCATTTTCACGCCTGATTGATAGGCGCACGCCCTGCTGAACGGCGTTCCTTGTTATGCCAAACACTCCAAACACCCTCCTTATTGCAGTCCCAAGCGACATCGAATGGCGTGCCCTCTGGCCTGAGATGCCGTTTGTGCTCTGGAAGGCCCAAAAAATCGGTAAGTATTGCGACGCCGTTCTGACCGGAATAGGCAAAGCCAATGCCGCCGCGGGCACTGTTGCCGCGTTCGATCCAGCACGCCACTGCGGATTCATCTCTATCGGAATTGCAGGCTCGCTCCCAACATCGGGGTTGGCACTCGGCGACGTCATCGCTGCCAGCGCAAGTGTCCTAGCAGATGAGGGTATTGACACGCCGACCGGTTATCAGACCTGTGCAGCGATGGGTTTTGCACAGATCGGCGAAAGCGATACTGCTGATGGGCATAGGACCTGGGTCGAGTTCCTCGCAGAGCGCGGTTGCAGCGTCGGAGTTGTTGCGACAGTTTCCACCTGTTCTGGGACTGACGCGCGAGCGAACGCGATCGTTCGCCAATTCAGCGCACGGGCAGAAGCCATGGAAGGTGCGGCTGTGGGATTGGCCGCGTTCCGCCTCGGCGTTCCCTTTGTTGAAGTGCGCGTCGTCAGCAACACGACCGGGGACCGCGATCGGCAAGTCTGGCAGATGCAGGCAGCCCTTGATCGCTTGGGGTCTGTCGCCCAGTTGGTGTTTGACTTGCCGTGCGCACATGATCGGACCTGACGCCCAGTTCTGTCTGGTGCGGTCGTGCAGTTCAGCGAGCGCAGCGAATCGGGGGGATTGGGTGAATCGGTAAATCGTGCGGGCTAACGCGTCGATGGGTTGAAGGCCGGGAAGTATGCATCTTCCCTGTCTGGACCTGGAGAGGTGTTTGCTATGCGCAAGAAGAGTCTGAGTTCCCTGCAAGCGGTCCACAGTCATGCGTTGCCAGTCGCGATCGACTTCGGAGCCAGCGCGCTGCGACTGCTCCAGATCGCCGCAGGTGAGCCTCCGCGACTGGTCGCAGCGGCGCAGATCGAAGTCCCAGACGAGTTACTGGCCGATCCTGCTGCCCGCCTTCGTTTTCAGATCGACTCATTGCCCAAACTGGTCAAGAAGAGCAAGTTCACGACCAAGCGGGCTGTGTTCATGATTCCATCCGGGCAGATCTTCTGCAAGCACATGCAGTTTCAACTGAGCGAAGGTGTAGACGTTGAATCGCTGCTTCGCGCGACGCTGCCCACGCAGGTCGGATGCGACTATGAGTCGCTGGTATGCCGACATGTCACCGTCAATGAGGGCAATCGCGGCGGCAAGTCCGAGGTCATCTGCATGGCGGCCAGCCGCGAACTGGTCGGACGCCTGATGCAGGCGATCAAGGTCTCGCATCTGGAACCCGTGGGCGTACACAGCCCGTTTCAGGCTGCGATTCGCGCATTCTGGGGGATCAATCGCCGGGCTGAGGACTTGTCGCGCACAACGCTGTATGTCGATCTGGGCTATGGCGGAACCAATGTGCTCATCGCCGAGGGCGAGAACCTTGTGTTCGCGCGAACAGTTGAACTGAGCGGCTTGCACATGGATCAAGCCATCGCCCAGCAGGCGCGCGTGAATCTGCACGACGCCCGTGCACTTCGGCGGCGCATCATGATGGAGCAGCCGTCGACGGCGCCGAAGACAGCGGCTACAGGAGGTGAAGGACTTGCCATGCTCACCGCCGCGCTGTCAGCTGCAAAGCATGATTCATCTGACGCGACCGAGGCTCAATCGCAGACCGATGCTGTCGCCGTTGCCGAGGAACGCCGCATGGGGCAGAAGAACGCACCGGGGCTCGGCAGCGAAGTTGCGCCAGCACCTTCGAGGACGGTCTTTCCGCCGGGCGTGAACCTCAAAGAGCAACTGGAGATCCTCACCGACGAGATCCAGATGTGTGTGCGCTATCACAAGAGCATGTTCCCGAATCGCCCGATCGAGCGAGCGATTTTCTTTGGCGGCGACGCACGCCAGCCGTGGCTCTGCCAGCATCTGGCACGCGGGCTGCGAATGGCAGTGCAGGTCAGCGACCCGATCGGCAGCCTGACTCGCAGCGGCAGCGAAACAACCATCGGCGTGAACTTCGGCGAGCCGCAGCCAGGCTGGACTGCGGCGCTTGGGATGTGCCTCAGCCCGACCGACCTGTAATTGGAGACTGATATGAACCGGGCATTCATGAGCGGAAACTCCTCCACCTTTCTTCCAGAGGACTACGTCCGTCGCAAGGACGAAGCAAAATGGAACATCATCTCGCTGTTGCTCTTTGGCGTGGTCATGGTCGCGGTTGTGTCCGCATTCGTCCTGACCAACCGGCGCTGGCAGAATGTTCGCACCGAGCAGGAAGTCATCCGGCTTCAGTTCCAGGACGAAGCGGTCAAGATTGCTTCGCTCGAAGAACTCGAGAAGCAACGCGCCGAAATCATGGATAAGGCCACCATCGTCGCAGCACTACGCGACAACATTCCACGATCGGTCCTGATGGCCGAACTCTGGCGCGCCAAACCATCGAAAGCAACACTAGTCGAAGTCAAGCTCAGCGGCGAACGCATCCGTGCAACCCCTGCTGAGGGAGCAGACAAAGCCCGATCGCCCGTCGCGTCGATCCGTGGTGGAGCCAAGTCCGAAACCGATAAGAAAGTCGATCCCCTGAAGGTGCCGCCACCAACGTTTGTCCATCGTATCGAGATCGAAGGTGTCGCCGAGGGCAACGACCATATTGCTGATTATCTGGCCCGCCTCAAGGCATCTCCGCTGCTGCGCGAGGTGGAGCTCCAGTTCATCAGCGAGACCACAATCGAAACCGTCGTGATGCGCCGGTTCAAGATCACGGCCCGTCTCAACCCCGACGCCAAGGCCTCGGATGTTGATGCTGCCGAGGAAACCACGCTCTTTGACGCGGACTCCACGGCACTCGATTCATCCCCCTCGAGGCCCAACTCGTTTCTGCAGGGGCTCATGCGAGCGATGGAGGACAAGCAGTGAAACTGGGAACACGCGAAATCATCACGTTCCTCATTGTGCTCATGATTCCGGTCGTGAGTTACCTTCTCGTGTTCCGACCTCAGAACCGGGACATCGAAGCCTCGCTGACCGAGATCTCGCACAAGCGCGACATCCTGCGCCGCTTGCAGGATGAAACGTCTCGCAATGCCGACCTGCTCGAAGCCAATCGGCGCATCGCCGAACGCATCAAGAAAGACGAAGCACGCCTGCCTTCATCGCAGGGTGTCGACGAGATTGTGCGGCAGGTCTCGGGCCTGGCGATCGAATCGGGTCTGGCCCCACCGACACTGAAGAGCCTCAAGCCTCTCGAAGCATCGGTGTATTGGGAACTGCCACTCGAAATGACAACGTCGGGCACGTTTCGAGGCTTCTACGAGTTTCTGCGGCGGCTCGAACGCCTGCCTCGCATCACACGCGTCGTGCAGATGGAAATCAAGCGCGGCCGAACAGAGTTGAAAGAGCCGGAAATCACCGTGAAGTTCACGATGAGCATCTATTTCCAGCAAGGAGAGGGTAACGATGGCTGAAGATCGCATTGATGAATCCTTCCTCGGCGAGAACGATGTCGCCCAGAGTCGTGAAGGCAGCCGCCTCTTCGTCGATCTCGGGTCGGGTGCCGGCGCTGTGCCTGTGCGGGCCGACCTTGGCCGAGGTGCAATGCTTCGCTCGTCGCACGCGATCGTCGTCGCATTCATGGTTGTTCTGTCGGCGGGGGGCATCATGCTGATGCGCCAGTTCGGGGTCGGCGTCAAGACCGCTTCGGCCGACTTCAATGTCACACTCGACCGCATCGATCGGCCCAAAATCGAGGCCGTCCGATTTGAAACTCTCATGACTACGCTCGAAAGCGGCGACCGTCCGCTGCAGGTCGATCCCAGCAAGATTCTTCAGCCAAGCCCGTTTGAACTCAAGGTCGAGACCGCGACGCTCGTTGACAACACCCCGCGCGAGACGCCAGAAGAACGCGCCGCTCGCGAAGCCGCCGAAGCCAAAGCCCGCGCCGTACGCGATCGCGAGCAGGCCATCGAACGCGCACTGGGAACGCTTCGACTTCAGAGCATCGTCGGAGGGCGCATCCCGGCCGCTCGAGTCAACACGCAGATCGTGCGGGCGGGCGATGTCGTGGCCGACTTCTTTGCTGTCAAAGAAATTCGCGACCGATCGGTCATTCTCGAATGCGATGGCAAGATCTACGAACTCGGGCTGACCGGCATTCAAATCAAGCCGTAATCGCACGATCGACTCATGCAGGAGCGCAGCATTGGCGGGCAAGATCAACATCGATGACATCCTCAATCAACTCGGTGCCGATGCCGAGCCTGAGAACGGCGCTCAACGCAAACCCCCGATGCGCCAGCGCCCAGAGCGCAAGCACGCCATCGATGAGGCGTCCGCATCGTTCAGCCCGCTGCCGTCGATGCCCTCGGCACAGCGCCGATTTACGGAACGCACAGTCGACGAATCGGATGCGGCCGACGCCGGCGAGAGCGCCGCAGGCTTTCCATTGCCTCCATCCTTTGATGAAGAGATGGTGTTCGAACCAGGCGTCGAAGAACCGGTCGTGGGCGAAGGAGTTGGCGAACTGCTCATTCGCCGAGGGAACATCACACCTGAAGAGCTGACCGCCGCCGAGCAGATTCTCAAGCAGTCGCCCGGACGCAAGTTGCACGAACTGCTGATCGAACGCGGCGTTGACGAGGTCTGCGTGCAACGGGCAGTCGCAGACCTTGCTGGCGTTCCTTTCGAGCGCGTCGATCTCGACAAGGGTCTTGAAGGCGGATTCGATGGCAAACTCCTTCAAAGGCTCACCGCAGAGTTCTGCAAGGAGCACGGCATCCTGCCGCTGCGCGTCGAGGGCTCACGCACCGTCGTCGGTGCGACCAGTCCTGACGATGTCTTTCTCCTCGACGAAATTCGATCGAGGCTTGGCGCCTCGAACCTCAAACTCGTGCTCATCACATCCTACGATCTTCGAGCGGCACTCGATATCGTCGGCGGAGGAAGCGAAGAACAGGTCGATCTTTCCGAGATTCTTTCCGACGTTGAGGAAGGCGACGTCGAAGTCAATGCATCGGAGCAGGCTGCCGATGCAATGGACCTCGAGGCCAAAGCCGGCGAAAGCCCGGTCATCCGCTACGTCAACTACATCATTCAGACCGCCGTCAAAGAAGGTGCCAGCGACATTCACATCGAACCCGGCGAGAAGAAACTCAAGGTGCGTTATCGCATCGACGGCATTCTCTTCGAGATGATGAACCCCCCGGCGTCGATGTCGGCCGCGATCACGAGTCGCCTCAAGATCATGGCGAATCTCGATATCTCCGAACGCCGCATCCCCCAGGACGGACGCATCCGGTGCACCGTGCAGGGACGCAAACTCGACCTGCGCATGTCGACACTCCCCTCGACGTATGGCGAAAAAACCGTCATGCGTATTCTCGATACACGTTCGATCAACGTGCAACTCGAAGAACTCGGCTTCAGCGATTCGGCGCTGCGCATCTGGAAAAACGCAATCAAGGAGCCCCACGGCATCGTCCTCGTGACCGGTCCGACGGGTTCAGGTAAGACAACCACGCTCTATTCCTCCCTGCGCCAGCTCGACAAAACCAAGCTCAACATCTCGACCGTCGAAGACCCGGTCGAGTATCACCTCGATGGCGTCACGCAGACCCAGATGCACGAGAAGATCGGCATGACCTTTGCCCGGGCGCTCAAGGCCCTGTTGCGACAGGACCCCGATGTCATCATGCTCGGCGAAATTCGAGACCACGAAACCGCACACATAGCCATCCAGGCAGCCCTCACTGGTCACCTCGTCCTCAGCACCCTGCACACGAACGATGCGCCAAGCAGTATCACGCGACTGGTCAACATCGGCATGGAGCCTTTCCTCGTCGGGGCCGCGCTCAACGCCGTACTCGCCCAGCGACTCGTGCGCCGACTGTGTCTGAACTGCAAGGCCGAACAGACCCCATCAGAAGAAATGGCCGAATACCTCGAACTCCAGGGCTTGAGCGTCGATCACATGTGGATGCCCGCCGGATGCGAAAAGTGCCGCAACACCGGCTACTCCGGCCGGGTCGGCCTCTATGAGCTCCTCACCGTCGATGACTCCTTACGCGACGTCGTCGCACGCAACCCCAATGTCACCGAGTTCCGCAGGCTGTGTATCGAGCGCGGCATGGTGTCTCTGAGACAGGACGGCATGGAAAAGGCCATCGCCGGACGGACCACCGTCGCCGAAGTCCTGCGTGTGACGGAGTCCACTCAATAGCGATACACTCGCTGCGTGAGCGAACATGGAATCATTCTCGTCGGAGGCGGCGGGCACGCCCTGGTCGTTGCCGAGGCTCTTGCACAAGGCGGAGCCAGCGTCATCGGCTTTTGCGACGATCGGGCCGACGCGGTCCTGGCATCAGGCTCGGGCGCGCTGCGACACCTCGGCCTAGTTCATGCCGTGCTGAGCCTCCAGCCCGCAAACTCTCCACTCTTGCTCGCACTCGGAAACGTGATGGTGAGGCGGACGCTCCTGGCTCGCTATCCCTTGCTTGCCCGCACAACAGCAACCGCCATCCACCCAACCGCATCCATCGCAGTGACATCGAACATCGCCCCCGGGGTATTCATCGGCCCCTGCGCCGTTGTTCAGGCCCGAGCCGCCATCGCCCCTCACGCCATCATCAACACCTCTGCTGTCATCGAACATGAGTGCCACATCGGCACCAATACTCACATCGCCCCAACAGTTGTGCTTGGTGGACGGGTGCACGTCGGTGACGATGCTTTCGTCGGTCTCGGGGCACGCGTGTTGCCCGGCATTTCCATCGGGGATCGCGCGATCGTCGGGGCCGGTGCCGTCGTTACACGCGATGTCGCTCCCGATTCATGCGTTGTCGGCGTGCCAGCACGGGCCCGCTGACCTTTCACTTCCCCTCTTCTGTCTGCGCTCGCAACGCTCGCGCTCGATCGATGACGCCTCGTTCAAACTCCGCCGCATCCACCACACTCTCAGGAAATGGTTCCAGCTCGAAGTGCCACTCAATCACCGTGCTGAAACGATGCGGAATGACGGTCGCGACCAGATCCGGCCCGGGATACTCATGAAACGGCGCGCGAGTGCGGCGGCTCGTGTGCAACGATTGATATCCCGGCAACTCCAGCCGCACGTCATATCGTCCATAGTACGTGAATGCTGTCTCCGCAGGCGTACGACCGATCTCTGTGTCATTGAGCCAAACGATCGCCCCCGGCGGATCGGACGTCACCACAATGCGCCGCTGGATGCAGCCTGTGAGCACGATCGGAATGAGCAGGAGTGCAATCCCCTTCATGACATCGCTCCGTCGAGTAGCGCCGCAAGCGCACGAGCCGCCTCATGATTCAACGCGTGCCCTGAACCATACGCCCTGACAGTCATCAGCGGGAAGGGTCGGCCGATAAGCGCAAGATCGCCGATGAGGTCGAGCAGTTTGTGCCGCGCAGGCTCGTTGTCGAATCGCAACGCATTGTCGATCGGACCCGACTCCCCGATCACCAGCATGTCTCGTGGCGTCAACCGGCCAAAGAGTCCCAGACTGCGCATCAACTCGGCTTCATGTTTCAGGCAGTACGTCCGGGCTGGCGCGACGTCCCTTCGAAAATTGTCCGCCGAACCATCCCACCGTGCCGATTGCGCCGGAATCAAGCTCCCCGGGCCATAATCAAGGTGATACTCGAACAAGACCTTCTCCGCAGGCTCGATTTCGATCCGCACGCCGTCTGGTTTTCCAATCCTCAGCGCGTCTCGAAGCGTGAAACCTCGCACATCAGTCTCCAGTTCCATCAGCCCCGCACGATCGAACGCTTCGAGAAAGAGCAAGCCTGATCCATCGCCGATCGGCAGCTCCGCGCAATCAAGCCGAACCACCAGATCAGTCACACCCAGTGCAGCTGCAACCGCCAGCAGATGTTCGACGGTGAACACGACTGCGCCTTCACCAAGTCTCAGGTTCGTACTCCGCGCGGGCATCGCAGCAAATGCCGGGTGCACAGCGTCGAGGCTCAGACATTGAATCTCCGCTCGTGCCGCATGCCCACCATATTCAAACCGCACCCCATCTCCAGCTTCAGCAGGCTCCATCGAAACGGTCGAGTCGCACCCGCGAAACAGTGAAATACCGCTCACGCGCGCCGGGCTGGCAATGGTGCGTCGCCGTGTCATGGTTCCTGCACGCGATCGACATCGATCACCTTACCCAGTCGGCGAACCTCGCGTGCCAACTCTGGAAGTCTGCGAAGTGCAGCAAGGCTCTCGAGTGATTGGCGCGCCGGACCCGCCGGGCTTCCGATCCATGTTTCGCCCTCGGGCACATTGTTGAGCACCAGAGACCCGCCGCCGATCGACGCGCGGCTCCCAATCGTCACGTTATCAGGGATACCCACCTTGCCCCCGATCTGCACGCCATCACCGATCTTCACCGAACCAGCAATACCAGTGTGGCCACAGATCACACAATGCCTGCCAACTGTTGTGTTGTGGGCTATCTGCACAAGATTATCGATCTTGGTGCCCTCGCCAATTGTGGTCGAGCCAAACTTGGCGCGATCCACGCAACTCGATGCCCCGATTTCCACACGAGGCCCGAGCACAACGTTACCGATGTGCGGTATCTTCGCCAGCCCGACTCCCCCCGCTGCCGGTCGATACCCAAACCCATCCGCTCCGATGACAACATTGCCATGCAGAATGCACTCATCGCCAATCACGCACCAGTTGTAGATCACGACCCCAGGATGCAGCACGCAACGCGCACCGATGCGTACACCTTCGCCAACGCTCACGTTTGCGACCAGCCTCGCCGCGTCGCCCACTTTCGCTCGAGCTCCCACCACGCACATCGGCCCGATCGAAGCCGTCGGCGCAATCTCTGCGCTCGCATCGACCACCGCCGACGCATGCACCCCGACGACAACGTGCTCTGTCAGGGCTGTAAAATGTTCAAGCAGTTTGACAAGCGCGAGGTCCGCGTCAGACACAATCAGGAGCGCCCTGGTCGCCGGATCATGCCCAGGCACGTTGATCCCGCGTGTCACAAGTGCTGCTGAGCCGCTGCACCGGCTCCACTTCGACGCATACTCCGCCGACCTGATAAAGCAGATATCGCCAGGCCCAGCCGATTCGATCGTCCCCGGTCGCTCGATCACAAGATCGTCACGCCCGACGAGTTCCGCATCGATGAGTTGAGCCACCTGCCCGGTTGTCAGGCATGAAACGGTCATGGCATCGACTCAGGGACGCCGACCCGACTGAAACTCGTTGTTCATCAGCCGAACGACTGCCGCCGAAATGTCCACCGACTCGTGCGTATACAGCACCGACCTCGACAGCACAGCGCGATTCATGTCGTCCTGCCCAGCCTCCTCAGGAATCTGAAATCCCTCGTCGTTGAGCAGCACCACGTCGTACCCATCACGCTCCGCCACGCGCTTAACCGCGTCATTGATCTTGAAGTAGAGTTCACGCAACACCGCGCCGCGCTCAAAACTCAACACCTGATTGAGCAACTTGAACCGAGCTTCAAGACTCACCTGAAGTTCGCGCAGCTCGATCAGTTTCTCCCGATACTCCGCCGTTCCGGCCTTGAGCACCTTCAAGTCCTCTTCCACGACCTTGATCCGCCCGCTCAACGCATCAAGCTGCGCTTGTCTGGCCTTTCCCGAATCATCCAGTGAACCCTGCCGCACCAGTCGTTCCTCAAGCCCTTCGAGAATGATCGGAAGATTCACGACCGCCACAGCTGTCGGCGTCGCCGGAGGCCGAACATACCGCTCGCTGGCGGTCGCACGCCACGCCACCGCCCCGACCACCACCGACACCATCACCATCAGCGCTGCAACTCGAGAAATGCGAATCTGAACCGCGATCGGCGCACTCATGCTTCGTCTCCTTGGTCTGAACTCCGTCTGACAATTCTCCGCCCATGCGGCTCGCTCACTGACACCCACTACCCCGCTTGCACACAAAAGAGTAGCCGCTTCGCTACTGAAATGGAATATCGATCGAAAACGTGAAGAGTCTCGTGTCGTCCGTGTCCTGCTTCATAAGCGGAACACCAAAGTCGAAAGCCAACGGCGCCGGGCTCAACTGTGGCACATAAAACCGAAACCCGAACCCCGCCGTCACCCGATAGTCTTCAAAACCCGGATCGAACGTCACGGTTCCCGAATCAATAAACGCCACGATGCTGAACAATTCCTCAAAGATCGGCTGCTGGATCTGCACCCCGGCAAAGAACATGTATGTGCCACCGATCGGATCGTCGCTCGGCTCGCCATTGTCGTTGCGCACCCCGCGCGGGCTGACCGTGCGATACTGCAACCCACGGAAACCCTGCCCGCCGAGATAGAACCGCTCATACGTCGGAGTTTCACTTCGCCCTTGCGGGATGTACCCCACCTTTGTCGTCATACTGAGCACCGTGCGACGACTCATGTAATCCTCGAAGATCGGAACATACAACGTGTGTTCCGCTTCGAACCGCGTGAACTCGAAATCTCCGCCCATAGCCCCGACCTGCTCGATCGAGATCGACGTTCCCGAACCTCGCGTCGGACGAAAACGATCATCCAGCGACGTACGACTCAGTGAGATGCCGATGCCCGTCAGGAAATTCTGATCCGCAACGTCGAAGATATCCGTTGGACGATCCGGAATGACATCGCTCAGGTCAATCGACTCGGCGCGAAAGTTCAGCGATCCTGACCATCGCGTCCCAAATCTGCGTCCTATGCCAAAACGCGCGCCGTAACGCTGCTCATCGAACTCGTCGTAATCGCGCGATCGATAGAACACCTGCGTCGAAAGCGTGTAATCAGTCTGCATCAGATAGGGCTCGATGAAACTGATCGCATAGGTCTCCACACGATTGCCAGGCAGGGCCTCGAATCTCATCGTCTGCCCCGCACCGCGAAACGCCCGGCCGCTGAAAAACTCGCCCGGTGTGTCCGGCCAATCCATCAAGTCAAAGTTGCGCTGTGTCAGCGAAATGCGCCCCGTGACGCCCATGTCGCTCGACACCGCACCCCCGATCGAAAAATCCCCCGTGCTCGTCTCCGTCACTTCGATCAGCACATCGCGCAGATCCGGTTCCGTCGGGTCCGGAGGCTGAGGCGTGATCTTGATCGAGCGAGGCGCGAAGAGCCGCCGCTGCGTCAACTGGTGCCTCGTCGCGTCAATTGCACTCGAGTCAAGAGGCCGACCCGGAAGCAACTCTGTGCCATGCAAAATGACCTCTTTGCGTGTCAGCGTGTTCCCGCTCGTTGTGACCAGACCGGTGCGAAACGCGGTGCCCTGCGTCACGATCAACTTGAGATCCACCAGCGGATTGTCCGGATCGCGCAGCTCATACCGCTCGATCTTGGCGTTGATGTAGCCAAGCTTGCCGTAGGCAGAGACCACATCACGAGCGCCTACTTCGATGTCGCGCGCCCCGAACACATCGCCACGCTTGACCTTGAACAACCCCTCGATCTGCGGCAGGTCGAAAATCGCAGCCTCGGGCTCGACATCGCGATACTCCACAATCACATCGCGCAGTGTGTACAGCAGCCCTTCCTCGACAATGAACGTCACAATCGCTTCGCGACCGTTCGGTGCCGGTTGCAGCCTGTAGCCGATGCGTACGTCGAGGTATCCCTGGTTGCGGTAAAACTGAATCAGACGCCCGACATCCGTGTCCAGTTCCGTATCGTCGACCTGCCCCTTCTTGAAGAGGTTGGCAGTCCTGGTCTTGATCTCGCGGAATAACTCCCGATCCTCGAACGACTGGTTGTTCTGAAACCGGATGTCGGTGATCTTGACCCGCTCGCCTTCGCGAATGTCGAACACAATCGTGCCGCTCTCGGTCAGTTCGCGCTCGTCGACAGTGACGCGGGCAAAGTAATACCCCTTCTCGCGATACAGATTCTCAATCTTGCGGGCGGTGCGATCGACCTGAAACCGATCAACCGGCGCGCCCACGATCAGGTCGATCACGCGCCCGATTGTCTGGTCCGTCAGCTTCAGATTCCCCGCGACCTGAATCGCCAAGATCACGGGCTGTTCCGAGAGCGTGAAGATCAGACGCACGCTGCCATCGTCGAACAACTGCACCCCCGTGCGCACATTTCCGAACACATTGAGACGGTTCAGTCGGCTGACGTCGTCACGCACCGTCTGCAACCGGAACGCCGACCCGCTCACCGAACGGATGTTGTTCCGGGCGATCTGCTCAAGTCGTCCATCGAGTTCATCGCCTTCGACCATCGACTGAAGGACGATCTCGCGAATCACGCGCCCTTCGTAAGGCTCAAGATCCGCAATCACCGTCTGCGCCCAAGCCTCTGCCGAACCAATCGACACCGCAAGCCCCGCAATCGCGCAGAACATCAGACCCGACGCACACACTCGTTGCACCGCATCCTTCACAGAACCGAAACCATAACCGACCGGCCAGCACGCGACAACTTGACCGCAGCCTCTCTCGCCATGACGATCCCCCGAAATAGGTGTGACCCGCCGCGCCCGCAACGCCACTGCGCCGTCCACCTTCGGCCTTAAGTTGGATCGCGTTGGATTCACCCGAGCGTAACCGGCATGACGACATACACAAACTCGGACCCAGACCTGAACAGACCCGGCTTGTTCGGCCCCTTCAGTTCAAGAATGACCTCCGGCTGCTCGATCACCTTCAACGCATCAACCAAAAACCCAGGATTGAACCCGATCTCGATGTCGGTCCCCTCGAAACTCGATACATCGACGGTCACACAAGCCTCCCCCACTTCAGGTGCTCGGCTTGAAAGTTCAACCTGACGATCGGCGTGCTTGAACGTCATCCGAACGCCTCGGGATTCCTCGTTCGTGAGCAATGCTGCACGCTTCACCGCCGAGGACAGCACGTCGCGGTCCAGCCCGATTTTGATGTCCAGATCCTTGGGAATGACATCCTCATACGGCGGGAAAGTCCCCTCAACCAGTTGCGTCGCCAAGACCGCCCGGCTCTGGTCGTCGAGTGGACCGAACGCGAACACAGCCTGGTTATCTGTAATCGCGACGTTGATCGGTTCTTCCGGATCTTCGGCGAGTTTGGAGAGCATCGACAAGGCTTTGGTTGGAATGATGCAACTCACGGGCCCATCAGAAGCAGCGTCGTCGACAAGGGTGCCGCGTGCCAGCGCGAGGCGTCGGCCGTCGGTCGCCACAAGTTCGAGCTTCTTGCCCGCCCGCTTGAAGAGCACACCATTGATCGCATATCTCGAATTTTCGCGGGCTGTCGCGAAAGTGGTTCGATTGATGAGGCTCACGAGCGAACCTGCTCGCTGGGCAAAGATCGTTTTGGCGGGTCGCTGTCCACCTGCGCCCTGAGCGATGGCCTGAAAATCGGGGATCGGGGGCGCTTCTGCGGGGTCGTACCCATGCAACTGAAAGTGAGCGTCTGTGCCGCGGATGTGGCAGAGTTCGCCCTTGGTCTCAATGGTGAGTGTCGGGTCGTTTTCTTCCGCCCGAATGATCGATAGCAACTTGTCGGCCATGACAAGCGCCGCCCCGGGTTTCTGGACATCGACGCGCCCGAGGCGGATGACCAGCGACATTTCGGCATCGGTAGCCGCGAGAATCAGCTCACCGGCTCCGCCTTCGGACTCGGCAACGAGTTTGACGCATTGCAACTGAGGCCGGCTCGTGCGTGAGGCCGCGACGCCCGAAATGAGCAGCATGGCGTCAAGGAGCGCGGGGCGATCACAGATAACCTTCATATGGTGGATCCTCGTACGTTGAGTAGGACAGAGTGTACACCGACCTCACCGCCCGTGCGTCGGAACAAGGGGGTCAAGATCGCACTTGGGGCCGCTGATCAGGGCCGTTCATTGATCAATTGTGACGCAAGGGGTGGCAGATTGGGCTATGCTGTAGATCACCTGCACCCGCTTGCGGAGGGTGGGGTGTTCTCACGAAACAACCACGCAGTCGGGGGCCAAGAGCGGCACACAAACCCCCATGCGTGAAGGAAAGGATGGACCGGCATGTCATTTGAAGCGGCAGTTCACGCGCAAGCCATTGAAATCAATCGACTTTCGCTGGAAATGTGTGCCAGCAGCGGCAGCGGACATCCCACTTCGTCGATGAGCATCGGCCACCTCGTCACCGTCCTGATGTTCCACGCCATGCGCTGGAGCCCGGATCATCCGGACTACCCAACCAGCGACCGGCTGGTGCTGAGCGAAGGCCATGCCGTTCCGGCGGTGTACGCCGCCGCTGCGATTCTGGGCATGCAGGTCGGGCGCGACCCCGGCAGTCGTCGGAAACTCTCGGTCGCTGACCTGAGCGGCCTGCGATCTTGGGACAGCGTGCTCGATGGGCATCCAAACCCGATGGAAGGGTTCCCGTTCTTCGACGCAGCGACGGGTTCGCTCGGCCAAGGCCTGAGCGTGGCAGCCGGGGTCGGGCTTGGGGCTCGACTCGATGAGAGCGACCGGCGCGTGTACTGCATCATCGGCGACGGCGAATCCCGCGAGGGACAGGTGGCTGAAGCCCTTGATTTCATCATCGACCACAAGCTCAACAACGTCCTGCCAATCTTCAACTGTAACGAATACGGCCAGGCAGGGCGGGTCTCGGCGCAACAATCGCATGAACGACTCGAAGGAAAACTGCGGGCCTGCGGGTTTGACGTCATCACGATTGACGGCCACAACCCGAAGCACATCCGCGATGCACTGGCCAAGTTCGCCACGGCTGCGCAATCCGACTCGGCCCCACCCATGGCCATAGTCGCCAAAACGGTCAAGGGTTGGGGCTCCCCGAGTGTTCAGGGCAACGGATGGCACGGGAAGCCGCCGACCGGCGACAGCCTGCGCAAGGCTTTGGCCGAACTCGATGAACGCCGCGTCGAGCTGACGAGTTCGCTCGCCCGGTCGGACGAGTTCACGATTCAGCCTCCCCAGGAAGCGCCCGTCAAATCGACAGCCGGTGTCGATGTCCCGTCATTGACCAAAATGATGCGCTCAATGGACATGGATTCGATGATCAACGCGGGACGCATGGCCACGCGCCGGGCCTATGGCGTGGCGCTTCGCGCCCTCGGCCAGACCAACCCGGATGTGGTGGTGCTCGATGCCGATGTCAGCAACTCGACCTACGCCGAGACTTTCGCCCGCGATGCTGCCATGGCCGATCGGTTTATCGAGTGCAAGATCGCGGAACAGAACATGATGTCGGTTGGCGCGGGCCTCTCGGCAGCGGGCAAGATCCCGTTCTGTTCGACCTTTGCCAAGTTCGTCACGCGGGGGTATGACCAGATCGAGATGGCTATGAACAGCGGGGCCAACCTCAAGATCGTCGGGTCGCACAGCGGAATCACGCTCGCATCCGATGGCCCGAGCCAGATGGCGCTGCCCGACGTGGCGTGGTTCAGGGCGCTGGCAACCGTGCAGGATCACCGGGGAAATCCGGGTTGTTACGTGCTCCAGCCTTCGGACGCTTACAGCGCGTACGCCTTGACCGCCGTCATGGCCGACTATGAAGGCATGTGCTACATGCGCACGCTGCGGGCCGAAACCGAGTTCCTCTACAGCGACGACCACGTCTTCAACCTTGGCGGATTCGAGGTGCTCAGTGAAGGGCGCGATGTCGCGCTGCTCGCTTGCGGATACATGGTGCACGAGGCAAACCGCGCGGTCGAGCTGCTCGACAAGGCCGGCATCAGCGCCACGCTTGTGGACATGTACTCCATTCCGTTCGACGACGAAAAACTGCTCGATGTGATCTCGTCGAACAACGGCTACGCGATCTCGATCGAGGACAACTACGGCGCCTCCCTTGGATCCGCAGTGGCCGACGCACTGACCACATCGGGCGACGGGTTCAGCCTTGATCAGATGTTCGTCCGGCGGATCCCCAAGAGCGCCCGCACGCCGGCGGAGATGCTCCAGATGTGCTCGCTGACAGCTGAAGACATGGTCAAGAAGGTCATGAAACTGCTTCAGGTCGCATGAGTCGCTGGCAAGGGTCAACGATTCGCAAGGAACAAAGAACAAAGGCTCCGGGACATCTTCGCCCCGGAGCCTTTTTTTCGCCATGAAAAAAGCCCCAACTTTTGAAGCCGGGGCTTGGAAGACTCAGTCTGTTGTCGCGTGGCGTTCTGGTGCCGCGTGTGCGATTAACTCGCTGGGCAGGCTGTGGAGAAAACGGTCAGGAAGAACTGCACATCAAAGAAGTTCCACTCTCCGTCGCCGTTGAGGTCGGCGCGGGCAGTCTGTCCGCTGAACTCGGCCAGGAAGCCCGAGACGTCGAAGAAGTCGATATTGCCATCGCCATTCCAGTCGGCCACGGTCGCGCCAGCCGGAACGATCTTGAAGATTTCTCCACCGTTCTGATCGCAGATGTAGATCTCGCCGTTGGCATCTTCGCCAAAGGACGTGATGCTGGTGATGCTCAGGCCTCCGCCCGGCGCCAGTTCAGCGGTGCGGACCGCGAACTGGGTCCGTACGCCATTGACCATGCGGAACGACCAGATGATATTCGAGCAGTAATCTGCGAAGAAATACGTGCCATGGTTCTCAGGCATGCGGCAGCCGCGATAGACACGCCCGCCCGTGACTGAACACCCGGACCCGCGCCCATACACATGCACCGGGAAGACCATCGTCGCAGCAGGCTGACACCCGGTGGTGTTGAACGCGTTATTTCCCTCGTAGCAGCGCCAGCCGTAGTTCTCGCCACCGACCGAGGTGCCGGGCTGATAGTTGATTTCTTCCCACGCATTCTGACCGACGTCGGCGAGATAGAGGTCGCCGTTGGCCCGGTCGAAGGCATTGCGCCACGGGTTGCGGACGCCGTACGCCCAGATGTCGTCATCGCCGGTGATACCGACGAACGGGTTGCTTGCAGGGATGCCATACTGCCCGCCCGGAGCGTTGTTGCCATCGACATCGATGCGCAGGATCTTGCCCAGAGGCTGATTGGTGATGGTCTGAGCACGGTTGCCAGGATCGTTGGCCGAGCCGCCGTCGCCCATGGCGATGTAGAGATATCCGTCATTGGGGCCGAACTCCATCCACCCGCCGTTGTGGTTGGAGAACGGCTGATTGATGACCCGCAGAATGCGGGCCGAAAGAAGATTGGCAATGTTGGGATCGGCCGAAACGAGATACTCGGCGATGGTGGTGTGCCCGGAGTTGTTGGTGTAGTTGACGTAGAACTTGCCGTTGTTCGCATAGTCGGGGTGGAATGCCATGCCGAGCAAGCCCTGCTCGGATGACGTCGTTGTGCCCCCGCCGACAATGGGATCGATGTTCATGAATGGCGTGGCGAGCAGAGCGCCGTTCTCGATGATGCGGACGATGCCTTGCTTCTCAATGACAAAGATGCGGGTGGTGTCGCCCGGAGCATGAAACACTCCGATGGGGCGGACGAGCCCGTCGGCAACCAGAACGGTCGTCAGAGGCGTGATGTCCGCCAAGGCTGGTGCTCCGACGATAGACAAAGACAGGGCGAGCGCTGCGATTCGCATGGTGTTTCCCCTCCCAAGGAAATATGGTGTGCTTTCTCTTTGTTCGGCTGACGCCGACCCTCATCGAACAATAGCCAACTCATTCGCAGTTTCACAGCCGGAGGATCCGACTTCGTGCTTCCAAAGCGCCCAACTGACGCGCATTACCGGACTTCAATCGCATCCATCGCTGAACGACTGAAGGAAAATCTGGACATCGAAGAAATTCCACTCCCCGTCTTCATTGAGGTCGGCGGTGAGGTTTTGCATCGAGAAATCCGACAGGAAAGCCTGTACATCGAAGAAGTTCACATCGCCGTCGCCGTTATAGTCAGCCGCGCACTCGACGACGGGGGTCGCCACAAAAACCCCGATCGTTCCATTATTGAAGAACGCCGCGAAGGCAATCTGCCCGGCGTCGTTGATGGCGATATTGCCATTCATGACCTGCTTGCCCGTGCCGCCGCCAAAGTCGAACCCGAAAGTCAGCGTTCCGATGTCGGTTTCGATCGGTTGGCCGTACTCGACGAGTTTGACGAGCCCGAGGCCGTCGCCCGCGTAGAGCGCGGTGCTCTGCGCATCGCTTGGTCGAAAGGCAACGAGCCCTTGCGAGTTGACAACCGGGGGAAAGTTCGCGAGTGAGCCATTGATGATGCCCATGTCGCCACCCTGCGCCACGGGGGTCAGGGTTCCGCCCTGATCCCAGCGCACGACTTCCCAGATCGAGTCGGCTGATCGCCTGCCTGTGAACGCTACGGTGCCGTTTTGTGCCAGAGCGGTGCTGTTGACGAACGAGTTGTATGTCGCTGCGGTGCTGGCGATGAGCGTTGGTGGGGAGCCGGGGTTCCATCGCATGACGGCTTGGCCGCCCGAAGCCGGAAGCACCTTGCCGACCATCTGCCTGGCGTCGTTGATCTGAGGCGAAAAGAGGAACGTGTACTGGCCGTCGAACGTGTTGGCGATCTGCGTTGCGTTGCGAACGCCGCCGATGAACTCCTCGATGAGATTCTTCTGGCCCGAGCCGAAACTGCCCCGGTACCCGATCGCGCCGTCACCCGCAATGGAAATCGCAGAGACGCCACTGATGCCTTCGGGACCGCCGAGCGGATAGGAATGGAGCAGCGTGCCGTTGGTGCTGCGCACTTCCGCACCGAGAGTTGGGTGCAGGAGGTACGACAGAGCGAGGCGGCCGTTGCGATTGCCAAGCCCGGAGGTGTACACCGGTTCGGAACTATTCACCTCGTGGACAAGCCCCCCGATCCCGTCCGAGCCGAAGAAAATGCCTTCGGTCGCAACACCAGAAGCAAGGAAAACCCGAATGGCCACCGAGCCGTCGTCGTCCAAAGCGACCGACTGGCTCGAGAGCGAACTGTTCGGTGGCAGGTTGAACGGGGGGATGTTCGGATTGAGACTCGATCGGCACTGGAGTTCAAATGTCCACTGTGTCGCGGGCTGTGCGCACGCCGAAATCGTCGCAATTGAAGTCGAGATCACCCCGAGACATATCTTCATCCAAAGACCCCTCATGTGTTGAGCATCCACCATACCAGAGCATGGGCTTTGAACCAAGAACCAATCTTCGAATACGAACAAAAGCGAGGATAAAAAAGCCCCGCTTCCGAAGAAGCGGGGCGTGAGGAATATCTACCTGATTCGATGCTCGATTACGGGCAGCCGTCGCTGAACGCCTGCAGGAAGATCGCTGCGTCGAAGAAGTCGATGTTGCCATCGCCGTTCAGATCGGCGGCGGGGTTGTTGGCCGAGAAGTCGCCGAGGAACAACTGGGCGTCGAAGAAGTCGACGTTGCCATCACCGTTCCAGTCGGCAAGGCACGGCACCTTGACATCGCCCGGAACAAGCGTGGGGATGGAGATCGATGTGCCACCAGGACCCGGCTTGAAGAGGTTGAGGGTCATGTTGCCAGCGACCGGTGCGCCGTCAGACACGAACTGGAAGGTGTACAACGTGCCCCAGCGGAGTGCGTTGCCGTTGGGGTTGTTGGTCCACGGGACCGGGTTGCCCCAGGAGACCGACGAACCGCTGTTGGTGTACGCCCACGGCGTGTTGTCGTAAGGCTCGCCGGAGTGATAATGCGGTGCGCGGAAGTAGTTATCGCTGGCGGAAGCACCATTGCCCAGCGGGATGACCACCGATGCGCCTGAGCGATCGGAGTCGAGGTTCTGGATGGCATAGGTGTAGGTCCAGGTGCCGTCGCCGTTGTCTTTGACCTTGCGACCGACGTGATAACGACCATCGCTGGGAGCGAAATGAGTGGTGATGTCCACGTCGGGATCGGGAACGCCGATGCCCAGGCCGTTGTCCTTCCACGCCCAGATGGCGGCCTTCTGGCGCTGGGTTGTGCCCTGAGCGGTGAGTGTGAAGTCTGCATTGACGCGGAAGCGGCGATACGAAGCGTTGTTGCCGCCGTTGCCCGCCTGAGCATCATCGGGGGTCACATAGTGGCCTTCAAAGAAGTACAGCGCGCCTGGGTAGTTTGCGGCAGTGAGGTCCACTTCGGGCACCTGACAGCGCTTGAAGATCGCGTTGCCGGTCGAGCCCTGTGGGTTGGCCCATGGATAGTTGAAGACACCGGTATAGGCATTGACCTGGAAGCGTGGCCCGAGGCCGCCCTGGCTGCCGTTGAGCGAAGCGCCGTAGGGGTCAGAGCAGTTCACGCCGAGGAGGCTGCCGGTGCCGGGATTCTGGCACGAGCCGCAAAGGTTCTGTGTCAGAGCGGTGAACCCGTGCTTGAGCCACGAAATGCCGATGTTGTCGATGCGGCCGTTCCAGACGCGATACATGTTCTGGCCAATGACCGGGTGATTCGGGTTGTTGGCCTGCCACAACAGCGGGGTCGTGCCGATGTTGCAGGACGTCGTCCCTACGGCGTACGACCTCATGCCTCCGACCGCCCCGTAGTGCACAGCACTCGGCAGGTCGCCGACGATCACGTCCGGGTTAGCCACCGAGGTCCCTGCGAGTGCAGCGAGAGCAACCAATCCGGCCGACACGCGGCCACCGTTGAGCGTTTTCTTCATTTTGACATTCTCCCTTGCAGCGATGCCTGTTCCAAAGCATCGCCTATCCATAAAAGGCCCAATCGCCAGCCTCTCCGCGAGACGGACGCAAGGATCAGTGTAACGGCTTTTCCTGGGCAGTCCAACTCAAAAATCGACAACTTCTTGTTGAATTCGTACCTGCAAGTGCAGAAAGATCTTTGAGTTATCGGTCGTCAACGCCCGATAAGATTCAGCACCCTCCCGAAAACAGGGATAAGTACTGGAGGACGTCGAAGAAGTCGAAACTTCCATCGCCCGTCAAATCTGCTGCAGGCGCGCCGACTGCATAGGCGCCGAGAAACCCCTGGACGTCAAAAAAGTCGAGCACCCCGTCCCCATTCCAGTCGGCCGGACAGACGCATTGGTCTGGCAGCCCATCGCCGTTCTGGTCGGTCACGGTGTCGCCGCCGGCGCGAGCCAGGGCCATGATGAGTTCAAGATCGAGTGCGTTGATAGTCCCATCCTGATTGGCGTCGGTCGGTTGATTGGCCCACGCGCACGCATCGTCGAGATTGACAACGCCATCGCCCGTGAGATCAAGATACGCTGGCGGCATGGCGGGCACCCAATGGCTCACACCCAGAGACGCGCTTGATTGCGCCGTGAACACGAACCCGCCCGCAGGAACAAACGATCCGGTGCTGGTCGTGCGCAACTCGTATCGGCCCGGAGCAAGCAGCCTCTGGGTCGAGGCCATCGTTGCGCTGGTTGTCCCGCTCCATGTTTCGTGAATCAACGCGCCCTGATTGGTCAGTGGATCGACCGGTCCGACGAGTTCTGTGTCAAGGTAGGTCTGCGCCTGCTGGAGTGCCTGGTTGGCTGTTGAGTTCCAGACGATGTCGGCGGTTACCCATTCATGCAAAACAACGCTCCCAGTCACTTGCGTGCTCATCTGGCCGATCGCGAAGCCCACCTGTCCGATCTGGCTGGAAAGATTTGCCCTGATGCGGCACAGGATCACTACGGATATCGAGTTGCTGTTGATGATGCGCGATTGAGCATTGATATCGCGCCCGAGTGTGGTGTGCGGGCATCCGCCGTTGAACTCGGTCAACATCTGACTGATCGACAATGCCTGTGAGCCGTTCCAATTGCCTGGCCACGGCACAGAGCAGATCGGAACGCCAAGGTCGGTGTCGATCGTCTGAGCGGTCTGATTGGTCTCGATGACGTAGCTGACGGCTGGGTCACTGAAGACTTGTGCGACGCTTGGCGAGATGACACCCACGAGGATGGTCGCGGCCGAAATACAATGCGGCACACAAAGATTGAAACCTGAATGCGACCGACTTCTCATGATGAACCTCCGGCCGAGCACAAGACGCCTGGAACCAGATGCATCCGTGCGGGAAGATTGTGACTCGACCAAGCCATCGCGTCAAGTCGAGCCGTTTGAGCTCTCAAGCCACGAACGAACTGGAGCGTCAGAAGCAACCAAGTGCGTAGTCGTTCAGGAAAGCCTGGACGTCGAAGAAGTCGATGAGGCCATCGCCGTTGTAATCGCCATAAAGAGCCTGACTGGTGTACGCGTTGAGGAAGTACTGCACATCGAAGAAATCGAGCACGCCGTCTGCGTTGACGTCGGCCTCGCATGTCCACACCGCTTCAACCTTGGTCGCTGTGATCTGAAGCCTGAAAATCCCGAGACCGACCTGTGGGACAAGAACCGTGTGGGGCTGGCCAACGATGTTTTGGCCGGAAATGAGTGTGAAGCGAGTATTGAAAGGCGGGACATAGCCATCAAGCAACTCGATCTTGAGTGTGCCATCCAACGACAGGCCCTGGTTGCTCGTCGTGAGTCGATCATAATCGTTGATCGCTGCGCCTGCGATGTCGAACTTGAGCTGTGTAGTGTCGGCCAGCATCGGCAAAGTACCGATGTGAATGAGGCTCGTGCGATCTGAATCAGATCCTGGATCGAGCGTGCCCAGAATCGTCAACGAGCCATCCAACGCGCCTCTCCCTGCAATGGTCTGATGTTGACCGATTGTGACCGATCCATCACCTGTGGTTCCCATCTGTGCGTCGCCAAGATCGGCTGTAGTGGCATTGAGCAGGATGATTCCGCTGCCACCGATCGTTACTGTCTCGGAAGTGTTCAGTCGCGCATTGGTTGAGGATCCTGCCGGGTTGATAACAAGCGTGCCGTTGTTGGTCATGCCTCCCGCGCCGATGTTGAGCGTGGCTCCATGGCGAACACCGTTGACTCCTTCAAGAGTCGTCGCGTCGACACGACTCGCGCTGCCCGATCCTTCGACACCACCAAGCCACATGCCGCCGGTCATCATGCCCGACAAGGTGACTGTACCGCCGTTGGTGCCTTGCATGACTCCGCCTGCACTGGCGTCGATCTGGCCCGAGACAGCAACCTCGCGTCCGTTGCGGTCGGCGCTGATCATGCCATCAAGCACGATTGGGCCGGCAACTGAGCCTGAGCCCGAGATCGTCTGTGTGCTGCCGATGGTCAGTTCGGCGTCGGTAGCGCCCGCGATCTGAGCATCGCCCAGATCGGCGGTGATGCTGTTGAGCTCGATATTTCCGTCGCCGACGATGGCCGCTGGGGCAATCGAGCGCATGTGAGCATTGGTCGACGAACCCACGGTATTGACGACGATCGTGCCATTGTTGGAAAGCCCGCCGCCCGCGAGACTGAGTGTGGCACCCGGGCGCACGCCGTTGACGCCCGACGCCGAGACGCCGTCATAGATCGCCTGTGAAAAATCGGCTTCGACATTCCCGGCGATGTGCCCCCCGCTCAGCGTGCCTCGGAGCGACACAGCCCCACCATTCGACCCCCAGAGCATGCCATCGATGCCTGCGTTGATCGAGCCCGAAACCACGATGTCGCGTGCTGTGCGGTCGGCGTTGATGGCACCATCGAGCACCATGGGCCCATACACAGCACCTGAACCTGAGATTGTCTGCCCGCTGCCGATGGTCAGCGTGGCACCAGCAGCCCCTGCGATCTGTGCGTCGTTGAAGTCAGCGGTGATGCTGTTGAGTTCGAGTTTGCCGATGCCGGAGATGCTGCTGGGTGTTGTTGAACGGAGCAGGGCGTTGGTGGTCGAGCCGGTGGTGTTGATGATCCATGTGCCGTTGTTGACAAGCCCGGCATTGATGACGCTGAGGGTTGCGCCGGGGCGAAGGCCATTGATGCCGGTGGAGGTGACACCATCGAGACTTCCGGTGGAGAGTTGTGCCTCGACGCCGCCCGCGAGATGGCCGCCGGCGAGGCTGCCCTGAAATGCGATTGTCCCGTCGTTGGTGCCTTGCATGGTGCCGGACGAAGAAGCTGTGATCGAGCCAGAGACTGCAATATCGCGATTCTTGCGATCGGCATTGATGGTGCCGAGCAGATGAACCGGGCCGGAGACACTGCCCGAACCGTTGACGGTCTGATCTTGACCGATCGTGAGCGTTGCATCCACCGAACCACTGAGTTGTGCGTCGTTGATATCTGCAGTAATGCTGTTGAGTTCGATGGTGCCCGAGCCGTAGATGGTCGCAGGTTCGGTGGAACGCACAAGGGCGTTGGTCGTCGATGCGGAGGTATTGACGACCCACCTGCCCTCATTGACAAGCCCGCCTCCAAGGATGCTGAGTGTGGCGCCCGGGCGGACCCCATTGTCGCCGGTGGAAGTCGATCCATTGATGGTTGCTGCCGCTCCTTGTGCCTCGACACTGCTGATGGCACCGCCGACAATGGTGCCTGAGAGCATGGCCTTGCCGCCGCCGGAGCCGAAGATGATGCCCCCCGCACTGGCGTCGATGTCCCCTGCAAGCTGAATGTCGCGTCCATTGCGGTCGGGATTGATGGTGCCCTCAAGCATGATGGGGCCAGTCAGCAAGCCGGAACCAGCGACAACCTGACCGGGGCCGATGGTGAGCACGCCTGAACCGGTGCCGCTGAGTCGTGCATCGCCAAGATCGGCGGTGATCGAGTTGAGTTCGATATGCCCGGTGCCCGTGATGCTGGTGGGATCGATAGCTCGAAAAAGTGCATCGACACTGGAACCTGTCGGGTTGATGATGATCAATCCGTTGTTGATGAACCCCCCGCTACCCAGGCTGAAAATTCGACTGGCTTCGATTTCGAGAGTATTGCCCATGTGGAGCGTGACCCCGAGAATGCTGGCCGAGAGATTGAACCCAACGGTGTATGCCACGCCCAGATCACCAAGCAGCGCCGTCTCGACGAGCGAGTTGGGAACATCCATGGGCGACCAGTTCGACGCTGTATTCCAGCTGCCACCGGCCGCATTCACCCATTCGGTCTGCGACACCGCGGCACCAGCACACATCACAAGCGCAGCCACAGCAGGCACTCGGCTCAACATGTTTGCTCCCTCCGTCTAAGAGTCTCTGCACCAGCACCGCACTCCTCCGAGCGGAGTCTGGCGAGACTTGAAACACACAGCGTACCCGCGTTTAAGTGCTACAGAATGCCCAAAGTCAGAAAAATCGCGATCTTTCGTCCGATATCACTCCCTGCCTATCCCGGGCCTTTTACGGGCAGCCATCGCTGAAGAGGCCAAGGAAGATCTGCACGTCAAAGAAGTTGATCAACTCGTCGCCGTTGAAATCCGCAGCCGGGTCATTGGCCGAGAACGCCGCCAGAAATTCCTGAACGTCGAAGAAGTTGACATCGCCATCACCATTGAAGTCGGCCAAGCACGGCGCAGTCGACGGGATCAGCGATACAACGTCCACCACATCGAGCACTCCATCGAGGAACGGTTCGATCCTGACATTTCCGGCTGTCGGTGGGCTGGTCGATATGAAACGGAAGTTGTACAGCGTTCCCCACCGCAGTGCATTGGTGTTCGCCTCGTCAATAGAGTCCACGACAGCATTCCACCGGACATGGCCCTCATTGATATCGCTCGCCCAGTCTGTCGTGCTGTAAGGCTCACCAGAGTGATACTCAACATCGTGAAACCCGATCACGCTGACGACTCCGTCGCCCATCGGCACGAAGAAACCTTTCGCGGCACGATGGGCGTTGACGTTTTCGACCGCGTACTCGTAGGTCCACGTCCCGTCGTTGTTGTCCGTGACAAGCGCCCCGACCCAGAAACGTCCGTCATCGGGCAGATCAACGTGATTCAGAGTGACCTGTGGATGAGCCTCTGCCCACGCAAAGATTGCCGGCTGCATGCGCCGCGTCTGGCCGGAGAAAGTCAACCCAAAGTTTGGCGCCACCGTCACGGGTCTCCATGAGAGGCTGTTGGTGCCGGTAGGCGATTCATCCTTCGAGACGATCTGGGCACTTGCATAGTAACTGGCACCCGGAGTCGTCAGGTCGGCCTCGTGCACTTGAAGACGCTTGAAGATGATGTTCCCAACTGATCCCATTTCCTGTTGAGGAAACTCGAACACTCCGGTGAATGGGTTGATGCGGGATCGCGCTCCCAGTCCCTGCTGCTGCCCCATGATCGACGCACTGCTGACCTCCGAGCATCCCGCCCCGAGCTGCGCCCCCGGCGTACCGGGAGTACATGTCTGGCACAGCGCCTGCTGCAGCGCAAAGAAACCGTGATGCGCCCAACTCATGCCGATTTGCTCAAATCGACCCTCGTGAAGTCGATACAGGTTCATCGTGATGATCGGGTGATTGGACGAACTGGCGTGCCACGCTGCGGGCTCGTTGCCCACGTTGCATGTTGCGACTCCGAACGAATAGGCGTGAATGTTGCCATCATTGCCCCACCGAGTCGGGCCGAAGAGATCCCCCACGATCAGATCAGGGCCAGCACCGCTTGCCAGCGAGGCACAAGCCGCAGCCAGAAGAGTCGCAATCGTCGCGTTCATGGCACAGCACTCCTTTGTCACTCTCCGAATGGAGAAATGTGCCTGAGCGTACCACAAGTCAGCGCGAGCCGCAATACGAAATCAAGGGGATTCCCGACCCGATTCCGGTGTTGTTACAAAGTTCTGTATTCCGCGAATCGCACTATCGCCACTCGAACCGCAACGCAGTCTCGCTGGTTCTATCCAGCAGCCTTGCATCCACGGTCAAAGCGTGCGGTCATCCGTGAATCAGTCGCCCTTCAGCTGCGAGCGCCGCCTCGTGCACCGCCTCGTGCATCGTCGGATGTGCGTGGACCGTTGCAATGAGTTCCTCGGTCGTGGCTTCGAGTCGGCGCGCCAGCGTCAGTTCTGCGATGAGTTCAGTCGCCTGATCGCCCATGATGTGTGCACCAAGAATTTCCCCGCGAGGCAATCCACGAATGATCTTGACAAACCCATCGGTGTGAGCCGCCGCGATGGCTTTGCCGTGTGCCTGGAAATTGTACTTGCCGACTTCGTAGTCTTCGCCCTTCTTAAGCCCCTGAGCCTTGAGCGCCTGCTCGGTGAAACCAACGCTGGCGACTTGTGGCTGGCAATATGTACACCCGGGAATGACGGAGTAATCCATCGGAATCGGCTCGTGCTTTTCCTTGCCGTCGCGCCAGGCAATACGCTCGATACAGAGGATCGCCTCTTCGCTTGCAACGTGCGCCAGCCAGGGCGGACCGATGACATCGCCGATGGCATAAACACCTTCGAGATTGGTCTTGTAGTCGATGTGCTTGGGGTCGCCATACACACCGGGGACATAATCGGTCTTGATGTGCCCCTTGTGGGTCTCGAGTCCGAGCTTGTCATCGAATAACCCGTCGTAGCGGCCTCCGACTCCAATCGCCAGCAGAATCCGGTCGGCTTCGAGCGTTTCCTTCTTGCTCTCGTCGGGCTTGCCATCTTTCATCGGCGCGATCGTGACCTTCACGGTCTTGCTCTTGGCATCGACACCGACCGCCGTCGAACCAAGTTTGAACTCCACGCCCGCCTTCTTGTAATGCTTGAGCATGGCAGCTGAAACTTCTTCGTCCTCGACCGGCAGAATGCGGTCCATCATCTCGATGACCGTGACCTTGGTGCCGAAGGAGTGGTAGAAGTAACCAAACTCCATGCCGATCGCACCCGAGCCGACGACGATCAGGCTGGCGGGCTTTTCCTTGTTGTACATGGCCTCGCGCGCACCCCAGATCTTCGGATCCGTGCCGAACTTGGCAAAAGGAAGATCGCGCGCGACCGAGCCCGTCGCGATCAGAACGTTGGTCGCTGTAATCGTCTCGCGCGGCTTGTCTGCCGGCCTGGCGGGCGCATCGGTCCGCTCTTCCTGCACCTGACAATCATAAATCTCGACCGCGCATGGCTCCTTGCCCTTGCGCGCACGCACAATCTTGGCCGACCCGACGATGTGATCGACCTTGTTCTTCTTGAGCAGAAACTCGATACCCTTGTTGAGTTTTTCCGCCACCCCTCGACTGCGCGAGATCACCTTGTCCCACTCAAACTTGATCTCGCCTTCGATCTTGAGGCCCCAGAAATCACCGTGATTGAGTTTCTCCATCAGTTCGGCGTTCGAGAGCAGGGCTTTGGACGGAATGCACCCCCAGTTCAGACACACCCCTCCAAGTTTGGCCCGCTCAACACACGCGACCTTGTACCCAAGTTGAGCCGCCCGAATCGCGCCGACATACCCGCCGGGACCGCCGCCGATGACCACAAAGTCGTAGTGCTTGTTTGCCACGTTGAGTGTTCCTGCTCAGAGAGTGCCTGACCCGAATCTCGAAGCCCAAACTCGAGGTTCGTGGGCACTATAGGAAGTCCACCCCTCGCCCCGCCGGGTCAGGGCTATCGGACTCGCGCAATCCTCGTTCCAAGGCAAACACTTCACATGATGACAAACCAAAAAAGTCTTGTGCCATTGTGCAGAATCGGATATCGTAGATGGTCGATATCGGAGCTGTAGAGCGATTGGTTTTTTGATCGGGGAGAAGTTCGTGATCTCAAGAAAATCGTTGAAGCGAGAAGGGCTGTGGGTCTTAGTGCTTGGCGCAGGAATCGCGGCCATTGGCATCGGGATGCCCGCGCCGACCACCATTGAAGACTTCTTCGGCCCCGGCACCCAGCCCTCGACCATGCTCGACCCCATCCTGACCGCTCAGGCGTGCTCGTTCTGCCACGGCAACTACAACGAGACTCACGAGCCATACCGACCCTGGGCTGCCAGCATGATGGGCCAAGCCGCCCGCGATCCGTTGTTCCATGCCTGCCTCGCAATCGCTGAGCAGGATGCCCCAGGCTCGGGCGACATGTGTATTCGCTGCCACGCACCCGCAGGCTGGCTCGATGGTCGAAGCATCCCGACCGACGGCTCGTCACTCATCGGTGCCGACTTCGAAGGCGTCTCCTGCAACTTCTGCCACCGCATGGTCGATCCCGACTACAAGCCCGGTGTCAGCCCCATCGAGGACGTCGAGATTCTCGGCGCTCTTTCACCGCTTCCCCCGGCAAGCGCACACTCGGGCCAGTACGTCATGGACCCGTGGGATGTCCGCCGCGGCCCGCGCGACCTCGGGCCCAAGTTCTTCTTTCACCCCTGGCTTCAGTCGCCGTTCCACCAAAGCGCGTCAATGTGCGCCACATGCCACGATGTCTCGAACCCCGTCTATGAACGCCAGCCCGACGGCAAGTACCTCCCCGGCCAGTGGAACGCCCCGGCTGCGAGTTTTGAAAAGTACGACCAGTTCCCGCTGGAACGAACCTATAGCGAATGGCTCATGAGTTCATTCGCCTCGGGCCCTATCGACATGGGCGGACGCTTTGGCGGCAACAACCCCAATGTGAGCACCTGCCAGGATTGCCACATGCCCACGACCACAGGCCGGGGTTGCACCTTCGAGGACTTCCCCGAACGCAACGATCTGCGCCAGCACTTCTTCAACGGCGGCAACACCTGGGTGCTCCAGGCTGTCCGCAACCTTTACCCTGACTTCGAAACCGGCCTGACGCAAGAGTCAGTCAACGACTCCATCGCCCGGGCGGTCGACATGCTTCGCAATGCCTCAGATATGGAGCTCTTTGATGGCGGTTCGACGGTGCGCGTCCGCATCACTAACGAATCGGGCCACAAACTCCCGACGGGCTACCCCGAAGGTCGGCGCATGTGGCTCAACGTCAAGTTCTTCGACAGCAAGGACAATCTGCTCGTCGAACACGGCTCGTATGACTACGACACCGCCATCCTCACAACCGGAAACACCAAGGTCTATGAAGCCAAACTCGGGATCAGCCCCGAAGTCGCCCCGCTGTTCGACAAGGAACCCGGCGAGAGTTTCCACTTCGTCCTGAACAACATGTATGTCAAGGACAACCGCATCCCGCCGCGCGGGTTCACGAACGCCGGCTTCGAGGCCATTCAGGCCGCCCCGGTCGCATACTCCTACGCCGACGGGCAGCATTGGGATGACACCGACTTCACGATCCCCCAAGGTGCTGCACGCGTCGAAGCCCGGCTCTTCTATCAGACAGCATCCAAGGAATACATCGACTTCCTGCGATCCGAAAACAAGACCAACAATGCTGGCGAGGTCGCGTACGAACAATGGCTCGTGACCGGCAAGAGTGCCCCCGTCGAGATGGACTTTGCATCGCTCGAAATCGCCCAGCCCTGCCTCGGCGATTTCAACGGCGACGGCGATGTCAACTTCTTCGACGTTCAGGCCTTCCTCGGTGCATTCTCCGCCAATCATCCCTCAGCCGACCTGAACAACGACGGGCTCTACAACTTCTTCGATGTGCAGATCTTCCTCCAGGCGTTCAGCGACGGCTGCCCCTGAACGATTCCCGCTCGCCTGCTTCGCTTCTGTCGTACCACAAACCCGCTCGCAACTGCGAGCGGGTTTTTTCTTGCAGTCGAAGGCGCTCACTCGAGATGTCGCGCTCAAGCCGTGAATCGACGCACGCAGATGGTGTCGTTCTGTCCGCCAAACCCGAAGGAGTTTGAAAGACACACATCAACGCCGCCCACCGGGTTCATGTCGCGCGCAACGTTGGCAACGTGATCAAGATCACACTCGGGGTCTGCTGTGTGCAAGTTGATCGTCGGCGGGACGCGCCCTGTTTCGATCGCCTTGACACACGTCATCAACTCGACCGCCCCCGCCGCCTGTATCAAATGCCCGAGCATGCTCTTGACCGAACTGAACGGAACCTCAGGCGCTAGCGTACCAAAAACGCCCTTGACCGCAGTCGTCTCGATCCCGTCGTTCTCCGGCGTTCCCGTGCCGTGGGCGCTGATGTACTGCACAGGGGCTCGCCCGCGTGCGTCACGCTGCTTCGGGTCGATGCCCGCCTGCGCCAGCGCGCGGTTCATCGCCACCTGCGCCCCCTGCCCCTGCGGCTGAATGTCCGTAATGCGAAACGCGTCGGCCGACGAACCAAACCCCGCGACTTCGGCCAGTGGCTTGGCCCCGCGCGCCAGCGCGTGTTCCAATTCCTCGAGTACGATCATGCCCGCGCCTTCGCCCATGACAAAACCTTCACGAGTCTGATCGAACGGGCGTGATGCAGTCATCGGCTCCTCACGCCGCGTGCTCATCGCTGTCAGCCTGATGAACCCGGTCATGCCCAGCGGGTGAATCATCGAATGCGAGCCGCCCGCGAGCATCACTTCCGCATCGCCGCGACGGATCGTTTCGAATGCTTCCCCAACCGCCTGCGTGCTGGCTGCGCACGCCGTCATGCAGTTGAACGCCGGCCCACGACACCCAAATGCGTGCGCCAGATACGACAAGGCAACGTGAGGCTCCTGCTCGATCTCGCGCCGAGCAGTCAATCGCTGACGTGCGCTGGCCATCCATCGCTGGCCGTCAATGCGCTCGCCCGTCCACCCTGCCAGGTGCGCCGCCACAAAATTGTCAAAGTCGAGGCTGCCCTCGCCACACCCGAGGTACAACCCGAATCGCCGCGCATCGATGTTGTCCATCGTGCCCAGCCCCGCCTGTGCAATCGCCCGGCTCGCTGCGCCAAGCGCAAACTGAATCCCCAGCCCCGATCCGACAAACGGGCCAGAGCGCTCCCCCATCACCTCGGCCAGCGAAAACCCGCGCACCTCGGCTGCAAAACTCGTCGCAAATGTGCGCGCGTCGTACCGCTGCACCGGACCCACCGCGCTCTGAGCAGCAAGCAGGCGCGACCACACCGCATCCACATCAAACCCCAGAGGCGTCACCCACCCCATGCCCGTGATGACAACGCGCCGAGCGCTCATCGTGCTGCCCGATCATTCGCTCTCTTCGTCATCATCCTCATACTCATCGTCGTCCTCGTACTCATCGTCGTCCTCGTACTCCTCATCGCCTTCCTGCTCAGCCCGCATCGCTGCAAGCTTGTCGGGATTCAGCACCCGCACGAGTCCGTCCTTGAGCCTCCGCTCGCCAAAGTTGATAATCAGCCCAAGTTCCACGTCCGCTGCCCGCAACTGCGCCCGCAGTTCCGTGCGCTCGTGTGCGCGCACATCGCGCTGGTCGGCCATGATCTTGACGAGAAATCTCTTGCCGACGTACACGTCGGCCCGCGCCTGCCCGACGACATGATCCCCGAAACGCACATCAAACCCATGATCGACGCTGAACTCGATGCCTTCGGTCTTGAGCGCGTGGTTCAGCGCATTGGCATACAGATCTCGCGCGAACCCAGGCCCAAGAGCCTTGTGCACTTCGATCGCGCACCCGATCACGCGCCGACTCAACTCCGTGAGGTTCGGATCCAGCTCCGAAAGTGGTGTACCGTGTGAGCCTTCATCATGGCGACGTCCCCCACCCCGCCGGGGATCGTGACGTCCTCTGTTGTCGTGTCTGCGGTTGTCGTGGCGCCGATCGTCGCGCGAATCCGAGTAGTGTGGCACAGTGAAGTCTCCTGAACATGAAGAAAGTGTCTGTCGTGTATCATAAGGACGAAAGGATCAACGCCGCGTTCTGTCCCCCAAGCGCCGGGGCGCACACGAGAACATGCCCAAGTTGTGCCGATCGAGCAGGTGCACGGCCGGCATCCAGTCCATCCGCAACTGCCCCGCTCTGGATCCGTGCAGACAGCGCCTGATGTCTGATCGCCAGAGCCGCTGCCGCTGCCATCAAACCGCCCTGACCGGCTGAGCAGTTTCCCAGATTCGGCGTGATGGTCAGGAGCGGTATCGACCCGAGCCGAGGCCCGAACACTTCGCGCAGCGCCCCCGCTTCGCGTGTGTCCAGATCGCGCACTCCGAGTCCAAGAGGCACGATCGCATCGATATCGCTGGTCGAGAGCCCCGCATCGCGCAGGGCCGACTCGATCGCGTCGACCAGACCCCGATCCACGTTCGTCTCTTCGGGCTCCCACACACCGGTCGGGAGCAGCGCCGAACGCGTCTGGGCCGCCCCGAACCCGCTGATGCGTGCATACGCCTGCGCACCACGCGCCCGGGCATGTTCGCGCTCTTCGACGATCAGAACCGCGCCTGCCTCGCCAAGGACACCACCGACCGATTCGGGCGAATATGGCCGAACCACGCGCGTGCCATCCGTCTCGGAGGTGTGGGCAATCCGTCCAGCCAGGTCCATGCGCGTCATCGCCATGTAGTTCAGTTTCGATTCTGCGCCGCCACTGAAGCACGCGTCAGCGTCGCCGCGCTGTATCACCCGCATCGACTCTCCGATGCTCAGCAGGCCGCTGGCCTCGGCGCAGGTGATTGTGTTGCTCGGACCTTCAGCCCCATGCAGAATCGTGACATGGCACGCCAGCATGTTCGGAAGGTACTTGAGTAACCAAAGCGGCGGAAGATGGTTCATGCCCCCATCGCCGGCACCCGACCCATCGAGAGCCTCAGCTGTACCCCAGGCCCGCAGACTGAACTCGCCCGAATCGTCAAGAGACTTGCTGAACGCCTGCCCAAGTTCATCAGCCTCGGCCGCGATCAATCCCGCACCGATCTGGCACCCCAATCTGGGTGATGCAAGAGTCGGATTTTCCGCACCCTCAGCCCGCGTCACCAGTCCGGCATCCGCCACTGCCAGCGACGCCGCGGTCACCGCCAGCGCCGTGTCGCGCGCCATGACCTTGGTGGCCTTGCGATAATGCTTGGGTAGAAAGTCACGCACTTCAAACGGCGCGCTCTCGCCACCCAGCCGGCACGGCATCGAATCCGCATCCACCCGTTGCAACTCCCGCAGCGCGCAGATACCCTCGACAAGCCCGTTCCAGAACTCATCCTTACCCAGCCCGAGGGCGCAGATCGTTCCGATACCACTGATGACAACTTCACGACGCATCAAGTCCCAAGTCTACCGGCCTCGAACCCCCCATGTCGCCTTGGCGTCTACCCCTAGTCGTGCACTCGCCAGACTCTGGCCGATGAGATTCACAGCGTGACCTCTCAGGAACACACACCTCTCCGTTCCCTCTTCGGCCCGTTCGATCCGGGATGGCTGTACCTGCTCGCAGGTCTGGGATTGCTCTCGGCCTCAGCTCTTATCCCCGCCCAGAAAGACCTCGCCGACGCCCGCTGGCGCCGCGATACAGCCCTTCAACTCGAGCAACATCGCCTCGATCGCCTTGAACGGTACCACGCCTACCGCGATTCCCTCAAACAGGGTGATCCGAACCTGACACAAAGCCTTGCAGCCTCTCAACTCGGTTTGGTCCCGTCAGGACAAACCCCACTGACATCCGCTTCGATGCCCGCACTCCGGCATGCGTCGATTTTTCATGAGCTCGAGCCGCCGCCCATCGAAGTTGTCACCCCCACATCAAGGGTGTCGATGCTTCAGCGTCTTGTGACCGCTCGCGATTCGCGACTGTGGATTATTGCTGCAGCTGCGATTTGCCTGCTTTTCGGGGCCTTGCCACGGTCGGGCAGTCAGGCCGATGACGCCTGAGGATGTCGGGCTGTACGATCACAGGATGGCACTTTTTGCCCCATTCAGACCTCGGCATCGGCTCAGCCACGCGCGCGAGTTTCGGGCGGTCTATGACACACGGCTCAAAAAACCCCGGGGACCGCTCATCGTCTGGGCGTGTGCGACCGAACACCGCGAGCACCGTCTGGGGCTCTCGATCGGCCGACGGGTCGGACCTGCTGTCGCGCGGAACGCGGTCAAGCGCCGCTTACGAGAGGCCTTTCGTCTGTCGCAAGCCGAGTTTCCCATCCCCCCGGACGGCGGGGGGTACGATCTTGTAGTCGGAGCCCAGCCCCACGATCTGCTCACCATGCAGGCCTATCGCGTCCTGCTCCTTGAGGCTGTTCATGCACTGCACCGGGAACACTGCCGACGCCAGCGACGAACATCCGACTCAGGGCAAACCTGACGCGGCAACAGCACCCCCAAAACCGGTCATTGGTGTGCGTCGTGTCTTGATTTGGCCTTTTGTGGCGGTGATTTTTGCGTATCGTGCGACGCTGTCGCCGTTCGTTGGCAGGCAATGTCGATTTCACCCGACATGCTCGCTCTACGCCTTGGACGCTTACCGGCGTCACGGCGCTTGGATCGGCACGACCCTGACTTTCAAGCGCGTGTTGAGGTGCCATCCCTTTTCGAGGGGTGGGTACGACCCGGTGCCGATCGATCGACCAGAGCGTACCAAGGGGCGTTCGTCCCCTACAGTCAGGCTTGCCGATGATGGCATGGCGCATCCTTCTCTTCATGATACGCGCACCGTCGAAGGGCCATCCTCATGAGCCGACTTCCAGCCGCCAAGCGGCGCGAACAACTGCTCGACTGCGCTGCAGAACTCTTTGCAGCCCAAGGTTATGCGCGCGCGACAACCGCTCAGTTGGCCAAGTCTGCGGGCGTGACCGAGCCGATCATCTACCGCCACTTCAAATCCAAGCGGGACCTGTTCGTTGCCCTGATCGAGCGTACGGGCAAACGCACGCTGACGCGCTGGGAGCAGGATCTGGAGGGTGCAGACGATCCTGGCGAGCGTCTGCGTCGTCTGATTGGCGACAATCCGATGGTGGCTGAGGGTGGGCGCGAGGCGTATCGGGTGTTTCTACAGGCCATCAGCGAGGTGGATGACGACATGATTCAGGCTGCGATCGCGCGCCATATCGCCAGTGTGCACACATTCCTTGAGAAGGAGATTGTGCGCGCGCAGGAAGCTCATCGCGTCACGAATAAGTACACGGCGGAAGTGCTAGCCTGGCTGATGATCAACATCGGGATGGGCTACGGCGTGCTTTCGGCCATGAAGATCCGCAACCACGGCATTGACGCCAGCGGGACACACGTGCAGGAGGTTCTGTCGCGTGTGCTGGTCGGACGCCCGCCGGAGAAGTAGGTGCACCGGCCGTTGATCTATCTCGATAACAATGCCACCACGCGCCCGAGTGAGTCTGTGTGCGCCGCTGTGCAGCGCGCCTGCTCCGAACTCTGGGCCAACCCATCGAGCGTGCACCGCGAGGGTCAGCGTGTGCGGGCTGCGGTCGAGCTGGCGCGGGCCGAGGTTGCTGCCCTGATCGGGGCCGAGCCGAAAGAGTTGACGTTCACCTCGGGCGGGACAGAATCGATCCACCTTGCCTTGCGTGGGGTGTTGGCGACATCCAAGACGCCGGTGCTGGCCACGACCGCGATTGAACATGCCGCCATTCGCGATCTGGCAGCCCAACTCGAGAAGTACGGCGGGGTGCAAGTCCACTGGTTGCCTCTCAAGCCGGGCGGCCTGATCGACCTCGACGCGGCGGCACCGTTGATCGCATCGGCCACGCTCGTGAGCGTGCAGTGGGCGAACAACGAAACGGGTGTGATTCAACCCGTTGGGGAGATAGCCACCCTCTGCCAGAGCGCTGGGGTTCCATTTCATTGCGATGCGACGCAATGGGTCGGGCGGATGCCGCTGGATTTGAATGCTTCGCCATCCGTCGGTGTCGATCTGATGACCTTTTCTGCCCACAAGTTTCATGGGCCCAAGGGGGTCGGGGCGTTGTGGGTGCGCAAAGGGCTGGGCGTGCGGCCGACGATGCCCGGATCGCACGAATTGGGTCGGCGCGGGGGCACTGAAAACGTGCCCGGCATTCTGGGCATGGGTGCGGCTGCGATCGAAGCGGGACAGTGGCTGGCTCGGCCCGGGGAGCGTGACCGGCTCGCGGGCATGCGCGACCGCTTTGAAACTAAAATCGAGTCACGGTGCCCGTCGGCCGCGATCAACGCCCCGCCCGGGCGCGCGCCACGACTGTGGAATACCACCAATATCGGGTTCTCGCGACTGGAAGCCGAGGCCTTGTTGATGCTCCTGAGCGAGCGCGGGGTGTGTGCTTCGGCCGGGGCGGCGTGCTCGTCGGGCTCGCTGGATCCGTCGCCGGTGCTGCTGGCGATGGGGGTGAGGCCGGAGGTGGCCCATGGGTCGATCCGTATGAGTCTGTCGCGTGAAACGACGCCCGAGGAACTGGATCGGGCAGTCGAGATCATCGTTGAGGCTGTCGAGCGTCTGACATAGGGTGGATCGTGGCACGCGAGCGGGGATTGGTGTACCCTCTTCGCATGACACAAATTCCTTATGTCTCGGATCCGTACGGACACGATCACCTGTCCGAGCCGCCGCGCACGAGTCTGATGGCGATCATTTCGATGGTGCTGAGTCTGATCGGGTGCTGTCTGCCGATCGGGTTTCTCGGAGCGATTCTCGGCGTGTTTTCGCTGGTGGGGATCAGTTCATCGAGAGGACGGGTCACGGGCAAAGGATTTGCTGTGGCGGGCATCATCATTGGTGTGATCAACACCGCCATACTGGTCAGCGCGTTCGTCGCCGCGGAGAAGGGGTTCAAGGCGTACATGGGCATCACCGAGCCGATCTATCTCAATCTTGAGGCTGGCGACTTCGACAGCGTGCGTTTGGCACTGTCAGGCGCGAGCGCAACGACGACAGATGAACAGTTCATTGCATTCCGCGATGCCTATCAGGCGGAGCTTGGGTCGTTCAGTCGCATGCCGAGCGGGTGGTTCGAATTGATGACCAACTTTGTAGGGCCTGAGATTGGGCCAAACGTGGGTGTGTTCCAGGGTCGCAATGACATGATCCCCACGCCGGCGCACTTTGATCAGGGTGTTGCGCTGCTGATCTTCCAGTTCAATCCGGCACAGACCAGCGGTGGGCCGCCGCTCTTTGTGGATCTGTTCGTCGTGCTTCCTGACGGGACTGAGATTTTGTTGTCGGACTTTGCCTCGGTGTCGGCGGTGCCGCCAGCCGTGCCTGCAGTTCCGGCGCCTGTCGATCCAGCGCAACCGGACGAACCTGAGATGGATGACGAGGGTTGAGCGGAATGCCGGCTCTGGAGGTTCGTTTGATCTTGATACTCGCTTGAGCATGCCTGCAACAGAGGAACAACCCGCGATTCGTCTGCGCAACATCGTCAAGCGTTTCGGCGACCAGACCGTGCTTGACGGCATCAATCTCGACGTACGCCGGGGCGAGACGATGGTTGTCATGGGGGGCTCGGGCTCGGGCAAGAGCACGACGCTGCGGCTGCTCATTGGAACATTCCTTCCTGATGAGGGCACGATCGAGATCCTCGGGAAGAACGTCGGCACGATGAACGAAGAGGAATTCAACGAAGTGCGCAAGCGTTTCGGTATTCTTTTTCAGTCTGGCGCGTTGTTCAACTCGATGACCATCGCTGAGAACGTCGCGCTGCCGCTGCGCGAGCATACGGACCTGGATCCGGAGATCATCGACATCACGGTGAAGATCAAACTCGAGCTTGTGGGGCTGCGCGAACATGCGGAGAAGTTTCCGGCCCAGCTCTCGGGCGGGATGAAGAAGCGTGCGGGGCTGGCGCGCGCGATGGCGCTGGACCCGGAGATTCTCTTTTACGACGAGCCTTCGGCCGGGCTTGATCCCGTCACGAGCGCGCAGATCGACCAACTGATCGTTTCGCTCAGCCGCCAACTCGGGGTCACGAGCGTCGTAGTGACGCACGAAATGGACTCGGCGTTCACGATTGCCGACCGCATGGCCATGCTCGACAAGGGGCGCATGATCAAGATCGAGAGTCGCGACTGGTTCGCTCGGCTCCGCGATATGTCGAAGGATGAGGCCGCCCAGCTTGACGAAAATCACCGACTCATTCGCCAGTTCCTGCGGGGCGATGCCGAGGGCCCGATCACCGATCGTCGCAATGATCTGGGCTATGAAGCCGATTTGTTTGGTGCGAGCACTCCGCGGTTGTCGCCCGTCCCCAGTGTCGAACCCACGCGGGGCATCTCCTGACAGGAACAGACTTATGCAGAACATGAGGACAAACCGATGAGCGCCCGTACTGCCCAGCGCAACAACTTTTTAGCCGGACTCTTTCTTGTCCTCGGGCTGATCTTTGCTGTCGTGCTGAGTTTCTGGACATCGGACATCTTTGATCGCATCGGGTCGTTCCGGGTGTATGTGATCGACTTCTCGTTGCGCGACGGCGCGACGGGGCTTGAGAAGGGTTCGCCGGTGTTGCTTGGGGGCAAGTCGGTCGGGCGGGTCGAGCGCGTTGACTGGCTTCGAGAAGGACAGACACCCGATGGTCGCCAGATCGCCCGGTCGATCAGCGTCGAGGTCAAGGTTCGCACTGATGTCCCGCTGTATGACAATGCGCAGGCGTGGATCGAACGCCCGATCCTTGGCGGGCTTGCAGCGATCAACATCATCGATCCTGGCGGCCCGCACGACGGGAGCGCGCTGCTCGCGACCGGCGCGCGCATGGGTGGCAAACTCGCCCCGAGCCTGCTCGCGCAGGCGGGTTTCGGCCCTGAACAAGTCGAAGAGATGAAGTCGATCCTGCGCGAAGTCAATGCTGCTGCATCCGACATTGCCCAGATCACCGGCGCGATAGCACCGAATGCCGAATCGAACGTTTCGGATGTGTCGGCGATGCTTGCGTCCGCGAGGCGAACCATCGAAATGGCCGAACATGACTACCGCTCGCTCTGGTCGCCCAAGGTCACCGCGATGCTCGACAAGGGCGTCGAGATCAGCGAGGTGGCGCGCGAGATCGTCGATTCGGCGCTTGAAGGTGTGGGGGAGGCCCGCGGTGGCATCGAGGATGCGCGTGGCGTGATCCGCACTTCGCAGGAGATTCTTGACGATTCCCGCAGCAACATCGACACGATTCTGGCCAATATTGAAGATGCAACGCGCCACTTCAACGAGGTCACGCGCGAGGAGATCGACCAGACCATCGCACGCGGACGCGCAGCTGTAGACGACTTTGGTCAACTGGGTGACTCGCTCAATCTGCTTGTCAACGAGCAGAGGCCGCATATTCAGGCCACGATGACCAACGTGCGACTGGCCAGCCTCGACGCTCGGCTGTTCCTCGACGAGATCAAGGCTCAGCCCTGGCGCCTGCTGCGTCAGCCGAACAAGAAGGAACTGGAGCGAGAACTGCTGTATTCGAGTGCGCGGGCTTATGCAGGCGCGGTCAGCGACCTGCGGGCTGCCAGTGCCTCGCTTGACAGCATTTTGAGGCAAACCGAAACCGGCGGCACGCCCGTGCTTTCTCCCGAAGCCATTGCGTCGCTTCAGCAGCGGATCCACGATGCCTTTCAGACCTATCAGAGAGCGGAAAAAACCCTGCTCGACGCTATTATCCACCATGCCCCCGCGCCATGATGCGTGGAAGTTGTTAGGATGATGTCGTGGCACAACGCAGGCACCAGTACGAGCGAGCTTTCGAGGCGTACCTTCGCGCCCGCAAGATTCCGTACGTTGCTGTCAATGAGGCCAAGAAGGCGATTTTGCCTGATGGGACTCCGTTTCGCGTTGCCGGCGACAACGGCACGCAAACGCTCAAATCGTTCGATTTTGTCGTGTATGGCTCGACGACGAACCTGCTTGTAGAGATCAAGGGCCGCAGGCTTGGTGCAACACCCTCACGCGCGGGCACCTCGGCCCGGCTCGAATCGTGGGTCACGCTTGATGATGTCGAATCATTGAAGCTTTGGCAACAGTTTTTCGGGTTCGGGTTTGAAGCGGCGTTGGTGTTTGTCTACCAGTGCGAGCTCCAGCCGCCCGACGGGTTGTTTCAGGAGGTTTTTGAGCACGCGGGGAAGTGGTTCATGCTCCGTGCGATCTATCTGAACGCCTACGTTGAGCACATGCGAACCAGAAGTCCGCGGTGGCGTACTGTCCACCTGTCGGCGAGTGACTTTGAACGGTGCAGCCAGCCCTTCGGCCCGTCCCTCGTCGGGGCTGGGTCTGACGCGGGCCCGGAGGTTCCGGCGTTCGAGCCGCTGTCCGTGTAGACTCTCATTCGCGGATTTCGACCCGCCCGCCTCGCGCGGGCCTGCAGGATCAGGAAAGGAACAGCATGAAACGACCCGTCGGTACCTTGATCGCGATCGCCCTGACGTTTGGTGCTGTCGCCGCTTCGCACGCACCGGCGCAAATTGGCCAGCCTGCGCAGCCTCAGCAACTGCGCATCCCCAAGCCCGTCGGACAACCCAAGGCCACACCGATCATGACCATCTTGACGGCCATCCTCGTCGGGGGTGTTGTCGTGATCGCGACGCTGCTACCGAGCAAGCGTGGCCACCAGGATTGACACACACCTCACACCGACAAGGAGTCTCACATGAAATCGCAGAACAATCGTGGGCTTGTCGTGCTCAACCTTGCACTACTGGCCATTCTCGGAGCCGTCACGCTCGTTCCGCAGGCCACGGCCCAGAACGCCAATCGAGGCCGCGGCGAGTACACCATGGTCGCGGGCGATCTGGACACCGGCAGTTCCGAAGGCGTGTACATCATCGACTCGGTCAACGCCGAGATGATCGTGCTGCGCTGGAACAACTCACGCCGTGTCCTTGAAGGCATCGGGTTCAGAAGTCTTCAGGATGACAGCAAGGCTCCCATCCGCCGCTAAACGCGAGAAAGGAACTCAGGCATGGAACACACTCAACAGAAAGCTGCTCGCGTAACACTTTCGATCACCGCTGCGATCCTCGGAGGTCTGATCCTCCTTCAGACTGTCGGCATCCCCAGCGCATCGGCTCACATGGTCTCGAAGACCGGTGCCTACACCGGAATGACCGCCAATGGCGGCTCGACCGGCGAACTGCTCTTCGTCATTGACGATCGCAACGAAGACCTGCTCGTCTACTCGGTCCAACAGGCACGTTCGGTCGAACTCCGCGCTCGCGAGTCGCTGCCCGAACTCTTCTCGATCGCCCGCAACCAGGCTCTGGGCGTTCGGCCTTAGACCGGCCCCTTCCTCATTGATCTTTCTTGAAACCACATGCCCATCCTTCCGCTTCAACAGTTCGAAGATGATCTCCTGTCCGCGCAGGAAGAAGCTCGCGCCATCGCTGCACTTCGTCCGCCTACGACCATCGTCGTCCGCTTCGGCGTCATGGGCATGGTCGGTGAGTTTCCTTACAAGGGAGACTCCACGCCGGGGTGCGGCTCCAAAATAGTCGTCCGCACCCAGAGAGGCATCGAGATCGGCGACATGCTCACCACCACCTGCCAGAACTCGGGCTGCTCCAAGAGCATCTCGCGGCAGGAAATGCTCGAGTACATCGACCGCTCGGGCGGCCGGCAGTACCCGTTCTTCACCAATGGCCGGGTCATGCGCGTGGCCACTATCGAGGACATGAAGCGGCAGGAGGAACTCGACGCCTCGCGCAAGGCCCTGCGCGACACGGCTCGAGAAGTTGTGCGCAGGCTGGGGTTTGACATTAAGGTGGTCGATGTCGAGCCAATTCTCAGCGGCGATCGCATCACAGTGTACTACACCGGCGAAGCCCGCATCGACCCTCGCTCGCTGGTGGCTGAACTTTCCACTGCGTTCAAGGTCAAGATCGATCTGCGCCAGGTCGGGGCGCGCGACGAAGCGCGTCTGGTTGCTGACTACGAGCGCTGTGGACAGTACTGCTGCTGCAAGAACTTTCTTAAGGTTCTCAAGCCCATCAGCATGAAGGCGGCCAAGACGCAGAAAGCCACGCTTGACCCGCTCAAGATCAGTGGTCGTTGCGGCCGACTGATGTGCTGCCTGCGGTACGAAGAGCAGACCTACGAGGAACTGCGCAAGAACCTCCCTCGCCGCAAGACGCGTGTCGGAACGCCCGATGGCGATGGCATCGTCATCGATTCACAGATTCTCACGCAGCTCGTACTGGTCCGTCTCGACTCGGGCATCGATGTTGCCGTCCCGCTCGAAGAGCTCACTGAGCCAGGGCTCGAACAGGCACCGCCCAGGCCAGCCTCCCCGCCAGTGCGTGAGCCGCGCGTGCGGCCCATCAGCAGCAGCGGCAGCAGTGGTGCGCTCGCAGACCGTGTGCCCACAGCGGCCGAAGGCGATGCTTCGGCAACACCTGTGCGCAAAAAGAAGCGCCGTCGCCGCCGAAAGGTTGCAGGCGAGGATCAGCCGCTTGCGTCTGCCGAACCGCAAGCTCCGCGCGGCGATACTTCCCCCTCGGAGGATGGCCAGAGCGATCAGCCTCGCAAGAAGAAGCGGCGACGCCGCAAGCGTCGCCCCGGCGGTCCGGACTCGGGCCCTGCCTCGCCTGCCGATGATTCGTCCGACACGCCGCGCGATTGACCGCTCAGGAACTGCTGCATGACCGAAAGTGCTCCGCCCTCGTCAATCAAAGAAACCCTCACGTCGATCATGATCGCGTTTATCGTTGCGCTGATCTTTCGCGGGTTTGTTGTCGAGGGGTTTCAGATTCCTACCGGTTCGATGGCTCCCACACTACTGGGCGCCAATATCCGTTCGCACAGCGAGCTGGGCGGCTACAACTGGGCCAGTGAAGCCTGGTACCCGGAAGATCGCGGCCTGCCACCCGAGCGCCAGCAGCATGTCCATCCGACCGATCCCATGACCGGCGTCGAGATCGCGCCCGTCCGCCAGCGCATCCGCTCGGGCGATCGGGTGTTTGTCTTCAAGTACCTCGAACCCATGCACAGCCCGCAACGATGGGACGTGACTGTTTTCAAGGTTCCGATCCGCACGAGCGAGAACTACATCAAGCGTCTGGTCGGTATGCCCGGCGAGCAACTCGCGCTGGTCGATGGCGATGTGTTCACGCGCCCGCTCGATGCGTCTGGCAGCGGACCCGCGGGTTGGTCGCAATCCGATTGGTCGATCGTGCGCAAGCCCGAGCGTGTTCAGCGGGCTGTCTGGCAACCTGTCTTCGACAGTCAGTTTGCCCCGCGACAGAGTGCGACTTTCCGTTCGCCGGTGCGAGGCAGCACCTCGGGCTGGACGGGCCTCGATGCCGGGCCGAGTTATACCTTCGGCGGTTCGGGCCCGACGCGCCTGGATTGGCTCGACCGCGTCTTTCGGCTCGACGACTACAACTCCTACAACGAACTGCCAAACTTCGGCCAGCGCTGGGACCGCTCGGACCAGAATTCCTTCCCAGTGTCTGACCTGTCGGTTTCCTTCGGCATCGAGCCCGTAGACGCGGCACGCTCGGCCGCAGTGTTGATCGAGACGCGAGGCCATCGCTTTCGCGCGATGATCGAACGGGTCGGCGACGGTCGCGCGACGGCAAGCGTCGCGTTTCAGTCTATCGCGGACTCGAACGACGACTCCCCCTGGACCACTCTCGACTCGGCCGAGGTAGGAAGTGCGCTGGATTCGGGCCGCGTCACCAACGTCGATTTCTGGCATGTCGATCAGGCGCTGTGGTTGTGGGTTGACGGGCATCTGGTAGCGGGCGGACCGGAGCGCGGCGCGTATGAATGGGACATCGCCGAGCGACTGCGTAACAACACCGGCGAAGATCTGGCGGTGCGTCTGGACGCCGACACTTCGGGGAGCGTGCGGCTCATGGCTCCGTCGTTTTACAGCCCGCCCAGACTCGCGTGGGAGTTTGACGCTGGCTCGTTTGCGCTCCACCGGCTGGCGGTGAAGCGCGATCTGTTCTACCGCCCGACCGAGTTCCAGCGCACCAGTTGGATGGGCGAACCGAGCACGACCCCGGGCCGACCAGGGCTGGGCACGCACCCGGCCTCGCCGTTGATCCTCGGGTCCGATGAGTTCTTCTTCTGCGGCGATAACAGTGCCCGCAGCCTCGACGGGCGCTCGTGGGGCGCTGCGCACCCAGCGATGCACGAGAAATATCCCACGCCTCCCGGTGTCGTCCATCGCAACATGCTCATCGGGCGGGCGTTCGTGGTCTACCTGCCCGGACCCGAGCGGCACTTTGGCCTCCCGATCTTCGACTTCGGCCGCATGCGCTGGATCTGGTAGATGTTGGTGCCGGGGCGGTGCGCCCCGCTGGCCCGCGCCGACCTCAACAAGATCGCTGGCAATCGCGCGCGTTCAGCCACGGCCAACCGCCTCGGCAGGCTCGGCTGCGGGGGTCGAATCGCCCGTTGAACCGGATTCACTCGCGGGCGACGCGGAAGCGGGTTTGATCGGTCGCCGCACTGGTCTGGGTGAACGTGCCCTCTTTTCGAAGGCCAGCGCCATCCCTGCCCGCATGTCGAGCACGAGACTGAACACCATTGGCGCGAGTGCCAGCGTCAGCACGCTCGATGCCAGCAAGCCTCCGACAACCACGCTGCCGAGGCCTCGGTACATCTCGCTGCCTGAGCCGGGCGCAATGACCAGCGGCATCATGCCCCCCACGCTCGTCAGGACGCTCATGAAGATGGGCCGCACGCGCGTGCGCACGCTCTTGCCGATTGCGTCGGCCGGAGCGAGCCCTTCTTCGCGCATGAAGTTGAGCGACTGGTGCACGAGAAGGATGGCCGCGTTAACGACGACCCCAATGAGGATGAAAAACCCGAGCATCGTCAGCACGTCGAGTTGCTGAGGTGCCTTGGTTGGATCGGCCATCGACCACGCGTGCACGATCGCCAGCCCCGCGAACCCACCGACAATCGCCAGCGGCACAGTGAACATGATGACGAACGGATAGACGAAACTCTCGAACAGCGCGGCCATAAGCAGGTATGTAACGACCAGAGCCCAGATGAAGCGTGCTTCGAGCAGATGCGGCGACGAAGCCAGCCCCGCCGTCAGACCACCGAGAACGGCCGCCATCAGCAGGCACCCGGCCGCGCCGTAGAGCGTCATTCTGCCGCGACCGACGCGCGCGACGCAGACCGCCGCCCCAGCAAGCCCCACCAGCAGGAACAGGCCAAAAAGCCCCCATGCTCCGCCGCGCGACACCCAGCCTTTGCCATCGCCTCGCCCGAACATTGCTGATTTGACGTCGTCAAGTTTGGCTGCTGTGCCTTCGAGGCGTGTGCGCATCGTGCGATCAATCAGCCCCGCGGCATGTGCTGGCGCGATCACTTTATCCTCAAGCGTCTGCATGACCGCTTCGAGTGGCTCGCCCGTCGGCGGCCTCACCGACACGGCAACGCTGGGCAACTGCTCGAAACGCCGAATCTGCTGGGCAGCGAGCGCGGGGACGAAGTTGACGATCGAATCGATCGGCACTACGTCGCCTGCTGGCGTTGCAATCGGAATGTCGGCCAGCATTTCCTTGTATTCGAGCCTGCCGCCCGGGGGAACGACCATGATGTCCACCGTGTCCGATCCCAGTTTGTACTCGCCCGCGAATGCACCATCGAACAGCGCACGGATCGCGACCCCGAGCATCTCGGTCGTCAGGCCAAGCTGCCGCCCGCGCTCGTTGAGTTCGACCTGGAACTCCTGTTCGTCGATATTGAAGTTGCTGGGGTTGGCGCGCACGTTGCCAAAGCCGTATTCGGAGCCGGCTGCCTGAAACATGAAGTTCGCAGCAGCCGTAACCCGGTCGAGCCGGGGGCCGCTGATCTCGATGTCGATGGTGTTGCCGCCACCGATGCCGCGCCCGAAGAGGCTGGTCTGAGCAGCACCGCCATAGCTGTCGGGCACGCCCATCATCGCGCCGGTGAGCAGCGACCCGATCGGGATGACGACCTGTTCGGCCTGACTTGTCGCTCCGACAAACATCAAGTCGCCGAACGCGCCGACAAAGAAATTGTCGACCGCGACCGGATCAAAAGGCCTGTCTGGTGCTTCCAACCGAAAGATGGGAGGAAGCGACGCCAGCGATGCCGGATCGCTCTGTTTGGCTTTCATGTACGGCCCGACGACGCCCTCGATCTGCTGGGCGATGCGTTCCTTCTGCTCAACAGACAGGCCCGGAGGCGTGAGAAGGCCGCCAAAGACCAGGTTGCGGTTCCCCGCAGGAAGATAATCGAGCGGCGGCATGAGCCTGGCGCTGAGCACTACGCTGCCGACCATCAGCACGATGATGACGGTTGGCCGAATCAGCACGCCGCGCCAGCCCGTGATGGTCCATCGCACCAGCCGTTGCAACAGGAGGTTCATGCGTTCGAGCAAAGGAGCAACGCCGAAGAGGCTTGATACAGCACGCCCGGCCAGAGTCTTTGGCGGCGCAATCGACAGCCACCGCCCGCACGCAGGAATCACTGTGATCGACACGACAAGGCTCAGCATGACCGAGGCCACGATCGCCAGCGAGATGTCACGAAACAACTGCCCCGCTTCTTCCTCGATCGTCAGGACCGGAATGAACACCGCCGCTGTAGTGAGCGTTGAAGCCAGAATCGCACCCCAGACTTCGCGCGAGCCGCGATACGCGGCTTCGAGCGGCGGCAGTCCCTCGCGCAGTTTGCGGTCGATATTCTCAAGCACGACGATCGCGTTATCGACGACCATACCCACCGCGAACGCCAGGCCCGCCAATGAGATCACGTTGAGTGTTCGCCCGAGCGCCTGCATCACAAGAAACGTCCCGATCACCGAGATCGGAATCGCGATGAGCACGACCGCCGTCGGACGGATTGCCCGCAGAAACAGCAGCAGCACCAGCCCGGCCAGCACACCGCCGATGTACAAGTTCGTCTTGACCAGATTGATTGCCGATTCGATGTACATCGTCTCGTCGTAGACCTGCCGCAAACGCAGGTTCGGGCCCACCGCCCCCTGCCCCCACACGCCCCCGATGTTGGGCAGCACATCGGAGCGCACTTCCTCAAGCACCGCGCGCACATCGCGCATCACGTTGACCACGTTGGCGTCGGACTGGCGAATCACGTTGATCGCGATCGACGGATGCCCGAGGCTGCGCACGAACCCGCGACGCTTCTGATAATCGACCTCGACCTGTGCCACGTCGCGCACATACACCGGCAGCCCGCCGCGATACACGATCACCGTGTCGAGAATATCCTCGGGGCGGCTGAACTCGCCGACCAGTCGCACGCGATAGTCGCGCTTGCCCTCAGCGATGGTCCCTGCCGAGACGTTGCGGTTCTGCCCTCGCAATGCGCCAAGCAGGTCGCCGTACGTCAGTTGCCGCTGGGCCAGCAGCATCGGATCGGCCAGCACTCGCACCTCGCGCTCGCGCCCGCCATACACGTTGACTTCGGCCACGCCCTCGACGCGCTCGATCATCGGCTTGACCTCCTTGTCAAGCGCGTCGTACAGCGTCGAGATGTCAAAGCCCGCGTGCAGCGGGAGTTTATCTTCAGGCAGATCGATGATGATCCACGCGATCGCGTTCTCGGCCGCACCATCGGCCACCTTGACGGTCGGCTCTTCGACTTCCGACGGATAGTTCGACACCTGCCTCAGCGAGTCCGAGACCTCCTGCCTCGCGCGCGACATGTCCGTGCCGACGTCAAACTCGAGCGTGATCTCGCTCGACCCCTGGCTCGAGACCGACAGCATCCGCTGCAGGCCCGACACATTCTTGAGTTCCTCTTCCTGCGGGCGTGTGATCTCGTCAACGATTTCCTGCGGGCTGCGACCGGGCCACTGCGTCGACACCGTAATCAGCGGCGTATCGACCGTCGGCGTGAGCTGAATCGGAATCCGCGACAGCCCGATGAGCCCGAACATCACCACCAGTATCACGCACACCGCCACCCCGACGGGCTTGCTGATCGAAAGCCGAATCAGATCCACACATCACTCCGATCACCGGGACGCATCGGGCACGATGTTCAGAGGCTGACCCGGAAACAGCCTCTCGTTGCCGTCCACCACCACACGCATGCCCTCGTTGAGCACCCCCGAGCGGATCGCCACTTGATCGCCGAGTGCGAACAGCCGCTCCACCGCCGCCATCGCCGCACGCCCGCCCGCGTCGTAATACACATACGTGCCAGTCTCGCCCTTGAGCAGCGCGTCCTTAGGCACGAGCAGCGTCGGTGCCCGCTGTCCCATCGGCACCAGTCCCGTCGCGCTCATGCCCGGCTTGATCAGTCCGTCGGCGTTGCTCACCTCCAGCCGCACCGGGAACAATCGCGATCGCGCGTCGCCCTGAGGCACCGTCGCAATCACTCTCGCCTCGACATCCACGCCCAGCGCCGGCACATGCACCGCGATTGTCTCTGCCCGGCTCGCAAACTGCACCAGTCCTTCAGGCACATCCAGCCAGATATCGATCGGGTCAACCTCGATCAACTCAACGACAGCATCCCCTTCGCGAATCCACTGCCCGATTTCCGTGCGCCTGGCTACCACGCGCCCCTTGAACGGCGCGCGAATCGTCAGATCATCGAGCCGTTGTTCGATCAACTCCACCCGCGCTTCCTCGATCTGCTGCTGCGCTCTGGCCTGAGCGAGCCGTGCTTCTTCAGCCGCGGCTGCGCTCTCTGCCCGATCCAGTTCCGGCGCTGCGCCCGACTCGCGCGCCAGCACCTCGCGCACACGCACCAGATCGCGCTGGGCCTGCGCCACAAGGGCCTCACGCTCGGCGACGGTCGCCTGCGTCGACGCCACACGCGACTGAGCCTCGCGCAGTTCCAGATCCATGCGTGTGCGCTGCAGCCGCGCGATCACCGCGCCGGCCTCGACCGCATCACCGATATCGACACTCAACTCCTCGACCAGCCCGGGCTCCTGCGACGCCAGCAGGCTCTGCCGATGCGCACGCACCTCGCCGGTCACCTGCCGCCGCTGCTCGACCACATCGCGCGTGACCTCGGCCACACGCACCGTCGCCGGCGGGGGGCCGCCCTCGGGCTGGGCAACGCCAAGACTTCCCACTGCAAGCAACCCGACGCACAAAGCCGCCACGCGAGTTGTCACTCGATTCTGCACCTTCACCTTACCCACGGATACGCTCTCCTGTTCGCGCCACAACTTTAGGACGACGCCCGGCCAATCATCGAACACACGCCTGGAGTATCTTTTTCATGCCTAATCGCCTCATTGACGCCACCAGCCCGTACCTGCTCCAGCACGCCCACAACCCGGTGGACTGGTACGCATGGGGCGATGAGGCGTTCGCCGCTGCGCGAACTCGCGACTGCCCCATCTTCCTCAGCGTCGGTTACTCGACCTGCTACTGGTGCCATGTCATGGAGCGTGAATCCTTTGAAGACGAAGCCACCGCGCGCCTCCTCAACGCCCGCTTCGTCGCGATCAAAGTTGATCGCGAGGAACGCCCCGACGTCGACGAACTTTACATGCTCGCCACGCAACTCATGACCGGCCACGGCGGCTGGCCCATGAATGTCTTTCTCGACCCACACTCACTCAAGCCCTTCTGGTGCGGCACATACTTCCCGCCCGAGCCGCGCCACGGCATGCACTCGTTCACGCAGGTCATCGAAGGCATGGCCATCGCCTGGCGCGACCAGCGCGACACCGTCATCGCGCAGGCCGACCGACTGGCCCAGTCCGTCGCCGATGCGCTCTCGCACCACGCTGGCCCGATCTCGCTCTCGCCCACGATCAACGAGACGGCGGTCTCGCACCTGCTCCGCCAGTTCGATCGCACGCATGGCGGCTTCGGCGGCGCGCCCAAGTTCCCCCAGCCCGCCTTCCTCGATTTTCTGCTCGCCGCGCGCGACCACGTCGCCGAAGATGACACCCGCAGCGCCATCGACCTGGCCGTGCGCACGACGCTCGATCGTATCGCCCTGGGCGGCATTCACGATCACGTCGGAGGCGGGTTTCACCGCTACGCCGTCGATGCGACGTGGACGGTGCCGCACTTCGAGAAGATGCTCTACGACAACGCGCTCCTCGCCGCGACGTATACCCAGGCCGCGCGCGTGTATGACGACAATTTCTACCGCCGCACGCTCCGCCGCACGCTCGACTATGTTCTGCGCGAGATGACCGATCCGCACAGCGGCGCGTTCTCCAGCGCCCAGGACGCCGAAGTGGACACGCGCGAGGGGCTCAACTATCTCTGGACGCCCGACGAGGTGCGCACCGTGCTCGGCCCCGACGCTGAGTTCGCGCTGGCGGTCTTCGGCCTCGACAAGGGGCCCAACTTCAAGGACCCCCACCACGCGGATGCGCCCGCCGCCAATGTCCTGCGCCTGGCTCATCGCCCGGAGGATCTGGCCGCTCAGATGGGCTTGAGCCTCGAAGATTTTCTCGCGCGGCTCGATCGCGTCAGCGACGCCCTGCTCGCAGCCCGCGGGCAGCGCAAGCAGCCGCACCTCGACGACAAGACGATCGTCGCGTGGAACGCGCTGATGATCCGGGCCCTTGCGACCGCCTCGGTCGTGCTCGACGAGCCGCGATATCTTGACGCCGCGATCCGGGCCTCCCGCTTCATCCTCGCTTCGATGCGCGATCCCGGCGGCAATCTGCTGCGCATCCACCGCGCGGGCACGTCGCACACGCCCGCGTTCCTCGAAGATCATGCCGCGATGATCCGCGCTCTGGTCGCGCTGCACGACGCCGCCCCGGACACGGATCTTGGCGGCTCGTCGCCACTCGAAGCCGCCCTCGATCTGGCCGACCGGGCGCACACGCTGTTTTCCGATGAGCACGGTTCCTTCTTCGACGCGCCTGCGGGCGCGACCGACCTGTTCATCCGTCCGCGCAGCACCTACGACGGCGCGATCCCCAGCGGCTGTTCGCTCATGCTCGCCGCGCTGGTCGATCTCGCAGCCCACACCACGCGCACCGACATCCCGCATCGGGCCGCGGCCCTGCTCGCATCGCTTTCATCGCAGATCGCCGCCTCGCCGACCTCGACGGTGCTGGCGACGCAGACGCTGCTGCGGATCATGCTGATGCCGACGATCCGCGACCTGCTGCCCGAGGATGACGCCGCCCCGCGCCCCGATCAGTACCCTGGCCAGCAGACTGCTCAGCCCGTCTCGGTCTTTGCCGATGTGGACGCCGTCACGGTCGCGCCCGGTGAGCCTGCGGTGTTTCACGTCGAACTGCGCATCGCACCCGGCTACCACATCATCGCCGCCGATCCGGGGCGCTCGGACATGGCGCTGTCGCCCCTGCGCGTCGGGCTGACGCGCGGGCAGGGCGTCGCGGTCTACGCCGACTATCCGACCGGCGAGCCGCTCGAGACCGATCCGGCCCTGCTGGTGCATCACGATCTCGTCTCGTTCGCCGTCGCGCTCGAGCACGCCCCGGGCGTGGGCGCTTCAGCGGGCAAGCCGGTGCTGGGCGTGTCGTTTCAGGCCTGTTCGAGCGAAGCCTGCCTGGCGCCCGCAGCCGTCGCGCTCGAGATCGACATCACCATCGACATCACCACCACCGATTGACAGGAGCACCACATGTCCGACAGCAGCAGATCTGAAAGCAGCAGGCCCGACAGCAACCGTTATGAACAGTTCGTCGCGTTCCGCACCCGCCTCAACGAGCGCATCCTCGGCGACGACGCATCCCGCGGCACCAACCCCGACGGCTCGGCCCGCGCCGGCGCGACGCTCGTGACCAAACGCTTCTTCAACCTCGACACCAAGGCCTACGAGCCGGGCGCCCTCGACACGCCGACCAAGGAACTGCTCGGCCTGGTCGCGAGCATGGTGCTGCGCTGCGACGACTGCATCGCCTACCACATCGACCGCGCCAAGGCCGAGGGCGTCAGCGACGAAGCCCTCTTCGAGACCTTCGACATCGCCCTGATCGTCGGCGGCTCGATCGTGATCCCGCACCTGCGGCGTGCCGTCGACTTCCTCGACCAGCGCGCGGCGAGCGTCTAGGCCGCCACCCGCAAGACCACCCGCACCGCCCGCTTCCACCGCTGCCCCCAATGCCCATCCGCCACACCTGCACTGCGGCTGAATACACTCGCTTTCTCGTTCGATTGCTGGCGTGGCTGCACGGCGCGGCCCGACGACAGGCGGGAGACCTTCGTTGATCAAGTACATCGGTTCCAAACGCACGCTGATTCCCATGATCCTCGACGCGGTGCGTCGGGCTGCTGACGCCGAATCGGTGATCGACCTGTTCTCGGGCACCTCGCGTGTCGGACACGCGCTCAAAGCTGCCGGGTATCGCGTGCTGTCCAACGATCACAACGCTTATGCCCATGTCCTGGCGCGCTGCTATGTGCAGGCCGATGCCCAGGACGTGCTCGATGACGCGCGGCGACTGGTGCGCGAGTTCAACAGCATCAAGGGCGAGCCCGGCTATTTCACGCAGACGTTCTGCGAGCAATCCCGCTTCTTTCACCCCAGGAACGGCGCCCGCATCGACGCGATCCGCGAGGCCATCGCCGCCAGAGGCTTCGAGCCCGATCTCGAAGCGGTCATGCTGGTCTCGCTGATGGAAGCGGCCGATCGCGTCGATTCGACGACCGGGCTGCAGATGGCGTACCTCAAGACGTGGGCCCCGCGCGCCCACAACGAGCTCGAACTGCGCGTGCCCGCGGTGCTGCCGCGCGCCGCAGCGGGCAAGTGCCGGGCCACATGCCTCGACGCGCTCGACGCGGCCAGGAGCCTCGAAGCCGATGTCGCGTACATCGACCCGCCGTACAACCAGCACTCGTATCTCGGCAACTACCACGTCTGGGAATCGCTCGTCCGCTGGGACAAGCCGGAGGTCTACGGCATCGCGTGCAAGCGGATGGATGTCCGCGAGCGCAAGAGCGCGTTCAACTCGAGGCCGCAGTTCGCCGGGGCTCTGCGGGCGGTGCTCGAAGAAGTACGCGCCCCGGTCCTCGTCGTGTCGTTCAACAATGAAGGCTACATCGCCCGCGATGGAATGGAGGCCATGCTCGCGGGCCTCTGGAGCGGCGCGGGCAAGGTGACGACGATCGAAAACGACTTCAAACGCTACGTGGGCGCGCAGATCGGCATCTACAACCCACAAGGCGAAAAGGTCGGCCGCGTGAGCCATCTCCGCAACAAGGAGTTTCTCTACGTCGTCTCACGCAACTGCCTCGCCGCCCGCCTCGCACCGCTGCACACCGCCGAGCCCGATGCTGTTGACGCGCGGGGGTGGAATCGGTAGGCTGGCAGCATGCGCAGCAGCATCCGGGAGCGATGCGGGCGGGGCAGAGATGGAGGAGAGAGCGTTGGTGCTGGACGTGATGGAAAGGATAAAAAAGTCACACCGACCGCTCAAGACTGTACACAGGGCCGCGGATCGGTGGCACAGAGAGCGTGGAACAAACGGTGGTCGGTGCCACCCCGCTGCAGTGCTTAGCCGTGGCTGTTGTCACCAAGGGACAGTAGTCCCCTGCAACCTACCGCCCCATCTGAAACTCAACTAAATACTATGGAAATTCGCAGAACACAAATTCTAATCGCCGTCGTTTGCCTTGTTATGGGAATGGTCTTCGGCGCAGTGATTGCGAGGTTTGCTGTAGATTCTCCGCTTCCACCGAACATAACTATCCATGGCCATCCTGTTGAACTCACGATAGAGCCGGAGAGATACACAACGACAATTGCCAGAACAATAATTGAACAAAGATCGCATTTATCCTCATCGTTTGCCATGCCAATTGGGATGCGACCAATTACGAATGATATTACTGGTGGCTTCGTAGTAGACATTTTATGCGTCATGCCAATTGAGGCTATTGAAATTCTTATCGACCGCCATCGATCGTCGCTGTTTCATCCTCATAACATTAAAATTGCCCTTCCCTCTGGGCAGGAACTCCCCATTCGAAGACATCGAGCACCTGTCAAAGTTCCGCTGACTGATTGGACGCTAGGAAGAGCGGATAGTATTCCACCAGTATCGTATTCCTCTACTTATCAGACTACGTTACTTGACATTCGTACAGAAGATACAAGAGGTGTATTTATTGTATCAGTGAATACCGGGTATCAGTTTACCCCTCTTGATTGGCTGCCGGGACGTTATCGCATCGGTTTTGCGACAAATGTGATTGGAAAGCATACGGTCACAGTTCCCGAGCATGGCGAATATACGATCGAATTTGTCGGCGTGTTTCAGGATGTAATTATTGATCGACCTCACAGTTACTGATCGTGGGCCGTTTATAATACTATGGTATTGGACTTTCAATAAACATTGCATTTTGCAGGAAGGTGCGGGGTGTCGGCGGGTGGCACCGACCGCAACCGTTGATGCATGCCACCCGTGCCACCGACCACGGCCTGAATCAGCGCATCACCGCCCACATCGACACCAACCTCGACACCATCGTGAACAGCAGCAACATCATGAGCCGCCCGGCCTACGACGCGCTCCGCTCCTTCGTCCCGTCCTTCTCGCCCGCTGCTGCGGTCTTGGGCCCGCGCGTGCCCGACGGGTACGAAATCCGCCCGTGATAGATCGACGTCAGCGACTTGCTGATCGAATCGACAATCGCGCGCAGCTCGCGCAGCGTCAGGTCGCACTCGTCAAACTGCCCGTCCATCAGCCGCTTGTCAGCCAGCGAACGCACCAGCGACTCGATGCGGCTCGACGTCGGCTCGGCCAGCGTGCGCGTCGCGCTCTCGACCGCATCGGCCAGCATCAGGATCGCCACTTCCTTCGTCCGAGGCTTGGGGCCCGGATACCGATAGTCCACCTCGTCGGGCAGACGCTCGTCCTCGTGGTCGCGGTCTTCGCCGGCCGTCAACTGCTCCTTGCCTTCTTCAGTCACTTCCATCGCCTGCTTGCGCGCCTGGTGATAGAAATACTCGACCAGCGTCGTCCCGTGGTGCGCCTCGATGAAGTGCCGCAGCACCTTGGGCAGCCCGAATGAACGCGCAATCTCCATGCCATCCTTGACATGCCCCACGATCACCAGCAGCGACATCGCCGGGCTGAGCTTGTCGTGCTTGTTGGGCCCGCCGTACTGGTTCTCGACGAAGTACTCGGGCTTGTTCATCTTGCCGATGTCGTGATACATCGCTCCAACATACGTCAGCAGCCCGTTGGCCCCGATCGCGTCGGCCGCCGACTCGGCAATGCTCGCCACGTTGAGCGAATGGTTGTACGTCCCCGGCGCACGCTGCTGCAGCTCGCGCAGCAGCGGCTGCTTCGGGTCGCGCAGCTCAATGAGCGTCAAATTCGTCGTGATATCAAACGCCCGCTCGATGGCCGGCAGCACGAACAGCGTGATCCCGCCCACCAGCAGCCCGCTCGTCCCGGCCAGCAACGCATCGCGCGCCGCTTCATTGAACGCTCGCGCCACAAAAGGCCTTTCCATCAGCCCCGTGATCGCCGCCGCCACCATCAACGACGCCGCCACCCACAGCGACATCGTCACCAGACTCTGACGATCCCTGATCTCGGGCAGCCTCCACACCGCCGCCCCGACCCCCACCAGCAGCAGCACAAAGAACCCCACCGACTGATCGAGCGACACACAGTTGAGCACCGCCATCAGCGCCCCGATCGACATCGCCGTGCGCCGGTTGTACGCAATCGACAACAGCACCGCAACCAGCACCGTCGGCACCACCGCCGTCAACGCCAGATACCGCGGCTCGATCACCGAGGCAAGGCACGCCAGAAGCTGCGAAGCCGCAATCACGCCCCCCAGCCACGCCAGCCTCGAGAGATTCGCACTGATCTTCTGCGAAAATGTCGCCACATAGCCCATCAGCAGCGCCACGATCAGCCACACCGATGCCGCCACACTCGCCCGCTCGGTCCACACCGCCCAGACCCCCGCCGCCGCCCGGTACTGCTTGACTTCTTCGGCATAAATCCGAAACTGCGAAGGCTCAAGCACATCGCCCCGGCTGAACACACGCTGGCCCTTGGCAATCGTCTCGATCACCGGCTGCACCGCCTCCGCTGCCTGGGCCTGCTCAGCGATCGTCGCTGCCTGATCGAACACAAACGTCGGCCTGCCATCAGACACCAGCCGATGCTTGACCGATTCACCCACCGCACCGATCGGACCCACAAGCGGAGCAAACCCCGCCAGCCGCACCAGATTCTCGCACTCACGATCAAACGAGGCTGTGTCCCCGAAGTTCATCGGCGCCGAGATCTTCTCGACGAAGTCGACTCCGCGATGGCTCACAAGCTTGATCTGCGGGTTCAGCCCCTCCTGCCGCGCAACCCACGATTGCTCATCGAGAATCGGCCGACGCATCAGCCTCCCGATCAACTGCTCTGTCTGCTCGCGCCAGGTTCCGATCAGGTCCTCGCCCGCCTGCGCCCTGATCGCTTCCATCCTCTCTTCATTGAGCCTGAACCTTCGCCGGGTGTCATCCCCCACCGCATCGACCGAACTCACACCCGCGAGCATCTCGGGTAGCCTCTCGATCGAGCGCCGGATCTCGTCGATCACGCGCTCGTCAGCCACATACACCCGAGGCTGATTCTGCCGCGCCGTCTCACGCCCCAGTTCCGTACGCTGGTCATCGACGAGCGAGAACTCCACCCTCGCCGTCCACGTTTCAGGCATCACCTGACCGACGCTCACCAGAGGCTGCTCGCGCGTCCACACCGCTGTCACGCTCGTCACCAGCGCCAGCACCAGCCCCACCGAAAGACTCCACCCCACGCGCTGCGACAGCACCAGCTCACGCACCTCGCGGACCACCGAGCGCCGGCGGCGCTGCACCGAACCGGCCCGGCCACGACCACGCATCGCCGCGCCCGTACCCCGACTCGGTTTGGGAGCCTCACGCTGCATCAGTCCCCCGCCTCCTCGTCGTCCCGCGCCAGCAGAGCCTCGCCGATCTCGCCAGCATACAACGGATCCGCATCATCCTCCCCGTATGCCGCCACGATGCGCTGCACCAGATTGTGCCGCACCACGTCCTCCCCCGTCAGCGACACGAACCCGATCCCCTTGACACGCCGAAGCCTCCGAGCCGCATCCAGCAGCCCGCTCTGCGTCGGATCGGGCAGATCAATCTGCGTGCTGTCGCCCGTCACGATCATCTTCGACCCGTGCCCCATGCGCGTCAGAAACATCTTCATCTGCCCGCGCGTCGTATTCTGCGCTTCATCCAGAAGAATCACCGCGTTGTTCAGCGTCCGTCCGCGCATAAACGCCAGAGGCACGATCTCGATCACGTCATTGTCCATGAATCGGCGGATCGTCGGATAGTCCATCATGTCGTGCAGCGCATCGAGCAGAGGCCTCAGATATGGATTCACCTTCGCCTGCATATCCCCCGGCAGGAACCCCAGTTTCTCCCCCGCCTCCACCGCCGGCCGCACCAGCACAATCCGCTGCGCACGATTGTGCTTGAGCAGATGCACCGCCGCCGCCACCGCAAGATACGTCTTGCCCGTGCCCGCAGGCCCGATCCCAAAAACCATGTCCATATCGCGCATCGCGTCGAGATAGAACCGCTGGTTCGGCGTCTTAGGCCGCACCCGCACCCCACGGACATACACATCAAGGTCTTCAACCCAGGGAGGCCCATGGCCCCCGACCGTTGCCGGGCCACGTTCCCCATCACGCCCGACCGACTCTGTAATCATCTCCAGCACCTGCTCGCGGCTAAGCCCCTTCTGGGCCTTCGATGCCGCCCGCAATTGCTCCAGCACCCCCTGCGCCGCCTGAGCAGCCCGAGGCTCGCCCTCGACCCGAATCAACTTCTCCCTCGCCGTGATGTGCACGCCCAGAGCCTCCCGAAGCATCTTCAGATTCCGCTCCGCGACACCCACCATGCCCACACGCTCTTCTTCGTTCGGTACCGAGATCGTGACGATCACCAGGTTCAACTCCGCTTCCAGGCCCTACCGCATCGGCATTCAAAAGACCGGAACCCTAAGTTTAGGGGCCGGGTTCTTCCCATGCTCACAAACCAACCACACTCTCCCGGCGTATTCTCGGGCGTATGCACGCAATCCTTCCCAATACTCTTCGTAGTATCACCCTTTTCGGGTGCCTCCTGGCACTGACAGCATGCGCCCAACCCCGCCGCGACACCGCACACGACCCGGCCCACACCAGCCCGGCACGGATCACCGTCGCAGGCGACTGGGACGACGTAGACGCCGTCGTCGCAGGCATCCTTCCACTTTATGAACTGGTCGAAACTCGACTCCCAAGCCCCTCGCCTGATCTCCAACGCTATCGCCTCGACTCACTCGACCGCGGGCCGGGCACGCTCAGTTTCAAGCGCCTGAATGACTCCGAGATCGAAATCGCCTGCTCCATCGGGCGCTTCGGCCGCTCCAACGACGAACTGCGCGTCGTCAATGCTCTGGCCGAACGCTTCACCCAACTTCGCGGCGACGTGGCGGCTCCGCTTCGACGCCCCCGCCCATGACCGAATCGGGCAGCAGCACCGTCATCGTTGTCCCCTGCTTCCACACCGACTTGACCTCCACAGTGCCCCCAAGACGCCGCACCGCGTGCTTGACAATCGCAAGCCCGAGCCCCGTACCTCGACGCTGGGCCCCGCCCGAACGCGCCTGATCGACCTGAAAGAACCTCTCGAAGATCCGCTGCTGGTGTGAAACCGGAATCCCGATCCCCTGATCGATCACATCGATTCGCACGCCCGGCCTCAAACCGCCTTCGCCAGCCACCACCGACCCCAGCACCCGTACGCTTCCGCCATCGTGTGAAAACTTGATCGCGTTCTCTATCAAATTCCGGAGCACCAACTCCAACGCAGAGCGGTCTGTCCACACACGTCGTAATGCCTGATGCAATTGAAACTCCAGCTCGATGCTGCGATCCTTGTGCTCCTGCTCGAAAACCTGTGCAAGATCCGCGCACAGCTCCAGACAATCCACCTCCGCACAACTCGCGACCGATTCCTCTGACTCGAACCTTGACAGGTCCAGCAGATCGCGCACCAGTTCTTCGAGCCGCACGACATTGGCACGGATCATCTCCGCGAATCGGGTATGCATCTGCGGATCGTTCTTCGCAGGACCCAGCAGCGTATCGACCGCTGCCCGAATCGACGCGATGGGTGTACGCAACTCGTGCGACGCGTTGCCGACGAAATCCGTCTTGAGCTGAACCGCCATCGCCAGATCGGTCACGTCCTGAAAACTCAGCACCACGCCGCGTCCCCCTCCGAGCCGCACCGGACTTGCTTGCGTATCGAGCACACGCACCATCAGGTTGCGATTGATGCGCACCTGCCCTGCCGCATGCCTCCCCTCGCGCGCTTGCCGCATCAACTCCAGCACCGCCGCCTCGGTGAACAAGTCTTCAAGATTCGCGCCCTTCACCGCCTCGGACTCGCGTCCCACCAACGCACATGCAGCTGCATTCGCAAGCCTCACATGCCCATCCACACTCACCGCCATCAGAGGCACATCAAGCGCCTCGATCACATCCTCCAGCCCGTGCAACTGATCGCCAAGTCGAACCATCGCCACTCCGATGGCTTCCGACACCGCCGCCGCTCGCCGTTCGAGTCCGCCCAGCGTCGCAACCGCAGGCTCCGTCGCCTCTCCGATTGCCCCATGCTTCGATGCCAGATCGGTCAAACGCCCACCGATCGACGCCAGAACCATCTGCCGACGCCTCGTATCCCGGGTCACCAGCACCCACACGCTCATGCCCGCAGCCGCAGCCGAAACCACCGCCACCACCCATCCAGTTGCCCACAGCGCACACAGACCGACCACCAGCGTCGCGCAGGCTACCGCCGCTGCCGATCCAATCTCCTTCATGTGATGCTCAGTCATTGCGCCTGCCGTCATGCTCATCAATTATTGAGCGCTCGACGCAGCCTCGTGCCCCGGAAGCACGGTCCGATAGCCAACGCCACGGACCGTGAGAATCAGATCGGCGTGCGGGCCAAGCTTGCGACGAATCGCCGTCACATGCACGTCAATTGTCCGCTCGGTCACCGTCACCCCAGGCCCCATTGCCGACGCAATCAGTGCCCGACGCGAAAGCACTTTTCCCTCAGCCGCCAGTAACGATGACAGCAAACGAAACTCCGTCACCGTCAGCGACATCAGTTCATCATCAAGAAAAACCTGGAACGTCCCGGTATCGATGCGAAGAGGCCCGTACACCTTGATCGCACCATCTTGCCCGCTCTTGGGCTTGGAACGTCTCAAGACCGCATCCACGCGCGCCAGCAGCAGCTCGACCGAAAATGGCTTGGCCATGTAGTCGTCTGCCCCAACCCGAAACCCGCGCAACTGGTCGGCATCCTCCCCCTTGGCCGTCAGCATGATGATGGGGACGGACCGTGTCGCCTCGTTCTCGCGGAGCCTCCTCGCCACATCCAGACCCGGCAGTTCGGGCATCATCAGATCAAGAATCAACAAATCCGGCGGCAATTGCCTGGCTTTTTCCAGACCCCGCCGACCGTCGCTTGCCGTCTCGACCTCATACCCCGCCGCACGCAGGTTGTACGCGAGCAACTCGACCAGATTCGGCTCATCATCGACCACAAGAATTCGAGGCTTGTTGTCTAACATGATAAATACCAAACACTTAAGGCTGTTGACTGCGAGAACCGACCATGCGCAGAGGTCAATCACCTATTTTCGGATCTGATTGTAGGTGACACTCGACCACACTATATATGAAGATCGTGCGAAACCCGAACAGGGGGGTCAAAGTACGATTTTTCGGCAGAAAAGTTACCGGGCACATATTCGCACGCCCGATGATCTGGACGGCGGAGTTTGTGCCTGCTAATATGCCGGGCCTCATTCCGAGTCTGAACCGGCTCTTTGCCTGCTCAGACTTCAACACGCTGCGAGAGGTTTTCTTTCGCGGGTTGACAAGTTGGATGTGTTCACCTCGTCGTTACGCCGACGCTGCTCGCGTTTCGATGTCGCTTCGAGCGTTCTCGAAGCATCTGTCAGCAGCACACGACCTGTTTCGTTTCGTCAAACGTCGCCCGATTGTGCGGGCGAAAGAATTTAAGGCAGGCAAGGGAAATCGGGAGCACGGGCAAAGAACCCGCTTAACTCCCACCTTCAATTTTGCAAGGAGTGATTCGATGAATAAGACGACCAAGTTCTTGGTGGCAGCAGGCTCCGCGTTCGGCCTGGCCACGGTTGCTACGGCTCAGTCCAGCAACCTCGACCTCGACCGCGCCTACTCGGCGGAACTCTCCGCTGACGCGGCCGCTCGCACCAGCCAGCTCCAGGGCGGCACCGCGGGCAATGACGGCTTCTTCTACATCGGCGACGGCACCGGCAACTACCGCCTCAACATGAGCGGCGTCCTCCAGTTCCGCTACACGATGAACTTCCGCGATGATCAGGGCACCCCGGACAACGACACGACCATCGGTTTCAACGTCCCGAGCGGCAAGCTCAAGTGGCACGGCAACATCATCAACCCGAACTGGAAGTTCCGCCTCGACGCTGACTTCGCCGATGATCAAGGCTCTGGGAGCTTCAACCTCGGCAATGCCTACGGCCAGTACGACTTCGAAGGCATGGAAGGCGGCTTCCTCCGCTTCGGTCAGTTCAAGCTTCCGATTATCGCTGAAGAACTGATCGAGCGCGAGTTCCAACTTGCCGCCGATCGTTCCATGGCCAACGAGTTCTTCAACCAGGACTACAGCCAGGGCCTCATGTTCGGTTACATGACCGACTCCTTCGCTGTGTACGCCGCGTTCAGCGACGGCATCGCGTCCCGCAACACCGCCTTCAACAGCGCCGCCGAAGCTGACTGGGCCCTGACCGGCCGCGTCGATGTCAAGCTCCAAGGCGACTGGGAGCGCTTCGACGACTTCACCTCGTGGCGCGGCTCGGACTTCGCTGCCCGCATCGGTGGTGCGATTCACTGGCAGTCGACCGGCGACACCAACCCCGAACTGGCCAATGACGCCCAGTACCTGCTCTACACCATCGATGTTGCCCTCGAAGGCAACGGATGGCACGTCTTCGGCGCCTTCATCGGCGACCACTCGGACCTCGGCGGCGGCACAAGCGACGTCGATAACTTCGGCCACGTCCTTCAGGCTGGCGTGTTCCTCAACGACCAGTGGGAACTCTTCGGTCGTTGGGACGGCATCTACCTCGACAACAACATCACCGGCCCCGGCGATGATGACTTCCACTTCCTGACCTTCGGCGTCAACCACTACATCGTCCCCGAGAGCCACGCGGCCAAGTTCACTCTTGACCTCCAGTGGGCCCTCAATGACACCGCGCCGAACCTGACCAGCGTTGCCCGCCCCTTCGGGTCGCAGGCCGCTCACTTCAACACCCGTACCACCCAGCTCTTTGGTGACGCCGACGACGGCGAAGTCACCATCCGCGCTCAGATCCAGCTCGTCTTCTGAGTTGGTTCTACGCCTCTGACTCGACTTCAACCGGCTGGCCCATACGGGTCAGCCGGTTCTTTTTTTGTCAGTATCCCCCCGCTTCAGGCAACCGTTTTTAGAGTATAAGTCCCTTATCTACAAGTAATTGCAAATACTTTCCCACTCTGTCCTTGGCGCGAGCCCCTCACTTTGCTAGGCTATCGACTCTTCTCACACTTGATACGCGAGAGAGAATCGAGAGGAGCGGGGAAATCACTGTGTTCAAATTTGGTGTGTTTGGTTGGCAAGCGATTGGGGTCGCTTGCTATGTCTTCGCTCTCCTCTTCACGAGTGGCAGCGTTGTCGCACAATCCGATGCCAGCCCAAACCTTGAGCGCGGGGCTGCCTCCGCCACCTTGGGCCCAAATCCAGGACGATTACTCCTCGACTCCGGAGCGGTTACGAACTGGACCCCCAATTCCGGCATGCAGCGCGTCTTCCGAGGCACGATCCACGTCCCCACCGCAATGTGGATCCGACTGAACTTCAATCTCGCCCAACTCAGCGGCGAGATCGGGCGCCCTGACGCCTCATACATGCTCATCATCAGCGAGTTCGACGGTGCTGTGCAACAGCTCTACGCTGAACATATTCCGCAATGGTCTAATCGCTCCGCATACTTCAACGGCGACACTGTCCACATCGAGATCTACGCGGCCCACGGCACCGGACCCAGCCACGTTCGCATCAACAGCCTCACCTGGGGCGAGCCCGGCTTTCTCGATCGCTCAATCTGCGGGCCTCAGGACGACAGGGTGCCTTCTGCCGACCCCCGCGTCGCCCGCGTCCTCCCGGCACAGTGCAGCGCGTGGCTCGTCGAGAATCAACCCAACTCATTGCTCAGCGCGGGCCATTGCGCAATCGGCGCTGGCAACGTCATCCAGTTCAACGTCCCTGCCTCCACCATCGGAGGCTCGATGCGACATCCATCCCCAGAGGACCAGTACCCGGTCGACCCGAGTTCCGTTCAGGTTCAAAACGGCTACATCGGGGTTGGCAACGATTGGCGCTTCTTCGGCACCTTCGAAAACTCCAACACGGGCTTGTCGCCAATGCAGGCCCAACTGGGTTCATTTCGCATCAGTCCAACCATTCCCCCGATCGATGGTCGCAATGTCCGCGTCACCGGGTACGGCCAGATGTCCATGCCCGCACCCCTTGTCTACAACTACATCCAGACAACTCACTTTGGAGCGCTCACCGGGAGCCAGAACAACACCATCCACCACCTCGCAGACACCACCGGAGGCAACTCGGGCGCACCGCTTATCGACGAGGTGACTGGACTTGCCATTGGTGTCCACACCCACGGCGGATGCAACGGCATGGGATCCAACCGAGCCACCGCAACCCGCAATGTCGGACTTCGTGCCGCTCTGGCAGCCCCTATCGGCAAGGCTGCAACCAAGGACGGCATTCGCTTCGAATTCCCCGGCAGCCGTCCTGCTGTGGTCAATCCGCTCGGAGGCACGCCCATCACAGTCCGCGTCTCGAACTCGCTGACACGCAACCTTGTCCCCGAGATTGCAAATCTGCACGTCTTGAATGGCTCCACATGGATCCAGATCCCGATGGTGGTCGGCGCAAACTCCACGGCAGTTGTCACATTCCCACCCCTGACAAACTGCGCTGGTCCCGTGCGATACTACTTTTCCGCCCTGAACTCCCTTGGTGAAACCGACACCTGGCCTCGAAACGCTCCAGCAAACTCATTTGTCGCCATCGCAGCTAACTCGTCGAGCGTCTACGCTTCAAATGATTTTCAGACCGCCAGCGGATGGACCTTCTGGGGCGAAGCCTCACTGACGTCCGGGCGATTCAAGGTTGCCAAGCCGAACGCGAACGACCTTCACGCCCCGTCCAAGGACTTCGATGGCAGCAGCCGGTGCCTCCTGACCGGGTCGGACGCCAACGAAGACGTTGACCATGGTGCCACACGCGCAACCTCACCATCGATCAACCTCGCGCTGGCTCAGAATCCATATATGAGTTTCGCTGCGTGGTTCTCAAGCTCCCTCCCGGATCATCGCTCCATGTTCGTCCAGGTTTCATCCAACGCTGGAGCGACCTGGACCACCATCGACACCATCAAGCAGACCGATGGCTGGGAAATGAAGGTCTATCGCATCCTCGACCATGTGCCATTGACCACGGGTTTCCGTGTGAGGCTCGAAACCGGCGACGGCCCCGAAGCCTCCATCGTCGAGGCGGCGATCGATCGCTTTCGCGTCGAAGAACTCTCGTGCATCCCGTGCACGCTGCCTTCGACCAACGGGCCTGAACCGCGCGAAGCGCAGATTGCCCGCCTGCTGTCGCTCTGGAACGCTGGCGACCTCCTGGCCGACCTCAACGCAGACAACCAAATCGATATCTTCGACATCCTCATTCTTTTGAATCAATCACTGTCCAACTGCCCCTGAAATCCACACCCAGGCCTTCAACGATCTAGTCTTGTCCGTGCGATTTGAATTCCTCGGCACTGGCACCAGTTCCGGCATCCCCGCCATTGGCTGTGACTGCGCCGTGTGCACTTCGGGTGACCCACGCAATCAGCGTTTGCGTACCAGTGCGTGCCTCCGCTTCACCGACGCAGGCGGACAAGCCCGCGTCATTCTCATCGACGCCGGTCCGGACCTTCGCCAGCAAGCCCTCCGCGCAAAGCTTGAACGGGTAGATGCCATTCTCTTTACACACAATCACGCCGACCACATCCTTGGCCTGGATGAAGTCCGGCGGTTCAACGTTCTCATGCACCAACCCATTCCTATCTACGCCGATCAGCACACCCTCGAATCCCTGCGACGCGTCTACGCCTACATCTTCGACCGCCACGCCAATGTGCAGGACTCGTTCATCGCATCGCTTGTTGCTTTCCCGATTCGCCCGTCGGTTCCGTTTGTGCTCTTCGGCCTGACGATCACCCCGATCCCGCTGCTCCATGGTCGATTGCCGATTCTCGGGTTTCGGTTCGATCCGCCCCCACGGGCCGCGCCATCACCCCTGCCACTGGCCTATGGAACAGACGTATCGGGCATTCCCCCGGAGTCCTGGCCACACTTTGAAGGCCTGAACACCCTTGTTCTCGACGCCCTGCGTCATCGCAAGCATCCAACTCACTTCACCATCGGCCAGGCTGTCAACGCCGCCCAGAACATCGGTGCTGGCGCGACCTATTTCGTTCACATGAGTCACGACATAGACCACGCCCAGACCGAATCCGAACTGCCCGAGACAATCTATTTGGCTTATGACGGCCTGGTCCTCGATTCGGGGGTCGCGTCCGTCAAATCCACCGAACTCGAGCCCTGACGTACCCGAAGAACCATCCGCGGCTTTGCTGCGTAACTTCAAGCCGAGGAGGAACTTGTCATGGCAAACGATGATCTGTCCCGCATCCCGCCACGCCCCGCGTTATCTGTACCCTTTCCGTTACAACTGGGGCACGACTTTCACCCTGCATCCGGTGCGGGCGACAAGCCCATGACCAATCAAAAACCTATCTCTGCAACCGACCCCGCCAGCAACCTTCCCAAGCCTGCCCCTCCTGGCAAGTGAGTCGCAGGCTCCATCTGCTTCATTCGCCAGACTTCTTCCCGCGCTTCACGACGGGAGAAATCGGTCCTACACTCCCGCCCCATGGGAAAGAGCCGCGAAATCAAGAAGCGCATGAAGGCGGTCGGAAATATCCGCCGCATCACCCGCACGATGCAGATGATCGCCACGAGCAAGTTCGCTCGGGCCCAGCAGGCTGCCACCGCGTCCAAGCCCTACACCAATGCCCTCTTTGAGCTTGTCGCCGAACTGGCTTCGAGCATCGGCGACACCTCACACCCTCTGCTCGGAAAGAGCGCCGCCAAGCGCACCGGCAAGGAAGTCACGCTCATCATCACGTCCGATCGCGGGCTTTGCGGCCCCTACAACGGCAACGTCATCCGCACCGCGATGCGGCACCTTCGGAGCCACGACGCCGCCAGTTCCGGCGTCATCGAAGTCGTCGGTAAAAAGGGCGCCAACGTCCTCAAGTTCAACGCCTTCTCCATCGCGGCGCACCACACCAACTTCGGCGATAAACCTCGGTATGACGAAGTTGAACGCCTCGCCAACACCTACATCGAGCGCTTTGCTGCTGGCGAGATCGACGCCGTCCGCGTTGTGTACATGCGCTACATCTCGGCCGGACAGCAAAAGCCCGAAATCCTCCAACTCATTCCCTTCGACCAGTCGGCCGCAGGCAAGGCCCAGAGCGCGACCGAATCCAAACTGACGCCTCTCTACGAGTTCAGCCCCGATCCCGAATCCCTGCTGAGCGAACTGCTGCCCGCAGCCGTCCGCGCGGTGCTCTTCCAGGCCTTCAACGATGCCGTCGTCAGCGAGCACGTCGCGCGCATGGTGGCCATGAAGTCGGCAACCGACAACGCCGGCAAGATGCGTAAGCGCCTCCAACGCAAGTACAACCGCGCACGGCAGGCCCAGATCACCACGGAACTGACCGAGATCATCTCTGGCGCCGCAGCCTTGTCCTGACGCTCGCCGCGCGCTGCTCACTCTGCTGCATCGCGCGCCACGACGTCGAACAAGCTGCACTCACCTTCGCAATTCTTCTCGTTGCGTTCAAAGCGGCCTTCGAGGATGCCGTCGATCGCACCGCGCACCACCTGCCCGATCGCCTCCATATCGAGTTGATCGAGCCCAATCGCGCCGCGCTCCCCCTGCGACAAGACCCAGTACTCGGCTGTCCCTGTCAGCTGCTCATCGCCAAAGTGATGCCGCAGCGCCAGCGCGTAGATCCCGAGTTGTAGATCTTTCTTGTCGGGCTCGAGCAAAGCCTTGCTCGCGTACCCCGTCTTGTAATCCACGATCCGAAATCCGCCTTCGAGGCGATCGATCCGATCCAGTTTCGAATAGATCCGGTGTGTGAGTCCATTGTGCTCGAATGGGAAGTTCACATTCTTCTCGACTTCGATAGGCTCGAGAGCGTCGTTGTGCAGGCGTTTGTGCGCAATGGTGAGCGCAGCCAGAATCTGATCGCGCTGAGCGGTGTCCACAACCTCGTGTTCGGGCACACTGGCATCGAACACCCGATGCCCGAGATCGAGCAGATTCTCCAGCGTCGGTCTCGGTTCGCCCTGGGCCTCGGCCTCCATCCACCTGCGATAAAACTGCTCGAGCGCCGCATGCGTGACCTGACCCACGCGAATCGCACCCGACTCGGCTTGCGACAACTTCATCACATGCCGAAGATAAAAACACCGCGGACAATATGTGTAATCCCGCAGCATCGTGTAACTCAGATTGAGTGGCGGCTTGGGCGCAACAAACGCAAACCCAGCCCGCGCCGCACCCCGCAGCACCTTGTCCTCCACACGCGCCCGATACTCGGCTGCCTCAGCGCTCAGCTCCGCCGCCCCGCTCTCTCCCGCGCCGATCGACGCCAGAACCGCCATGCGTGTCGCCACGCTCGCCAGTTTGGCCATCACCTCCTCGACAGCCGCACGATCCAGCCCCGCCCGGTCGGCTCCATCGAGCGCCAGTGACGCCTCGTGCCGCAATCGGCTTCGCGCTTGTGCCAGTACTGTCTCCCGCTCCAATCGTCTGATTCCCCAAGGCGCTGCCACCGGCTCATTCGACCATGCCGCGCTCGTGACTCCCGCAGCCGCAGCATCACGCATGATCTGTGCCGGATCTCGCTCGCTCACCGCCCCCGCACTGATCAAAGGCCAGAGCAGGTTGGTCGCGCTGGGTTTGCCCTTGGGAATCTTGCCGAAGAGCAACAGGCGTCGCTTCGCGCGCGTGCACGCGACATAGAACAGCCGCCTCTCTTCCTCGATCAACCCAGGCTTGTTGACATCAGTTTCAATACCCGGCGGGAGCACACTCTCGCGCGGCCGAGACGTCATGGGATACCCGTGCGGCGGATTGACTCGAGGCATGAACACCGTGTCAAACTCCAGCCCCTTGGCCGAGTGCGCCGTGAGCAGTACCACGCCATCCTCTTCATCGCTCCTCTCGTTCGCCTGCCCCTCGACGCGCGCATCAAGGGTCGCTGCAAACGACTGCTCCGAAGCATCGAGATCGTTGTAATAACTCCAGAACGCAGCAAGATCGGCCGGCGCTTCAAGCCTCCCAAGCCTCTCGCGCACAAACCGCAACACCGCCACCAACGATTCAATCCGCCCCGCCCGCGATCGACCGCCCACAAGATCCGCTCCCGCAAGATCCGCTTCGAGAATGATCCGCTCGATCGTCACATCCGCCGATTCGGTCGTCGCCGAAACACGAAACGCCTCAACCTGCATCGCAAGCCGCGATACGATCGCCTTGACTTCATCACTTTCATCAAGCGTCCGCGTCAACCATTGCAGGAACGGTTCGGCCTCCCACGACGCTGCCCGCGACATTGCTGCTGCATAACTTCGCTCCCACGTACTCACCCGCGAAGCGCCAAGACCATATGGAGGCCGCAGCATCAACCGACGCACCGCCCACGTCTGCGACGGCTCGAGGACCGCGCGAACCCACGCCAGCAGATCCTGCACGCCCTCGTCATCGAGCGGCGAACCCATCGACCGAACCCGTACCGGGATGTCCTCGAGCCTCAGCGTCGCCGCGATCCGCTCCACCTCGCGGTTCGTGCGCCCGATCACGGCATATGAACTCCATGCCCGCTCCGGGTCGCGCTCACGATCTGTCAAAAGCATCGCTGCGATCAACCCATCGGAGTCAAAATCCGACGCAACACGCACCACCTCGACCGCTGCCCCCTCGCCAGCCTCCGCCTCGCGCGCCGGCACGATCACCTTCTCGGGCGCCAGGCGAGTCTGCGAAGCCGCGATCACCTGGTTTGCCGCCTCCACCACACACCGCGCACTGCGATAGTTCAACTCCAGAAACAACGTTGTCGCCGTCGGCCAACGGCACTTGAAGTGCTCGAACGCAAACTGATTCGCACCACGAAACGCATAGATCGCCTGGTCGTCATCTCCGACCACACACAGATCCAGCCTCTCACGCTCGGCCGGGCAAAGCAGCCCCAGCAATTCCATCTGCGCCACGTTCAGATCCTGAAACTCATCGACCACCACATGATGATGGTCATACTGGCAGATCTCGCGCGCGACCCGATGCTCTCGCAGCAGCCCGATCGGCCGCGTCAGCAGTTCATCCACCGAAATCAGCCCGCGCTTTCGGCACGCCGCATCAATCAATCCATACAGCCTCACATGCTCGGAAAACCGCTCAAGTTCCGCGCGCTGCCCGTCTTCGATCGCCTCATCGCCAAGCATCGCCTCCACACGCGCAGCGCACGCTTCAGGCTCAATCGCACTGTTGCGTAGTTCGGCGATGATCGCCCGCGACTCATCGATCAGACTCGCGATTCCTCCCGCGATCGCACTCCGAAACAGCCCGTGCTCCTGAATCAGGTGCCTGGTCAGACGCCGATGCTGTGCAGAATCCATCAGCGCAAGCCTTGGCCCAAGACCCGTCAGATCTGAAAACCGCCGCAACAGCGAAAGCCCGAAACTGTGGAATGTCGATGCGTTCAATCGATCCGCTGCTGAGCCGCCCACCAAAGCACTCAGCCTCTCGCGCAGTTCGCGCGCCGCCTCGTTGGTGAATGTCAGCGCCACGATCCGCTCCGGGTCGATCCCCCGGTGTTCGATCATGTGGCACACCCGATGCACGATCACATTCGTCTTGCCCGTGCCGGGCCCAGCCAGAACGATCAGAGGCCCCGCATCATGCTCCACCGCTGCCACCTGCTGGGCATTGAGTGCATGCCCACTCATTCCTTGGCTCCGGCGCGCATATACAAATGGATCGCGGTCGAGCCATACGCGTGCGTCTCCGGCCCGATCGTCCCCGCGATCGAGAGATCGCCTTCAACCAGAGTCTGGTCCGCTCCGCCAACTACCACGTCGAGTTCCTTGGCTTCTGCGCGTTCGAGCTCTTCGAGGCTCGCAAACTCCATCACTTCCTCGACGCGCTGCCCCCGCGCGCCTCGCGGATGATTCGGCTCAACCGGCAACTTCTGCAGGAAGGGCCAAGGCGTCCGCACGATCAAAAACCCATCAGCAGCCATCAGGCCTGCAATCCGCGTCATCTGCTGCCGCACCCTGTCCCAGCCTGCCACATCACGCACCATCTCATACGGCGGATCCAGAAACGCAATGTTCACCGGCACACGACACCGCGCCAGCGCCGCCGGCCCCAGCGCATCACCAACAACCACCTGCGCAAACTCTCCGGCCCCGAGCATCTCGACGTTCTGCCGCAGCACCTCCGCCACACGCTTGTCCCGCTCGACCATCACCACATGCGACGCGCCCCGACTCGCAGCCTCGAGCCCGAAAGACCCAACCCCAGCAAACCCATCGAGCACACTGGCATCCTCGAAATGCCCGCGCAGCAAACCAAACATCGACTCCCGCACCCGATCCGGCAACGGACGGGTCGTCGATCTGCCTGGAGGGGACGCCAACTGGCGACGCTTGTACCGACCCGAAATGATGCGCATCGACTGAGCAAAGCCCTACCAACGCTAAGCGTCAAGCCCATGCCCTCAAATCTGCTGATGTTGCCCAGCCTCAACACCGTTGCCCAACCTCACCGCCTCGCCACCCGCCAGACCCCGCCAGGCCCCCGCCAACGCCATATCCACCTCCCGGCACCTCTGTTGTACCGCACATGGCTGTGAGATCCCTCATCGCCTCCAACGCCGTTCTCGGGCTTTGCCTGCTTCTGACCGCCTGTGCCGCTCCTGTGCGCCCTCCCGAGGCCCGCCGCAGCCCCGGCTTGCACATGGGCTCATCTGGCGCAGCCTGGGATGCCGTACTGCCCGGACCCCTGGTCTCGGCGGCCGGCCTGACACCCCAGTACTCCCCAGAGTTTGCCCGTCGCGACGCAGCACTCTCGCACCGCCCCAACACAGCGGTCGTCGCGATCGACGACTGGCCCCAGCGTGCCCGCCCCGATCTCGACCGCGCACGCCGATTCAACATGCCACGCAACGCAGACGCCGTCCTGTACTTTGACCTCGAACAGCCCGCTTCGCGCCAGCATCACCACAACGACCGTCGCAACGACTGGCCCCCCTACGACCGCTACCGCCCCGGCAATCACTGGTGAGCAAAGAAACAGGCACGCGCGATCTTTCGACCGCCCGTGCCCGGCGTTGAAGAGGGGAGTCGTCACAGACCATCAACCGTTGATCAATCGTACAGAGCCGTCGTCGGAGGCAGCGAGATCGTCTCGAGCTTCAGGTTCGTCTCCACTCGGAAGTTCGAGCGCGTCGTCCTTCGCTCGGCAAAGAACAGACTCAGCGAAGCGCGCTGCCCATTCTGCAGCCAATCGAGACGATCAATCTCGATGCTCTGCGACACCGCACCGTGCACCCCGCCCAGGTCGATCACAAGCTTCCCGTCGATGAACACCCACACGTCGTCGTCGCCGAAGAACGTGAACACCTGATTCGTCCCGCGCTGGACCACGAACGTCGTTTGCAGTTCAAACGTGAAGTGATAGTTGTGGTGATACGTCGGGTCCATGTCCCCGAAGAGCAGGTTATCGATCGGGAAGAACCCCTCTCGCTGCGTCGTGTTGTCGTTGTCGTGCGCGTGGAAGAAGTACGTCGTGGTCCCGGGAATCCGCTGCAACGTGATCGGCAGCACCATCGACAGATTCACCCCCGGTACATCCCGGAACCACTGGTTGAACGTCTCCGCACTCGTGATCGCACGATTGGAGTTGTTGGACAGCGTCCCCGCAACATCTCCACGCGCGGCACTGTACATCGCAGGGCGGATCTGCCGACCCGCAGAATCCTTGTACTGCTTGGACACGGTCTGCCCGAACGCATGCTTGAACACCGGCTTGCCGTCGGCGCCCAGATCGTCCTGCACCAGCCCGACCACATGCCCCGTGTTGTAGTTTTCAAAGTCCTGATGCCCATTCTGCACGCCCCACTTGCGGAAGTCGCGCACCACGCCCGAGATCTGGATCGTCTCGGGCATCATCACCATTTCGCTGCCCTCGCTCACACTGGTTGCTGTGCCCGAGAACAGCATGACGCTTGCCGCGAGCACGCCGCATCCGCATAGCCCCGCAGGCAGCTTGATCATCGAGAAACGGGAAGGCCTGTTCGCTTGCATCGTCAATCCTCCGCCCGCCGGGCTCTCCGCCCAAGCGGTCTTGCTTCCCTCAACTCTCAAAAACAAACCCCCATCCTGCAAGCGACACGCGCGACAAAACCCCCGCAAGCGCGCCTTCTGCACCGCGCACGCAAACCTTGACGTTTGCAACCCTGTTTCTCCCTCGCGCGATTGTCCGATATCATCCACAACGCACCGAAAGGACTCCGGCATGGACGCATTCACCATCGAAGGCGGGCGAAGGCTCGAAGGAACCACCAGGATCAATGGCTCCAAGAACGCCGCCCTGCCCCTCATGGCCGCCGCTCTGCTGACCCCCGAACCCGTGATCCTCCGCGACGTGCCCGACCTGGCCGACATCACCAATATGAAGAAACTCCTCGACACCCTCGGGTGCGAGGTCATCGAGTCCGAAAAGAACGCCGAGCCATCGCTCACCCTGTGCGCACGCGATCAGTCACAGAGCCACGCCCACTACGACATCGTCCGCACCATGCGGGCGGGGATCTGCGTTCTCGGACCAATGCTCGCCAGCCGAGGCGTCGCCCGCGTCTCCCTCCCGGGTGGGTGCGCAATCGGTGAACGCCCGATCGACCTCCACCTCCGAGGGCTCGCAGCCCTTGGCGCCCAGATCAGCCTCGACGGTGGCGACGTTGTCGCGACCGTCCCGACTCAGGGTCTCCGAGGCACAACCATCTTCCTCGGCGGTCCCTTCGGCTCAACCGTCCTCGGGACCGCCAATGTCATGTCCGCTGCCGCCCTGGCCAAAGGCACCTCGATCATCGAATCCGCAGCCTGCGAGCCCGAAATCGTCGATCTGGCCAACCTCCTCAACGCAATGGGCGCACGCATCACCGGCGCAGGCACCCCCCGCATCACCATCGAAGGCGTCAAAAGCCTCCACGGCGCTATACACACCGTCATCCCCGACCGCATCGAGGCCGGCACCATGATGTGTGCTGCCGCCATTACCAACGGCTCGCTCACCATCACCAACACTCCACTCGATGCCATGCTCGCCGTCACCGATCGCCTTGTCGATCTCGGGGTTCACATCGACATTCTCGACAACAAGGATCCCATGCGGGCCACCTGCCGCATCAGTTCCGAACGCATCCTCAGGCCCATCCGCGTCACGACCCAGCCCCATCCGGGATTCCCCACCGACCTGCAGGCCCAGGTCATGGCACTCCTCTCCATCGCTGAAGGAAACTCCATCGTCACCGAACGCATTTTCCCCGAACGGTTCCTCCACGTTGCCGAACTCGGCCGCATGGGTGCCCAACTCCACCGCCAGGGCGCAACCGTGGTCGTCACCGGCGTGCGCGAACTCCACGGCGCACCCGTCATGGCATCTGACCTTCGCGCTTCGGCCTCCCTCGTCATCGCCGCACTCGCTGCCCGCGGAACCACCATCATCAACCGTGTCTACCACATCGACCGAGGCTACGAACGCCTCGAACATCGCCTCGCCAGCCTTGGCGCAGCCATCACACGCACCGAAGGCTCGGCCTGAGAACGCGGTAGATTCGGCACTCCCGCCGCTCTTCCGCCACCAATGCGCATGAAAAAGGGCGACCGACCCCGGCCGCCCTTGCGCTCAGCTGAATCTCCCGAATCTCACGCCGCCTGAGTCACCGGCGTGCAGTTCGACACGCCCTGCTGCGGATTCACACACATGAACGGAGCAAACCCGCCGAACGGCATCGGGTACGCCGCAATGCGCCCAGTGTGCTCAACCTGCTGCCCATTGGTGTTGGTCGTCACCGGAGTCTGGCCGTTGAACGGAGTGTTCACCGGCGAAACAGCCTGGTAGTTGAACGGAAACTGACCGTTCCACACATTCGCGTTGCCGATGCCGAACGGCTGCGCCAGGCCGAACGGATACACCGTGCCGAACGGCTGTGCAAACCCATTGAAGTTCTGGGTGCCACCGAACGGAGCGATGTTGGTCCACGGCGCGATGTTGGTCCACGGCGTGGTGTTCGACCACGGCGTGGTATTCGCAAACGGAGTCTGCACACCATTGAACCCGATGAACGGATTGACCTGGTTCCAGCCAGTGGCTGTGAACGGACTGAGCGTGTTCCAGCTGTTGAGCGTGTTGAACGGATTGAACGTGCTCACCGGCGAAGTGCCGATGGTGTTCGACACCAAGTTGTTCCAGAAAGGTGACCACCCGTTCGCAACAGTGTTCAAGCCGCTGTTGAAGCCATTGGTGTACTGGCCATAGAACCCACCAAACGGCGTCTGGTTGTACCCGCCAAACGGCACCTGGAACGGATTGAAGTTCGTCGTGTTCCACGGCGTCGTCGTGTTCGAGCCGACGAACGGAGTCTGCCAGTTGTTCCAGTGACTCGGACCAAAGTTCCCCGGCGTGAACGAGGGAATGCCGAACGAACCATAGAAAGGCGTCTGGGCAAACGGATACGTATTGAATGGATTAAAATTCGTGTTCATGCGGTCGTCTCCTGCAAAACCAGTGTTCTTATCTCTCGCGCGAGCACATCGCCCGCGACGAATCCAGACCATCGCTCCAGCAGCCCTCGGCCCCGGACTTCGATGCCACGCGGAACATTCCGCCATGGACCCGATTGATCGGCAAGAACACCAGCCAACATTGGAGAATCGACCTGTTGTACAAGGTTTACTCCTGCACACCCGAAACCAGCAAAAAATGCGCATCGCCCACACCCAAGCGTGCAACTCCCACGCCATCAACGCATAACGACCGCGCAAGCCCGCGCGCGCACGCCCGGCGCAAAGCACGCAACGCTCATCTCATTTCCGATAACGTACAACAGAGCATCCGGCACAACGCTTATCCAAACGTCTGCCCGCTCTCCATGTCCTGCAACTTCCAACCAAGCGAACGGCAGATGCGGCTCAGTACAGGCCACGCCACGTCCTGATCCGTAACTGTCACAATCGCCTGTTGAATCGCGTCCTGCGTTGTCGGATACTCAATCACGATTCCAGGACCATGCAGAACCTCTGTCCCGTTCGATCGCCGTGGCGATCCATCCGGCGCCGTATTGAACGGTGCAAGAATACGAACAAACTCCCCCTCATCACCCAGAGGCACAAACCCGGAACCTGGCTTTGCGCCATCCTCCAACCGAAAGAGAACCAATTGCCGCTTCCTCGCCACTCAGACCCCCAAACTCAATCGTCTTCCGCGCCCGCTTCCAGATCTCGATTCTGAATCAGCGTGTCGACCATGTCGATCAGGCGCTCCAGAGGCACCGGCTTGAGCAAATAAGCATCAACGCCCAGAGACTCAGCGTAGGCCTGATGCCGACGCCCTTCGTTGGCCGTCACCATTACCACCAGCGGGCTGTCCTCATGCCCCTTGATCCGCTCGAGCGCCAAAAACCCCGATCGCCCCGGCAGCATCATGTCCAGAATGACCACATCAGGGTCCTCCTCCATGCACAGCCTCACTGCCGTATTCCCATCCGAAGCCGACAGCGTCTCGGCACCTTCGGCTGCAAACGCCACCATCATCGACTCCAGCACGTCCCGGTCGTCATCCACAACCAGCACACGCACATCCGTCAGCCTCTCACGCGATCTTGCCACGACAGGTCTCCTGTATTCGCCATCAACCGTCTAAGGCAGCCTCTCAAGCCCATGCTCCGCCAGATACGCCCGATCCCGATCACTTTGATCGCAAATCGTCTCGACCTCTGCCTCGCTCAGCCATGGAAGCGTTTGCAACTTCTCCCGCAACCTCGCCGGCATGGGGCTGTTGAACTTCTCATGCGCAGGCCGGCTCTTCCAGATCCGATGCATCCACAGGTACTGTTCCGGCGCAATCCTCACCATCTGCTCAATTGCACGCCTGTACCGCGCCGTGATGTAAAAAAGTGGGTCCGGATGCCCCTCCCAGTCCGCAGGCCTGATCACATCCGTCAACTCAACCCGGTACCGAAGCCCCCCATCATCATGCCCACCTCCCACGTCCCCGATGTGCGACTCTCCTTCACGCAGCCGACGGGCACTCGCGCACACCACATTCGCCTTGTGTTGCATCGCCATCAACCCGATTGCCTTGTAACTCGATGTCAGGCGGCCAAAAAACGGCACAAAGATCCCGCGATCGCCCGCGTTCTGATCGGCCACAAAACCCACCGGAACTCCTTGCGCCATCAGCCTCGGCAGCATCGTCGCCGCGCCAAACTTGTCGACCAGAATCAACCCGCGCCGTGCCCGCGTCCGCCGCAGCCATCGATCCACCGGCTTCATATCCAGAGGCCTGTACAGCGCGTGAATGGGGAACCCCAACACCGCCATCGTGTACCCCATCATTTCCCAATTCCCACAGTGCCCCGTCAGCATCAGACTCGGACGACCCTCAATCAGCGCCTCGAGTGCCCCATCCAGATTCCCCAACTCCACATGCCTCAGCCACGCATCGCCCGACAACAACCGTGGCATACACGCGATCTCCACCCCCAACTGAAACAGGTGGCTGAAACTCGCAAGCACCAGATCGCGCGCACCGGCTTCATCAATATCGCGCAACGCAAAGCGCACACGCTCCGACGCCGCCTCGACACGCCTGCGATTGAACCTCGCGCTGCCGTACAAACGCCCGAGCGCCGCCGCTCCAGCGATCGACGTAGAGACCCCCACCATCTGTGGCAGTGTCGTAACGCCGCGCACCGCTCCATACACCAACGGATGAAGCAACGACGGAATCTGGGCCTTCTTCTTCTTGCCGCCGCGAGCCGGCGCCCCGCCCACCGCACTCGCCATAGCTTGGCTCACAGCATCAATCCGGGATCGACCCGATCAACGTATACAACCGATTCTCGTTGAGCACCGGAATCGACGTTGACGCCGCACGCGCGAACAACTGGTCATAGTTCGACACCACCGTCTGAAGCCTCACATACTCCTGAAGCACCTCAAGCGGCGCATCAGGACCAGGCTGCGGCGGAAGCACCGGCTTCTGCCCGAGCACCAGGAAGTCCACCCCGCCCGTCAACTCGGACTGCACAATCCCGCCCCAACTGCGAATCAGCGACTTGAGATCCTCGCCCTCTTCGCGCGTCGCCAGCCCGTCGCGATTGACATCAAAGTTGCCGTACACCACAAACCGGTATTCCTTCTTCGGGTCGTACACCGGATTGGCAATCACGTCCCCACGCGTAATCGGGTTGCCACGAGACTCACGCACAATCCGCGCCCGGCTCGTGTCACGATCAATATCAATCACTTCCACCACAGCCTTGCCTTCGTTGTACTCGCCCGTCGTCGGGTCAGGCCTCAGCCTCGATGCATCCGCATACACCGAAAACGTCATGCCAAGTTGAATCTTGTCCCGACGCCCAAGACTGATCACCACCTCATTCGACCCCGGGCGAATCTCCACCACGCGGCCATCGACCAGCGCCTCCTCCGCCATCGGCCTCAGAGTATCGCCCGACCGAATCCCGCGAAGGCTCGCGACCTGATCCTGCAGCAGCGCGTTCTCCGTCTGCAACCGCGACAGCCGCTCCGAAAGCGCCCGCTCACGCTGCGTATGTGAATCCGTCCGACGCTCGATCTGCTCACGCATCTGCACCTCAAGCGTGTCCACGTTGTCGCGGTACATGTTGATGCGACCCTTATAGTCATCGATCTGGCTCGTCAGATCCGCGATCGTCGCCTGCGCCTCGCGCTCGATACGACCGATCCGATCCGCCTCAGCCTGCGCATCCTGCTGCGCCGATCGACGTGAAGCCTCCGCATTGGCAACCTGCCGCTCAAGTTCCTGAATCTTGCTCGCCTGCGAACGGATCCGCCCCATCAGCGACTCGCCCTGCGACAGCAGCGACCCCGCCTGCGTCTGCATGTCCGTCACCGACATGTCAGGCCGCCCCGAAACTGTCCGCATCACCAGGCTCTGCTGCTCCATCAGGTGCGCCACCGCCGACTTGCCGCGCGCTTGCTGAATCACCTCTCGCACTGTCGGCATCTCGCGCTCAACATCACGAATGAACAAGTCATTGCGACCGCGTGCCGCTGCAATCTCACGATCCGCCGCCTGTTTCTGCGAATAGAACACCATCGTCAGCACAAACAGCGCAGCGCTGAGCACCGCCAGAACTGTGATCGCGATTCCGACTCCGATTCCCGCACTGGTTCGACCCGCCATGCTCAACGCTCCACATCAAAAAAGTTGCCCGACGCCGGCCATGCACGCATGCCACCCGCAACACGCACACACCCCGCCCCAGGGGGATCGTGTCCGCTCCCTGCGCGCTACGTCCGCCCGCAGCCCCCGGTTGCACATGCATCCCGTGGGACATCAAGTGTCTCGCCTTCAACCCCCCACGTCAAGCCGAAGACTTTTCCAGCATCTCAACACAAGGGTAAATACTACACGTTCAGAACCCGTACATTGCGACGCCCGTTACATCAACAAGTCCCACCCACTGTTAGACTGCACCTCACTTGGCCTTTGAATCGCCTTGCTCGCACACACCCGCAACAGCCTGCACCAAACAAAGGAGCTGCAATGTCCACCCTCAAGTTCATCCTCGTCGGAATGTTCTGCATTGCCTTCGCCGGATGCCAACAACCAGCCCGCAGGCCGCCTGTCACCACGCCCGTTCCCACCACAACCGAAGGCCCACTCACCGGCAAAGCCGTCGTCGAAATGCCAATCGGCGTCACCGGATCCGACGCCATCATCCTTCCATACTCGATCCAGCGCCTCGCCGGACCGTTTCAGGATTCCGACCCATTCACGCGTGGGGGATATGCCGCCACCGCTTCACGCGCTTATGACTCCTCATACACACGCTCGAACTCCATGCATCACGTCCGCTGGCACAATGCCGTCATCCAGAGGCCGCGACACGACGACATCCTCGTGCTCCAAGGCCGAGGCGTGATCAGTCGCTACGGCTTTCTTCACTCGCGGCACGACCCACAGGAAGGCACAAGGGCGCTGGCGATCGCATTCCTCGTCACCACCAATGACAGCAACAATGATGGCTACCTCGACGACCGCGACCCAACCGAACTTTACATCTATGAAGTAGCGACCGCCACGATCCGCGCAATTTCACCCGAAAACAGCCAAGTCTGGTCGGTCTCATTCTCCCCGGAAACACAAACTCTCTATATGAGCGTCGTACAAGACACCAACAACGACGGACGCTTCGACCACCGCGACGAGCCGACGCTCTATGCCTACCGCCTCCACACCCGCGACGTCGCTCAGCCGGTGCTCAGCGAAGCCACACTCCGCAACCTGGAACGATCCGTCGGTCGCTGAACCCGCTGCTGAGATTTTTTCCCCTGGTTACTTGCCCCCCCCCCCCCCCCCCCCCCCCCCCCCCCCCCCCCCCCCCCCCCCCCCCCCCCCACACCGGCCGGCGCCGCGTGGGGGTGGGGCTGACCGGTCGGGCTCGCCCTGCTCGCAGCCCGCGGGCAGCGCAAGCAGCCGCACCTCGACGACAAGACGATCGTCGCGTGGAACGCGCTGATGATCCGGGCCCTTGCGACCGCCTCGGTCGTGC